>CANOLA010000038.1 GCA_947566705.1 uncultured Lachnospiraceae bacterium | reverse complement strand
TTTTTACCCATATCACATAATTTGGTTCCATAATATCTTCCCTTAGAATCTAATTAATAAAAATATAAATATCCGCCCCATTCAAGCATCTGATATTCTGTATTGCATTCCAGTATCATCTTCTTTATCCCTGAAACATCCGGCTCATGTTCTAAGCCAATTAAAATAATCGGCCTATTATCCAAAATATACTGTTTTCCACCATGTATCACCTGTTTTACGCTTCCATTTACATAAATCCGTATAAACTGCGGTTTCAGCCCAGTATCTGATATATAAGTATCCAGAGAAATAGTTTTTACCTGATATACCTTGTAATCCGGCACCCCCGGATTTAATAATGTGCTATACTTCGGGTAATCTTCCTTGTCATAAAAAGGACTTTCGCCATCTTCACCACATACCGCAGATTCCTCTATGCGTATAGATGAATACAACGAAGCATTTCTGTGCAAATATGGCAAAATACTCCGCGACGGCTCAAATGCTGTCACCATCATCCCCAGTGCCGCAGCATATCCGGCAAAAATTCCTGCATTTGCCCCGACATCAAATACAACTTCCGCATTATTGAAACTCTTTTCTATTATATCATACATCAACCGGTTCTGATATATATTTTCTTTAAAGATTCCCGGAACAATCAAGTCAGTAAAGGTTGTCCCCATTAGCATTTGCCTATATCTCCGGTCTTCCCGGAAAGGATTCAAAAATCTGCACTGCTTTAATTGAATATATTCAGAAGAAATATCTGTCCCATTATTCCTATAAAAATCCAGACTCACTGCTTCCTTGACGGCATCATTTGTCTTCTCCCAATCCTGACAAATATAGATTTCATCATAGCCAAGGTTCTCCAACTGTCCCCGTACCCCCACTGCGGTTACCGGATTAAGCGCCATCAAAACGGCGACATCCTGCTTGTCTGCATTCAAAGAATCCATCTGCCAGACAGGAAGATCATAAAACTTATCCACTGTACGCTGACTGACCAGAATCCCATCCAGTTCTATTCCCAGAAGCCGAAATAAATAAACACAGTTGATCGCCTGCTGCCCTGCCCCAAACAAGTACTTTTTTCGCTTCGACACGAAATACGGATAAATCTCATCTGCATTTTGTTTCAGATATTCATCTATAAAATCTGTCTTCATCACAATTGTCCAATTCCATTTCCCTTAAATGTATTTGTCTTATATTCGAATACATTAGAAACCGGCTGCCCATTCTCTTTTCTCCAGTTATCCACCGTATATAGGATACTATATGATGGCAATATCCGATAACCCTGAGCCTGCAAAGTTTGTTCCACCTGTCTGACGTGCTGTTCTGTAATCGCAATTATAATTACACATTCCTCTGCTGTAAACGGAAATTTCTCTCTTCCGTATAACGGTATTCCATGAAAATCATGTATACCTTCTGCCCGTTTTGTACATAACACCGCATCAACTTTACAGCCTGTATATTCAAATACATCCAAAAAAAATTTTGCCTGATTTCCCCCTCCAAATACTACTTTTTTAAGAGATGAGGTAATAAATTCTGCATATTTTTCCCTGAACTCCTTTAAACTGCTTACTTTAGGCAGACACAAACTGCCTTTAAGAAAATCCGGGATTCTGGCAGAAGGCTGTTCTATTTCTTTCCGGTATGCCGCTTCCAAATCCATTCCATAATAATCTCCGGCACAAAAGTATCTTCCTGAAATATGGTCTTCCATAACAGTACCTAATAACATCCCTGTCCTGCATTCCTCCACAGCCGTCGGCGCATTATCCGTCCCCATATCTGTCCGAACCCAGCCCGGATCTGCCATATTTATCATCACATCTGTCCCATGAACCGCATATGCCATCTCCTTTGTCAGTTTGATTAAAGCGGCTTTGCTGGCACCATACACCATCGCTTTGGGTTCATTATTTACAGAGCTTACCACATTAATCACTCTTCCAAACCCTTTCTGCAACATCTTCGGGATAAAATAATTGCAGATTTGTGCCACTGCAAACACATTAACAGAAAAAATGGTTTCATATTCTTCCAAACCTGCTGAAAAAAAATCCAGTACATTACTGTTGACTGCCGCAACATTATAAACAATCCCAATGTCCTTCTTCAAATTTTCAACTTCTTTTAGCATTTTTTCTACCTGTCTCTTATCTTCCAGGTACGCTTCCACGCAAACTACTTCCACGCCATATTTTTGTCTGTATTCTTCTGCGTCAGATAACGTATGTTCTTTTTTTCTGCTGTGCAGTATCAGATTACAACCATAAGAAGCCAGCCCTTCTGCCACTGACTTTCCCACTCCTCTGCTTGCCCCTGTCACCAGTGCCCATCTATGTTTTAAATCCAGCATAACCTATCCTCTTTCCCTTCAATCCGATATAATCCCTGATGTCCTTAACCATTCTTCCATTTTTTTCTCATAGACGGTATAAGCGATCTGTCTCAAATATTGGTTAGTCGTCCATTCACAACGGTACAAATGAACTAGTCCATGTTTTTTTAAAACCGTCTCTGCTTTTTCATAATTCTCCTGACCTACCGTCATCAGAACATATGCATTTTTGTTTTCCGAAACCACCTGATCCAGTGTATATTTCCCTGTATTTTGCATCAGACTTTTCCAGTATCCTGCCCTGTCACCTATATTACACAGAATATCCGTCTGAATTACCCCTTTTACGGGTACCTTCATGGCACGGCAGATTTCCAGACAAACTGCAGCCTGACGGTTCATGCCATAGATATATTTATCTTCATCAGCAGTAAAATATTCAATCACACAATTTGAAATCCCGTCATTTCCCTGAATCAAGTCCATACAGGAAGACAGCCACATCTGATCACTCATCTTGATTCCCCCGCCTTTATCCATGTAATTGCCAAATCAAACCATTGTGCCACGGATTCATTAATATGATCCTCGGACACTGCTGTAAACTCTGTTGCCAGAGATAGTCCATGCTTCCCCGAAGGGAAAATATGAAGTTCAAAAGGCACTTTATGTTCTCTTAAAGCATGAACAAATTCCAGAGTATTTTCTACCGGAACCGTATCATCATCCAGTGTATGCCACAAAAAAACTTCCGGCATATCCTCCGATACCTGATTTTCTAATGATAAAATCGCCTGCTCTTCCTCTGACATCATCCCTGCTATGTTAGCAATGGATTCTTTGTGGGCATATTCCCCTGCCGTAATCACAGGATAACACAAAATCAGACCGTCCGGTCTTACTGAGCGGACATCCGGATAGATTTTCCTTAATAATTCATGGTTCCAAAATACTCCGAGGCTTGCCGCCAAATGTGCTCCCGCCGAAAATCCGCATACCATTACCCGCTCCGGATTAACATCCAGTACATCCGCATATTTCCGGATATACTGCACCGCAGCAGCCAGTTCTAAAAGTGCCTGCGGAAAAGGAACCTGCACACTGTAATCCAGTACAAAAGCCTGCATCCCACAGGCCTGGTACTTTACTGCTACATACTCCCCTTCTGTCTCTGAACGAAACGCATATGCACCGCCCGAACAAATAATAACAGCCTCCCGGAAACGTCTTCCAATCTCCGCATTAACATGATTGACATAACACCGCAGCACCACATTAGTTTTTTTACCATCAGCAGTTTTTACGTCCAGCTTTACCTTCATTCATCTTTCTCCCGCAACGGCTCAATTGTAACCAGAATACTGTCTATATCCTCCGTAAATCCCTGAGGAATAACTTCAAGCGTTCCATCTTCTATTGTAACCACCCTGCGGTATCCCGGTGCCGTTCTCTGGTCAAACTTCGGCGAATGCTTTCCCTCCTTATAGACCAGTACCTCTCTTACCACTACCCGCTTTATATTTGCCAGCCCGTTTAATACAACAGGGGTTTTCTCCCTGAAATGAATACCGGTATAGGCGATATTATTGTCATCATATACAATATCCAGAAAGGAAACCTCAGAGCCCTTCGGATTCTCCTTATAAAACTGCTGGTAACAAATATTTTCCACCGGTTCAAAACGATGATAATTTCTGTCCACCTGTTTATTCAGCCGTTCAATAATATCACCATGGCAGACAAAATGTCTCTCGTCCAGTCCCAATTCTTCTGCCCTTTTCCTGATACGGTTCAGGATTTTTGATACCTTCTCCTGCACTTCCCCCGACATCTGGCTGATGGGACATAGCAGATGTTCACGGTAGCCCCTTGCATTTGCCCGCTCCTCATAATTTCCAATATTCAAGCCAAAACCATTCTCAAAAGCATACTCACTGACTTCCTCCAGAGATTCCCATGATAGATTACAAACTACAATATGAATCGTTATAACCGTATTCTGAATATGCAGTTCTTCTTTTTTGGCTTTTATTTTTGTCAGATTTTTAAGCAGCAGATCCAGCCTGCCGTTTACACGAATTTTACTATATACCTCCGGATCAAGGCTGTCACAGCTGACATCCAGAATGTTGTGGCGGGCAAGCAGTTCAATCTCTTCATCACTGTATTCCCGGTTAAGATTCGTTGTAATCGCCAGACTAATTTCCGGATGGTTTCTGTGAAATTCTGAATACAGTTCATACCAGTGCGGGTAAATAGTAATTTCACCCTCGACACTTGGTATAATTCCTTTAACACCTCTATTCACAAAATATTCCAAAGCAATCCTTGCGTATTCATAAGGAAATTCCGCTTTATAAAAAGGATTGGTATCTGCGCAGACAGACTGGTTACAATACAAGCACCTGAGATTACAGCGGTTACTGAATCCCACGCCGATTGTCGTATATGCATACTGCTTCGTCAGGTCATCCCCTTCCTGATACTGATAATCCTTCCTGACACTCTGCAGTAACTGAATCACTTTCTGTTTCAGCTCATCTGTTGTAATTAATTCAGCCGTATTATATGCACAATCTCTGCACATTTTTCTAAGATTGCCTGTTAAAAGCCCTTTACGGACCATCTGCAGGCTCTCCCTGTTAAAAATATCCGGATTTTCATCCCTTTTCTCAATATAATCCAGTAAAAAATCACCAATCTCAATGTCACTTGCACAAGGACATGTCTGCATCAGTCCGCCGGCATGTATGAGCATATAGCTCCATGGAAGCAAACAGTTTTTTGTATAATTCATCCTTTTTCGCTCCTTCCTGTCATCAATCCTCCGCTTCAGTCCACCAGTCTGATACATCAAGCAGCACCGCTTCCACATCGTCTGATTTAAACACCGGTTCAAAGAAAAATGTTGTAGCCGGAACGGATACTTTCCTCCTGTACCCCGGTTCAACCCTGTGATTATATTTTGCGGATACAACCCCTTCCTTATAAACGCTGACTTCACGGACTACTAACTGCAGATTCTCCGGCAAACCACAGAGCTTCAGGGACTCACCTCTGTGGAACAGAATGCCTGCATAAGAAATATTGTCCCGGTCATATACCACATCAAAATGCCTGCCCGGCTCTCCCTTCGGATATTTCTCCAAAAAAGCCTTATATACCGGATGACCATCCGTAATAGAAAACCGGTTGTAATTATGCTCTACACTTTTATCCACCTTTTTAAAAATATCTCCCTGAATTACACAGCTGCAGTTCTTCTCCGCCGCTTCCCGGCGCACCCATTCGATGATATCACGCACTTCATTCTGCTCTTCCTCATCCATCTGGTTGATTGGCTTTAAAATATGCTTCTGGCAGGCTATAGTATTTCTCCTCTCTTCATAATTACCCAGCTGAATACCATATCCTCTCGAAAATGCAAACTCTGCAATATCCTTAATCTCTGTCCAGGTCTTGTCCGATACCACTATATGTAAAAGAATTTCAGGTCCCTCAACCCCCATTTCCTTTGCCTTGGCATCTATTTTATCCAAATTTTCCAGCAAAAGCTCCAGCTTTCCGCCCCGTCTCAGATATGAATACAATTCCGGCTTCAGACTGTCCATACTGACATCCAGTTTTGTATAAGACACCAGCAGTTCCAGATCCTCATCTGAATACCTGCGGTTCAGGTTCGTAGTCATATACATCTCAATCTGCGGATATTTTCTGTGGAAATCCGTGAATATAGACTGCCACTCCTTATACAGTGTAGCCTCTCCCTCCACGCAGGTGGAAATTCTCTGAATACCCTTTGAAGCCATCATATCCAGAATATCCGATGCATATTCATACGGAATTTCCGCCTTAAAATATGGATTATTGCCTTTTAAGGTTGACTGCACACAGTATATACAGCTGAGATTACACCTGTTGGTAAAACTGATTGCCATCCAGTTATAGGCATACACTTTTGTCAGGTCTGCCGTTTCCAAATCCACTGACGTTCCCAGTCTGGAGGAAAGATACTCTTTCAGTCTTTTTTGAAATTCTTCCACTGTAATCAGGTCATTACTGACAAAGAAGCAATTCTGGCACATGGGACGCAGATTTCCGGTCAGCATTCCCTTTCGCAGCATCTGCAGTCCTTCATTGTTCAGGAAATCCTCACAGACACTCTTCTTTTCTACATAGTCAATCAAAAAATCCCCCAAATCCGTGTCAGGTCCAACAGCACACGGCTGCATCATCCCTCCTCCGTGAATCTGCATAAAACTCCATGGAAACAGACAGCATTTTGTTAATTTCATATGGTCTTATCCTCCTTTATATTACATATCTTTTCGTTCATACCGGTTAACCTCTTCGATTCCGTCATCCCTTAAAATTCCAACTGCCATATTCTCATATTTTTCCCTGACAATCCGTGCAACCTCATCTGAATAACTTGCTGCCATAATTAAAACTACACCTATTTCAGACTGTCGTTCTGATAAAACATCCGGAGATACAATTGGAATGTGCGTTCCAGGAGTATATCTATTCTGCTTAAATACAGCGGAATCCACTACAAACTCTATCTTTCCTTTCAAATCCGCCAGAGCCATCACAGCCAGGGCCTGGTGTCCGGCACCCCAGGCTGCCGTCTTTCTTCCATGCGCTGCATTAGAATCAATAAATTCATGAATCTGTCTGGTAATTTCATTCTGTCTGGCATAAAACCCCGTCAAATCCATCGGACTACGTTTCCTGACAACTGCCGCCAGACAATAATCATGCCAGACACTGTTACATTCCAGAACCTCAAAACCATTCTGTTCAAGAAGATGTGTCAGAGTATCTTTCGTAAAATACATAAGATGATCCAGCATAAACTCAGAAAACAGCAGATTGTTTAAAATCATGTCTGTATTCGGTACCTCAACCAGCCCTGCTGCATTCTCTGCAAGATTATTACAAATCCCCTGCAGAAATACATTTGGTTCTGGTATATGCTCCAAAAAATTCATAATAAAAAAACCATCAAACGGCGCTTGTGGTATCTCATAATCAGCCTGCTCCAAGTATCCCTCAAAAACGTTTAACCCGGATTTGTTACACTCTGCCACAGATTCTTTGCAATGCTCAATTCCAAAAGCCTGTACACCTGCCAGCCTCATTAACGAAAGGAATTCACCTTTGCCCGTTCCGATTTCAACCACTTTTTTCCCGTTTAGATGATATTTATCAACAAAATCTTTAAAATAAACACTTCGAAATGCCTTCATTTCCTCTGAAACCGCCGAAGCACGGATTACATCCCGGTAATAAGAAACCGGATCATCCAGTAACTGAATTAGTCCGCAATTCTGGCACTGGTATATTTTCAGCTGAATCCCCTGATCTCTTTCAAGAGAATACCTGTCAGGGAAATTTTGTGCCACTCCCGGCATATCATGATATTCCAGTATCGGTTTTCCGTCAATTAAATTTCCACAGCATCTGCATTTTTTTTGCATTGTCTCACCCTTTATTACAGTCTCTCTTTTGCGAAATATTTCCTGTATGGTTCCATCTGGCACTCAATCAGATTATCCGGACATTCCAAAAACCAGAATAATTCCCCTGCCTTCCTGTCCTTATCTTCTTTCTCATAAATTTGCAGTTCCTTTGAATTTTCCAGTTTACATTCCACTAAAAAAGAAATAAAATGTCCCCGTTCCTGATGTTTGGACATAATTTCATTTATTGCAAGAATCTGTCCGTTCCAGATAACATCCGTATGCAGTTCCCGCTTTGCAACCTGATGGATTCGTGTTTCTATCTTCTCCCGGAAACGGATAATACCTCCCGGGATATGCCATACATTTCCGGAAAATTTATCCTCCCTCCATGACAGTAATATCCTGTTATTTTCGTCCCTGACCAGCAAATCCACATTCACCATCGGCGTCACGGATGATATAAATTCAAATACCGGCTCCGGAAGTCCCTTTTCCGGCTTTAATTCATTTTTCAGTAATTCTCCCAAATAATCATATGAATTCATTATCCGCACCTAAAACCTGCAGTTCCTCCCTGCTCCATGCAAAAATCTCTTTGATACCTTCTTCAAACGTATATTCAGGCACAAACCCGGTATCACGCTGTAATTTTCCTGTATCCACACGCAGACTCATAACCTGGTCCGGGGCATATGGAATTTCACCAAATACTGGCGATATGTCAGGATTTACAACCTCATGTATTTTCTCAATGCAGGACCGCAGGGTTTCTGCTTTTCCATTTGCAACACAGTAATTTTCCCCGTCCCTGCCCTTTTCGCCAAGTAAAACCAAAGCCTTTGCTGCGTCAAAAGAATATAAATAATCCCAGATCTGCTCTCCTGCAGTATATTGTGGACGTTTACCGGACATCAGTTTCAGAATACTGGTATAAATCAAACTCTGCGTACCATCATAGGGACCGTAAATGCTGAACAGTCTTGCCCATATATGCCGGATTCCATATTTTCTGCATAAAATCCTTGTCATCTGACCAGCACACAACTTGGCACAGCCGTAACCATTTTCCGGATGTGTCTCTGTCATCTCATTTATTACAGTCTCACACCTTCCATATTCCGCCTGGGTTCCTGTTGCAACAAAAACCGGACACCCTATCCGTCTGCATAACTCTACAGCACTTATATCATATTCAATATTTCTGCTTTGCAGCTGCATATTATTTCTGTTGTCAACCTTTTCTTTTCCAGTCGAACCATCCCACGCAAGATGATAAAATACAGAAAATCCAGTCCCTAATTCCTTATCTCCAATTTTATCATAATCGGATAAATTGCATTCAACGATATGTAAATTCTGTCGTTTAGGCAAATATCGCATTCTGCTGCTGTTTCTTCTCACGATAGCAGTCACTTCTTTATTCTGCTGCAATAAATACCGGACCAGCGCCACCCCTGTAACGCCAGTCCCGCCTGTCACAAGAACTTTCTCCATGTTCACCGTCTGTTTACCTCACACAGTCCTATTTATCTTTCCAGTACGGTTTTGTTGTTATGTCCTCTTCTGAAAACACCTCTGTATACGGTACAGGTACTGGTTTGCCATAAATCTTATCTGCCACATATTTTTTTACCCATGGAAGGTCTGCTGCCAGAAGACATGTATCGACATGTTCTCCAAAATATTTTATTTTCATTCCGGTCTCAATAATATCTTTAAACGGAGTCTCAAAAATATTTCCTATTGAACAGTGGAAATACGGACATGGCTGTACATCGCCATACTGCGTCACGGAAACAAATCCCTTTACTCCAATACACCCCATATCCAGTCCGTATCCAGGCGTCAGATGCGTGCAGAGCCTATACTTCTTTTCCAGTTCCTTTTCATATGCAATGTCCTTTTCATTCACCATGCTTTCAAAGTGTCCCGCATATGCCCCTACCGGTTTTGCAAAAGAAATAAAAACATTCAGATCCTGCTTGTTGAAATACTCCAGGAATTCTATAAATTCATTTGAATACAGACGCTCCTTTGTCACGACGGTCTGTATATACAGAGGAAGACCAACCCTCTTGCACTCTGCAATTCCTTCCATTGCACGCTTCCATGCGCCCGGTTTTCTCCGGAACTCGTCATGTTCTTCCGGATTTAAACTGTCAATGCTTAACTGAATCCTGTCAATACCGATTTTTTTCATGTGCTCTGCTTTTTCAGCCAGCAGATACCCGTTTGAATCACTGTTGATAAAAAACTTCTCCGGATCTATCGCCGCAACAAGCTCGTCCAAATCTGGAAACGTGGTTGGTTCGCCTCCGGAAATCACAAATCTTGCAAGTCCCATCTCATCCGCCTGTTTTGCAAGACTTGCCACATCAGCAGGGGTAAGGCTTCTTTTCCCTGCCGCATTTTTCTGGTAGGCCTCAATGGAGCAGTGTTCACACAGCATATTGCACATATATTTATACTGCAGCTGGATGATTGCAATGCTCTCCCCGCGGTTATATTTCTCAGTAAACTTTGAAACCTTTTCAAAAACATACGGCTTTTTTTCTTTTAAGTAATTTCTTCCCGCCTGTTCTTTTTCATTTAATGTACTGCCCATTGCATTTATCTCCTTTATTTTTAATCCATAAACTGTTTCGGCAATCACTCATCCTGATTAATCACCTTTAGCATTTCCCGGGTAAAATGTACCATGGTTTTTCTTGGCTTCACAAACTCTCCACTTTCTGAATAGAAAGAATCGTTTGGATAATGTGTCGTTGAAATTTCTTCAAAAATACATCCCGATTCCGAAGCAAAACTGTGATTCACATTCCGCTCCACAGTCATAATATCTCCTTTATGCAATACCTTTTCCACTCCATCCAGTATCATCTTAAGATTTCCGTGCAAGACAACAAAAGTCTCTTCTTTTTTTACATGGTAATGATTCGGATGAGACTGCCCCGGAAGTACAACCAGAATCTTTTTACAGTATTCCCGGTTCACGCAGTCAATCATTGCCACTCCGGTCTGCCTGAAATTCTCAATGCCATAATGGTGGGAAATTTCACAGCTGCTTCCGGCAGGAACTACCACATTGCTTTCCTTGAGCAGAGACACCAGCTGCTTTACAATATCCAGTGTTACCACAGATGTATTAAGCTGTTCTGTTTCTTCAGCCATAACCGGCATATCCGCTTTTTCAATGTCTCTTTTTAACTGGATTTTATTGTATTTGGACAAATCGCTCGCCACTATCTGCCCTTCCTTACAAGGAAATGCCAGATAAATGTCATCCATGCTGATAACAGTGCCTTCTTCCAATGGTCTTTTTACAAATACACCTCTTTTTAATGCTGCCAGATCCGCCTGCTCTTTGGCTGTTGAAGTATACCGTTTTCCATTTACTCCGCATATATCATAAGCTTCTTTTGCTGCGGCAAGCCAGCTTTCCACCTGTCCCGGATTTGCGGAATATCCATTTAAAGTAATGGTATCCGTTGGAAGTCCTACATGTTTTTCAAATATTTCTGCACCTTTTGCAACTGCCATCTTAACTGGCACCATGTTATCCGGATCCTCATGGGTGGAAAACCCAATTCTGATATCCGGAAACTGTTCATGATAAAAATCAATCTGGTTCATTTGTAATCTTTCATTTTCCGTCGGGTATTCCGCCACACAGTGCATTAAGGATAACGGAATGTTCCGATTGCGGAAAAAATCCACCACATTACGGACATCCTCTATGTTGCTTCCTGCTCCGGAAGCAATAACCGGCATATGCTTTGCTGCAATCCTTTCCAGCAAAGGCCAGTCTGTAAAAGAACAGCTTGCTATCTTAATGTAGTCATAACCCTGCTCTGCAATCCGGTCAACGGATATCTCGTCAAAAGGTGTACAGACTGCCTGAAAACGGTTTTTACGAACTTCATCCAGAAGTTCCTGAAACTGGTCCATACTTAATCTGGTATCCTGAAAACGCTTCACATTTTTAATATCTTTCCGACCTTTATAGTCGGGGTGAATAAACGTGTCCAGATCCCTGTACTGGAATTTAAAAGCAAAATCAAATTCCGGAAATCCGTCACATACTTTGCGGATTTCACGAATAATATTCTTGCCATGCTCCACGCTTCCCTGGTGGTTATTTGCCATTTCAAATATGAATAATGGTTTTCTGTTATCTTTCATTACCTGTCATCTCCTCCAATGTTTTTAGAAGTCTTATCACCATAAACATCATAAAAACCGAAAATTTACATATATCTCGCTCCCCAGATCCGGCAGATAATCTATCAGCCTATCCAGACCATCCATGACATCTTCACTGATTATCCCAGCATCAAGACACTGCATCATCTGTTCATGTGTAAATGGTTTTATAAAATAACTTCCCCTGTCTAAAATCTCCCCTCCGACCTCCTGAATTAAAAGTGATAAAGTTTCTAGGTCGAATACTCTATGCTGTTGAAACTGTTCATTCCTGTCTGTTAGCAAATGCACATCTTTGATAAATCCACTCTTTTCTGCCAGCAACCTGTGTACTGACCTGGCATTCGGTACATTCACATGAACCACCGTGTCTTTATTACATAAATTTTGCAGTTTCTCCAAAAACAACGCCGGATTTTCTAATTCATGTAATAAACTGCCAACAATAATAAAGTCATAATTCCAGTTCTTTAATATTTCTATTTTGTCTTCCAAAAATCCCTCTACATAATGGACATCTTTCCCTTCCAGGTCAGTTTTTGCCCTTTCAATAAATTCATGCCCGGGTTCCACAATTACATACTCTTTCATATCCTCTATATAATTTCCCTGTGAATCCATGGCACACCCTACTTCCAGAATGGAATTATGCCTGTATTTATGCAGACCTTGGGTGACAATTTTCTGGCGGTATTTCACCTGATATTTTTGTTCAAACAGCCCTGCCAAATCTTCCTTGCTTACGTACTGCTCTTCATAACTATCTATGTTTCTCATATCATATTCCTTTATAATTAATGTTTAATCCTGCACTCCGTATTCCCCGTTTCCTTTTTTTAATCCAAGCATCTGCCTCAGTTCCGCCGGTGAACATATTTTTCTTCCCAGGGAATCTGCAATTCCTTTTATACGTTTCAAATAATCCAGGTTTGTTGCTAACCCAGTTCTTTTCTCATCATACCAGATATTATCCTCCAATCCAACCCTCACTCCGTATCCCATTGCAATTCCCATTGCATTAATGTTTAACTGTGCATTTCCTATTCCGCCTAATGCAATTACTGAATCGTCCGGTATATCATTTATTACAACTCCTGAGTGAAGCAGTGTCGGCTGGGCACATGATATGTTACCCAAAATCACATTATAATAATATGGAGGCTTCAACAGTTGTTTTCTAATCAGATAATTGGAGTAATTGACCATACCTGTATCAAATACTTCCAGTTCAGGCTTGATTCCTTTCTCATTCATTATATCAAGAATATTCCGAATCATTGCAGGTTCATTCACACTGGCTGTCTTATTAAAATTCAAAGAACTCAAAGTCAGGCTTGCCATGTCAGGTTTTAGACTTCCAGCCAGCTCTAACACATTTGTCCGCTTTTCCAGTGTATTATATACTCTTCCGCTGGTTGTAACAGATATAACAAGCTCTGGTGCAAATTCCCTGATTCCTGAAATAATTTCAGCAAAACGCTCTTTTTCCCAGCAGGGATCTTCATTTTCCTGGTTTCTTGCATGTAAATGAACACTTGAAATTCCAATACCAACTGCTTCCCTTACATCTGAAATAATTTCCTGTGGACTAATTGGTATATATGGAGTATCCTTCTTTCTCATCAGCATGCCCGTAGGGGCAAAATTTACAACAAGCTTATTCATCACTGCCCTCTCCTTTGCCAGCTTTTTCTTTAATCACCACACCTGTATCTTCGTGATATGAAGCAACCTTGGCCGGGCTCCCATATACGGTTGCATAATCCTCAACATCCCTGGTAACAACACTCCTCATTCCGACCAGACATTCTTTTCCAAAGTTCTTAAATCCAGATGAGGTAACCGAAAATCCGAAAAATGAAAGGTCACTGATTCTGGAATATCCTCCTATTATACATCCCACCGAAATAATATTATGGCTTCCCATAAGAAATTCATGTCCCAGATATACATTCTGCCTTACAATGTTACCGGAGCCCATCTTTCCATCATATCCTATCTCACTGCCGGAAAAGATAATATTATTATCGCCCATCCGTATCTCATTTTCCAGATATGCCCCCGGACTGATATAATTAATTAACGTATATCCTTTCCCTTTGGCTTTGTCATACATTTCCTTGCGATTTCTCATTCTGGTATATCCACATACAACAATCATGTCATACTGTCTTGGCGGATATATTTTATCCACCTCTTCAAACGGGACCACCGGTAATCCTTCAATTTTCTCTTCTTTCAGGAATGCCATATCAACTGTAAACCCAGCAATATCAATTATTCCATATCTGTTTACTTCGGATAAAAAAATTTTTCCGTATGGGCCCGCCCCATATATAACCACTTTGTTCATCGAATAAAATCTCCTTTCATACAGCCATTAACCGCTTTCTCTAATATGGCTTTACTTCCTGCCTCACAACCTATGCTCTCCTTAAAACTAATCAATCCATAATTAGGTCTGCTGTGTTCCGTAGAAGGTCCGATATCCAGATAATCAAACCCCTTATCCGTATAATAAACCACCAGCTGTTCTGCAAGAAAATTAACTGCCCTGCAGGTATTTCCCGGTATATCGCCCCAGTATACCACCTGAGCCACATGCCCTGTCACCGGAAACACCACTGCTGCAGCAACCCATTCCCCTTCATGAACTACAGAAAACCATTCCCCTTTCACAAACTGCCTTGTCCACTCAACCTGTTCAAATGACATTTTCAGGGGATATCCCTTGCTCTCCCTGTTTATCTGAATAACCCTGTATGCTTTCTTAAAATCATCTTCCGAATGGCAGCAGTACAGGGTGTTTCCCTTTTCGTGCGCAATACGAAGGTTTTTTTTACCATTGTATGCTATCAGGTTTTCATATCCGTTATCCCGAATATTTTTTAAATTCAGGACGTAATTCAGATCCATTCCTGCCAGCTTCCATCCACATAAAAACCCGGCATTCAGCCAGTAACTAATTTTCCGCTCCCCGTATAGAAACGGTGGAAAGGTTATGGTAATTTTTTTTGCACCGACTGTTTCTGCATATTTTTCCAGGGCAGACACAGCTTCCAGATAATGTTCAGCAGAAGTTGTTTTTCCCAGTTCCCCCGGCAGACAAAAAGGTGCTGAAAACGGGGCTGACAAACATCCGCCCTCTTCACCAAAAGGAATTACAAAACGTTCCTTTTTATCATCCAAAAACAGCAGATAGTGAATATCCCTTACTTTCTTCCGGTTAAATTCACAGAACTCCATCTGGTTGTACTTCATTTCTACATTGGCAAGTCGTTTTTTATATTCCAGATCCGATATACGCCTTACAATCATTTTCATGCTCCTTTTGCCTTATTCTCCTGTAAATACAGCAATCCACCAGATAAATGCATATCCTTAAAGTTTATTTCCATTTGTCAGCTTTACGGATTACGTATTCAGTCTGTTCCTCTGTCATGACCGGACTAACCGGCAGGCTGAGCTCTGTTGCATGTATTTCTTCGCTGACCGAATATTTCCTTTCATTCCACTCCTTGTAAGCGTCCTGTTTATGTGGCGGAACCGGATAATGGATTAGCGTCTGGATTCCCTGTTCTGCCAGATACTCCTGCAGCCTGTCCCTCTGCCTGCAACGAATCGGAAAAATATGGTAAACATTGTTTCCAGCCAACGGTCTGTCCGGCAGGATAATCTCCGGATTTGTAATCCCGTCAATGTAACTGCATGCAATCGCAGCCCGCCTTTTATTGTTTTCATCCAGATGTGCCAGTTTGACGTCCAGCACCGCTGCCTGTATTTCATCCAGCCTGCTATTTCGCCCCTTATACTCAAACACATACTTTTTCCCTGAACCATAATTGGCAAGCTTTCTTACCACATCAGCCAGAATACCGCTGTCTGTTGTAACGGCCCCACCGTCTCCCAGTGCTCCAAGGTTTTTCCCCGGATAAAAACTGTGTCCTGCCGCATCCCCAAGACTACCGGTTCTTTTATTCCCATACCTGCATCCGTGTGCCTGCGCATTGTCCTCAATCAGCTTCAGATTATGCTTTTTGCAGATATCCCCAATTTTTTCGGTATAAGCACACCTGCCATATAAATGAACAATCATGACTGCTTTCGTGCGTCCGGTAATGGCTTCCTCAATCCGGGAATCATCAATCTCATAAGTATGGATATCCGGTTCCACCAGAACCGGAACCAGACCATTCTCCGAAATGGCAAGAATGGATGCAATATATGTATTCGACGGTACAATCACTTCATCACCGTCCTTCATAATGCCGAGCTCTTTATATGCACGTAAAATTAGGATCAGGGCATCCAGTCCATTTGCAACACCAATACAGTATTTTGTACCAATGAATTCTGCATAGTGCCTCTCAAATTTCTCCACAACCTGTCCCTTAAGATACCAGCCGCTGTCAATAACTTCTGAAACTGCCTGATGGATTTCCGCACTGTATTTATCTGTGATATTTTTTAAACTTAAAAAAGGTACTTCCATGATTTTCTTTTCTGCTTTACTCCTGTTATTTTCCTGCACCCACTGATATCAGGAATTCATCATAATCCCTGATATAATCCGATTCGTCATACAATTCCGAGGCAAGCACCAGAAGCACAGCATCCTCTGAAAAATCATACATTTCCCGCCACATGCCACTTGCCACATATACCCCCTCATACGGTTTTTCCAGCGGCACAATTTTCTTTTCCGTACCGTTGTCAAGAAGAATTTTACAGCTTCCGTGGATACAGACCAGAATTTGTTCCAGTTTTTTATGCGCATGTTTTCCCCTTACAAATCCATCAGCCGTATCATACATATAATAAACACGCTTGATTCGGAACGGAATATCCTTAAATTCTTCCAGAGCAACCAGCTGCCCGCGTTCATCACCGTGGGGCTGGAATACATATTTAACTATTTGCATACCATTCTCCCAATTCTGTTTTTTATTTATTCCGAACTAACAAACTTTAAGCATCAAACAGGGAATCAAAATCAACTCTGTCAAATGCTTCCAAACTCCCTCCCCTGGTTGCATTATAAACATGAATGCCATGTTTCTTTGTTTCCCTTTCCATAAATTCATAGCATTCTGTCGCAGCATGAATCAATGCCCGTGCCGCCATATCCTCCTCTTCATTTTTTTGATTCTTTTCATAAAAATGTGAGGATTTCCCGCTATAATTATTATCAACACCAATAAGATATATTTCTTTAAATCCAAGAAAAACCGCGATTTCAATGGCTGTATTTGTAATCACATATTTGCCAAAAACACCGGATACAATATCCGGATTATATTTTGCGTTTTTCGCGTGATCGTATTCCATATCACTGACTTTAAACCAGTTGTTTTTGGGACATGTATGTAACAAGTACACATCCTCATACATGCCCGGTTTTATAAAAAGTGCATTTAAAAGGGAAATATCTTTGCTAAATTCCCCCGGTTTAAAATCCTTGTCATCCCTTACCTTTTTTTCAACATACGGATCAAGCGAAACATAAACATCCGGCCTCCAGACAGTTTTATCAAATATTTTGTAAATCCCATTCATGCCTATTGTATATTCACCATTTTCATGCAGCTCATTTATATCAGCCAGAGTTAAACTGGGACCTGTTGCAACAATAAAACAACGCCTCCCGGAATCTCTATATCTGTTGCGGAAACTGTCTATATGCTGCAGATTTTTATTATAAAATGGCTTGATTCTGTGTTTTCTAAAAAAAGCGGATACAGGAAAGATGATGTAATTTCTAAAGTATCCAACCGGACCAAATATCCGCATGAACCAGGGTACAAAGTACTGACATGAAACATTATATAAATTCATTACCGGTTTAAAAAGCACAGTTTTACCTAATAATTTTCTAATTCTTCTCTGTGCCGGTTTTTCAACAAATGACATATCTATCTTTTCTTCTGGTATTTTTTCAGCCAGCAGATTGTCCCTGACAGCATACATTCCCGTCACTGACGCGACAATAATTCTGTCATAAACAGTTCCGGACAAACTTTCAGCATTGCCCAGAATAGGATGTCCGTAAAACTCCTCCCCCCATTTTGACCGATTATTATCCAGAAATCCTGTTACCTCACAAGATTCCTTCACCTCCTTATAAACCTTCTCCCCCATTAGACCGGTTCCAAAAATTATTATTCTTTCCATGTATTCCAGTATACTCCTTTTTATTTTCCCGGACTTACAAATTTCTTACTACGTTTTCACAATGGAAATACTGCAGTGGTCCCCAATTGGAAATTTACACAGACTTCTGTCTGTCGCCAGAAAATAGCCTTTCCTGATAAACATCGTAACTATTATTGAGTGGATCAAATTCAACTGTTATTGGTCTATATTTTTTCATATTAAATGCCCTTTCCTCCATCTTTTCTATACAATTATTAGGTTCTGACAAATCCAATCCTATTGTAATCTCAGGTCCATAATTCCACCATTCTAGTTTAATTAACCTATCAATTATTTTTTTGTCGAAACGATACCGTATCACTTTAGCCGGCACTCCCCCTACAATCGCATATGGCTCCACATCTTTTGTAACGACACTACCGGCGGCAACGATTGCACCATCTCCAATCTTTACTCCATTCAATATTGTTGAGTTATAACCAATCCAGACATCATTTCCTATGATTGGTAATGGTTTTTTCCAGGACGCCAAATTTTTTTCTGCCATCTCTTTTTTCCAGCTTTTATCTATGTTCGGCAGAAAATCTGAAAATGCAAAATCTGAATTAGCATTAAACTTGAATAATGTACTTGACGAAAGAAACGATGTGGAATGTCCCTCCATCCCAATGCATACATTGTGTGCAATTGAACAAAATCTTCCAATACTTTCACATTCAATGCTACAGTTTGTTGATAATGACTGAACTTTTCTCATATTAATCTGTGTAAAACATCCAATATATCCTGCATCGATTTGACTTCTTCCTAAATAAATAGGAGCCTCTGCAATCATCATATCGTGCATTCCCCAAGTGCTAATCTGCGGCACATCAGACACATGTACTGCTATTCTTCCATCAGCCAAAACTATATTCGAAGCTAATTCCATCATAAATTCTCTCTCCCGTTAACCCAGTTCTAAAAATAATTATTTTATTCTTCATGTCCGCACTCTTTTTTGCCAGTTATCCCAGAACCGTTTCTGTTATAAACTTAACCGGTATTTCCTTCATATATTCCATCAGAACTTCATGCATCCCCCTGTTCCTTTTCTCAATCATTTCCTTTTGGATATGCACTTCCATCTGCTCTCTGGCATAATTGCCCTCAGGCACTGCAGAATATCCGTCCATTCCTGCAATCCATATTTCACCTGCCCCCAGATTAATTAAGAACCTGACCAGCATTAATCCGCTATTGTCAAAAACTGTTTCATGTGCGTTCAGCAGTTCCCTGTACGGTGTGCGCAAATAAACGTCACCTGCCCCGATATTTGAGGTCACAATGCATTTTCCGTGCACTCCCCTGTCCAGTTCCCTGAAACGTCTCTGGTTGCTTACAAAAATGTAATCCGTGTCAGCGGCTGCATAACTGTGGTTTACCGCAATAGAAACAAGATCTTTTTTTTCCAGCAGCCTGCATATTTTGTCTTTATGGACAAACGATGATTTTCCAGGCGCAATTACAAGGACTGTTTTTCCCTTAATCACCTTCCCAAATCCAGATACTTTATCCTGCCTATTTTCAGATTCCGACAAGTGGGACAAATACAATTCCTCAATATATTCCCTGTCAAATTCGTTTTTCTTTTCCTCATCCATATACTGAAAAATCTCATTCATACTGTCAACTGTCAGTGTGCTTTTTTCTTCAAGATAGGTTGCATAATTCGGATGAAGGTTGTTTTTTGCCGAAAGATAGTTCGGCAGAGAATATCCCCATGGCTTTTTCTGGTAAAAGGGCATTACCACCTCGTCAATAACATTCAGGAGTGGTGATATAATGTAATTTCCCATACCGGCATCATTCAGATATTCCACAAGCAGCTCCGTATTCAGGTTGCCTGCCCCCCTGCCCATTCCCATCACGCAGGAATCCACCAGTATTTCCCTCCCAATGTGCCTTTCCATCAGTACCTGTGCATTGGAAAATGCCAGCTGCATGTTATTGTGTGCATGGTAACCTATGGCTGTCCGTTCTGACAGGTTATGGTCAACCAGATAAAAAATACGGATGAGATCCTGCCTGTTCATCGAACCGAAACTGTCAACAATATAAAAGGCATATGGTTCAAACCTATTCACTTCATGTATCAGTTCAAGAAATTCCCCGTCCGTGTAATTCAGGGATACCATTGGTTGTACAAACACCATGTATCCCTTTTCCTGCACCTTTCTGCAGAATGAAAGTGCTTCCTTCCAGTAAGCTTTATGAAATGCCACCCTGATTCCGTCCAGCACTGTCTCGCTGCACAGCGGCAGGCATTCCTCCCTATATTCGCCATAATTAATCATTGCCACCAACAGCGCACTGCCTTTTTTTATTCCGGGCAGCATGTCAATTTCCCTGACAGTTCTGAATTTAGAATAATCCCCAGTTTCCTTCCACTTCCCGGACAAGTAACCGCACTCTATAATCTGGATTCCGGCATCCTGCAAGCCCGATACAATTTTAAGAATATTTTCCTTACCAAATTTCCACTGGTTGCAGTATCCTCCGTCCCTGAGGGTACAGTCCAGAACCCATATCTGATTCATTTCATCTATTTACTCCAGTCCGTTATTAATAACAAGCTGTTTCCTTTGTTCCAGAACAGCCCTTACCTTCTCCAGGTCCTTTGCGGTATCCACAGCTATGGTATCGGAATCAACCTCAATATACTGTACTTTATACCCGTTTTCAATGAACCTCAATATTTCTATGTCTTCTATGGCCTCCACCTTTGCCTTGCCATATTTCTTCCCGTAATCACAGTAAAACTTCAGGGCTTCCGGACGAAAACCATAGACACAAACCTGCTTAAAATAATCATACCCCAGGCTTCCTTTGGGATACGGTGCTGCTGCCCTCGTAAGATAAATCCCAATACCGTCACGATTTGTTATCACCTTGGGTATGGTCGGGTTCACTGCGTCTACCGGATTCATGATTTTTGTCATAAGATTTGTAATCTGGATATCCTTGTTGCTGTAGAACGGCTTAATCGCTGCCCTGATCGTCCCCGGTTCAAGCAGCGGTTCATCTCCCTGAATGTTTACTATCAGGTCTGCCTGTATCCTTTCAGCCACTTCCCCTATCCGGTCCGTTCCCGTCATGTGCTCCCCGGAAGTTGACAAGACCGGTACATCCAGTGACCTGCATGCATCATAAATTCTCTTATCATCCGTGGCAACATACACTTCATCAAAATCTTCTACCATTTTACACTGCCGGTATACCCACCAAACCATCGGTTTTCCACAAATGTCAGCCAGCGGCTTCCCCGGAAAACGCGAGGACTGGTACCGTGCCGGTATTACTCCGATAATCTTCATTACGCTACCTTTCTCCCCAGTCTTTTCTCATCGCTTCAGCTTCTGTCTTTTTATCCATTTCCCAGTCCCCAAATATTTCCTTTAAGGTGCCATCATGTGACATATCCAAAAAAGCATCGCAATCAGGAAAACGCTCTGCAAGCTTTTCAGGAGACTTGTCATTTGCTTTTAGTATCTCTAATTTCCACTTCTCCCAGAATACCGGGATATAAGTATTTTTATCATATTCGGGCATTAATTCCTGCATTAATTCTTTCATCTTGTGCATTAATTCCATAGGGCGTTCATCATATCTTGCAAGACAATTAAATATTGTATAGTAATACGCTCCTAATATAAAACAGAAATCCACTTCCTCTTTAAATATATCATATAATCCTCTCTCTATAAATTTACTCCGCATCAGCAGTGCGGCTTTATGGATATTTAAATATAACTTTCCATTTTTCTGGTGTGCCATGGATTTTTCATGTATTCTATAATTATAATGACTATTTTCTATTATGCCAGTGTATTCCGAATATGCTAACGTAAATGGATGCATCGGGATATCATTGGGTATGATGCCCGGATATTTCAATCCATGCCGATTAAACAGATCTTTTTTAATTAAACCGTTATAAACAAAGCCTGCATCATTTGCCAAATGCACTAGTGCAGCCTTTTTCTTTTTCAGAGACATCTTCCCATAACACCATTCCGGCAGGCTGCGGTATAACATACTTCTTTCCCCAATCCAGCCTTTTCTGGGAACTGCCACAAGATCGCAGTCATGTCTCTCCGCCACATATACAGCTTTTTCACAAACATCTGCATCCAGCCAGTCATCATCGCCTAACATCATCAAATATTTCCCACTGGCAGCCTGAATGCCTGTGTTAAGCGCATTCCCAACACCTTTGTTTTCATCCAAAGTAATCAGCCTGACCTTATCCGGATATGATTCGGCATATTCTTTTTCAATTTCTATGGAATGATCCGGGGATTTATCATCCACCAAAATAACTTCAATATCCTCGTACGTCTGGTTGAGTACAGAATCTATGCATTCAGCAAGATATTTTTCGCCGTTATATACCGGAATTATAACACTAACCATTAATTAATTACTCCCTAATTCTGCTCGCGGAAATACTGTTCCACTATTTTTTCCTGCTGTATATCACCTTCCAGAACCAGTTGTTTCATTTTCTGGTATATCTCCCGTTCCTCTATCCCCGGTGAAATAACCCTGGAAATCATAAAGCAATCCTGCATTGCCTTCTCATCAGTTCCAGACTGGTATAAACAAAAACTTCTCCATAATGCATATTCAGATAAATTTTCACTGGCATATGGAATAAAGTTTTTATCCATATTCCATTTAGTACATTGTTCAAGAGCAAGGAAATTTTCCCATATATGCAGAATTTCCTCCAGCTCATCTTCATATATGATTCTCTTTGTGCAGACCAGTGGTTTTTCTATATACACTGCCATCTTCCCACAATTTCTATGAACTAATTTGTTCCAGCATCTTCCCTCATTCCTCTCATAACACTCTACATCCCTCGCCATATAAAAGCTCTGTGTCATTGAAAAAATCTGGTGTTTATAGCCCCTTTTTATATATTCACAAATATCTTTTTCCCCATCTATTACACAGTCGTGAGAAAACAATGGTTTCTGTTTCTCAATATTTCCATTACTGTCAAATATATCGCTCTCACAAAATACCATCTCAGGATTTAGCCTATAATTCTCTTTGAATTTGTATGAAAGCATAGAACAACAGTTCGGATACATAACATCCCCTGGGTAAAGCACAATAAAATAATACTGGTACATATTATAATCAGCAATTCCCAGCATTCTCGCAATATCGGAAATTCTGCTTCTCCACCTTTTTTGAAACGGTCTTGTGTATACCCCCAAATTCTTCCAGTTATAACCCAGTGCCTTTTCGTATGTACCATCTGATGAACCAAAATCCACAATTGTAACACATATCCTTTCAGGGATATAATTTTGTTTTCTGATGCTTTCCATTGTGGCATCCAAATCCCGTGCACTGTTATAAGTAGGAATTATAACCTGTATTACTTTTTCATCCCTCATTTCACAATTTCCTCCAGATTAATTTCCTCATAACCCTGCGGCGGCTCATAACTTCTCTGATGCTGCAAAGTCTTTTTTTCCTGCTCTTCCAAAAAACTTCTGTTCACTGTTCCCTTCTTAACCATCTGACTAAAGTTGAAAAAAATTTCCTCTTCCACGATATTTCTTGAAAGGATTTGAGCATAATCCAGATATGCCTTCGCCTTTTCTATATTATTTACACGCAGCATTCCTCCGGCATATCCTACAAACTCCCCTGCCAGCCGTTTCAGGGCTTCTTCCTCCCTTCCATATACAGCAGGAAGATTATTCATACGGGCGAAACTTACAAACTCTTTTATTATAAGATGACACAGAATAGGATGACGAAAATTTTCCTGTGTAATGAATGTTTCTGTCTGGCATCCGATTCTGATCCGGCACATTTTATCCCGTATGTAAGCTGCATCCCACTCATAGGACAAATAAAACCACAAGGATCTGTCTGCATTCATATGGGTAATACTCATATCATATCCGCCAATTGAATCAAAAGCCTCTTTCCGGACCACACCCTGGGTGGGATGCGCAACCGTTGTTACCATATAAACAGACATTGTCTCTCTTCCCGGAGCAACAAAACTGCATTTGTAAAACGGATCTGTTTCAATAAGTTCTTCTTCCGCAGTCACAAAATCCTTTTCCCCATGCACATATCCCACACTCGGATATTTTTCCATAATCGCAACTGCATTTTCAATAAAATGCGGCATGAGATAATCATCCGCACACAAGAGGATAAAATACTTACCCCGGCAAAATTCCTCTGCAAGCATTCTGTAATTCCTGTTCCATATATTCTTCTGGTTCTTGCATACAAGAACCCCTTCTTTTATATATTTTCTGGCAACCTCTATGGAATCGTCCGTGGAATTATTATCCATAAGCACAATTTCTTTATTTGGATATGTCTGTGCCAGTGCACTTTGAATACACTGGTCCAGATACCGCGAATGATTATAATTAGGTATTAAAATACTTACTAAAGGTAATTCTCTTTTCATTTTAACAAACTCTTTTCTATTTTTTTTAGTTCTTCCTCTGGCAGATATGGATATGGATTTTCCAAATATGCCGATATCCGTTTCCCCGTCTTTTTATCAACCGAAGATATGCATTTCGGGATCTCATCAAACCATAGGGAACCCATGATATCACAAATAAACGGTCCGTCAGCATCCATTGCGGCTTTTACTTTTTCTGCAATTTCCTCATTCTTCTCTATTCTGGCATATGGAATACCATATGCAAAGGCAATCTTTTCCAGATCAGGCATATACAGTCCGCTCTTCTCATTGCTTCCCACATAAAAGCTGTCAAAATTCCGGTCCTGCATAGTTGTGATTGCCGCATATCCATTGTTGTTAAAAATAAACATCTTTGCATCTACATGATTTGAAACAATTGTTTCCAGCTCCTGAATATTCAGCTGGAAGCTTCCATCACCTTCAATGACAATCACCCTATTTTTTCTACTGGCATAATAGGCTCCAACCGCAGAAGGCAGCGCAAATCCCATCGAACCCATTCCCATGGATGAAATAGTTCTCTGTCCCCTCTTATGGTTAAATGCTATATGTCCTGCCGTATTGCAGCGACTCGTCGAAGATATGACAATCGTATCTTCTTTGTCTGCATATTTGGAGATTTCCTCTGTAACCTGATAAAGACTGACGCCTTCCTCTTTATCTTGTTTTTCTTTGAATATCGGAAACTGCTCCTTAATCTTCTGGCATTTGTTCCTCCATTCGCCAAAATCATACTGGACATCCTGGCACCGGAGTTCATTTACAAGGACCTCCATATACTCTCTGGCATCCGCAACTACCGGTACAATCCTTGTCATAGCAAGCTTCTTGATTTCATTTTCATCAATATCCACAACCACTTTTTTTGCCCGGTAAGCAAAATGTTCTTCATTAAATGCCGTAATCATATTGTCCATTCTGCTTCCTAATACAATTAAAGCATCTGCACTCTGTAAAATCAGGTTGGAATACCGCGGTGCCTGAAGTCCCGGACTCCCAAAAAATCCCTCTTCCTCACTTCCCATAAAATCCAGTGCACGCCATGTCGCAAGAACTGGGATTCCCGTCAAATCCACAAACTGATGTGTAAGTTCTTCTGCGCCTGCGGATTTCATTCCCTGTCCCACCAAAAGCACGGGTCTTTGGGATTCCTTAAGCAGCTGCAGGGTCTGCTCCGCTGTCTGTTTCAAATCCGGCTTCTGTTTTTCCTCAGGCATATAATGGCGCAGACTGCTTTCCTCTATCTCTGCTGACTGTACATCCAGAGGAATGTCAATCCACACTGGTCCTTTCCTGCCATGTGTTGCCAGATATACACATTTTTCCAGTTCATATGCAATATTTTCCGGTTCAGATGCCAGAACAGCATATTTTGTTATAGGCTTTGCCATTGCTATAATATCATTTTCCTGTGCACCAAACTGTCTGACACCACGCAGACTTGCAAAATCATCTCTCTTCACCTGCCCGCTCATATAGATGACCGGTGTGGAATCCACATATGCCGCCGCAGCACCAGTTAATGCATTGGTTCCTCCCGGTCCCGTAGTCACCAGACAGACACTTAGCTGTTCATTATACATATCATAAGCCTGTGCCGCAATCGCTGCAGCCTGTTCATGATGACAGCAGACATATTCCATATTACTGTGTCCCATGGAATCCACCAGATGCATAATGCCGCCGCCTGTTAAAGTAAATACTGTATTTACTCCAATTCTCTCTAAATATTTAAATATATAATCAGAAAGTTTTATCATGCTATATCCCCGCCTTTTCCCGTGCATTAAAGCATTGTTCCTCTAGAAACTCCAGAACCGCCGCCTTCTGTTCCTCATTCATCCCAAAATCATCTACCATATTCTTTACCTTAATGCTGAACCGCTCAACCCACTCTTCAAAATGCTCACGCTCACTGTCATGTCCCATTTTTCTCGTCAATCCCATATAATATACAGTTTTATAAATGGCGGATTCCAAGCCGAACATTGCCCCTTCCGCATCCCCATCCATGAACCAGTGCAGAAAACCAACGATTCCGTCAAACTGCTGCATCCTTGCCTCATAGGTACTGTAATTTGGCAGGGATGCCAGTTCATCCTTGTAATCATCCTGATTCCTTTCCCAAATCAGAATTTTCGGTTCAACGAGATTGTCTCCCTTTCGGCTAAGCACTGCGCACCACCACTCATGGGGATAATTTTTGTAAAACACATTATCTGAAAACTTGTCCAGATGTGCAAAATTCTCTTCGATAAAATCCTCTCTGCGGACAATCAGACCAGACAGATAATTCTGCCACATAAAAAAATTCAAAAATGCATCCAGTCCCTTTTTTTTATAGCTCCGACTCGAAATATGGCAATACTGCAACACTGTTTTTGCCCTGACCACGTTCAATTCGGGATGTTCATTAAGCACCTTTAAATAATGCTCAAGTGACTCTGTCACCACATCATCCTCATCCGAAACAAATAAAACATATTTCCCATGCGACATTTCCACCGCATACCGCCAGTTCTCTGTCGGCCACAGTGCTCTTTCATGATCATAATAAACCATCCTTGCATCTGCTATCTGGGAAACCTGCCGGTACTCTTCCTGATATAACTCCGTGCCATTTTTTGAAACTGCAATCTCAATTTCTGCATCATATGACATTGGCAGCAGATTCTTCATGCGCTCCAACACCAAATTCCCACGGTGGTAAGTCGGAATGGCAATGGTAAGCAGTACATTGTCCGTATTCCGTCCTTCCGGAGTCAGACGGTACTCATGCTCCTTATTTAAAATTTCCAATAATGTCTTTTTCCCATCCTCCATCCCTGTACAAATTTTGGGCAGATAGACAGAAGTGTGTTCATGAAAATAGTGCTGAAACGCTTCCATACTTGAAAACAGCATAATGTTTCCTGCATACTCTGCCAGTTCCGGAATCTTAAAATATGATGCACACCGGTTCATGTCCTGACAGACTGCATAAACCCTATGAAATCCGGCTTCTTTCAGAATCCCGGGTAGATTACTCCAATCCCAGTCTATTGCTGCTGCCAGTGCGCTAAATTCCAACCACTGGAAATCCTCCTGCCGGACAGCATTTTTCACGCTGTCCATGGAAAAAATCCCCCTGAAACTCTGTATCTTTTTGTCATAGACATAATACTCGCCCTCACGATATGGAACAAAATCCAGTGTCAGTTCTTCATATGCCGGTTTTTCACCAGTGTTCCAGAGTTCATAATTTTTCTGAAACTCTGCTTCGTTCCCTGCCATGTAGCAGTTATAAACATTCTCCAGCACCCACTCCTGTTCATATTCTTTTGTATATGCCAGTATAAATGCTTCCAAAGCCGCATCATATCTCCCATTTTCAAACTGTTCGCATGCATATTCCAGTAATTCTTGTTCCGACAGTGCCATTTCCTACTCCTCTTTGTCTTTCCCGTCTTGCAACGGATGCTCTTTTGCGTATTTCACAATGGTACCCTCCGCAATCAACTTAATTTCATCCGCCGCCACTGTTACCCCGTATGTAAGCACCTGTCCCTGCTTTGCCACATCCATAAGCTCGCAATTCTGGTCATCCTGCTTCTGATATGCCAGCGGTCTTAAGGTAAAATTCAAACCATCCAGACTATCCATGACCATTCTTGCCATGTAATCCGTTTCCATATAATGGTTAAATTTTTTTATTTTCTTCAAAACCTTCCCAAGCCCCTGCTCTGAAATCACTGTTTTATCCGCCAGTTTTTCCAAGCGTTCATAATAACCCTTACCTTCTTTTGCCTTTTTTTTCACTTCATCAAGTTTATCCAGTGAACCGCTAAAATAGTCCAGAACCCTTTTTCTCTGCTCTTCAGTAAAGATTTTTTTGCAGCGGGCAATATGCCATTTGACATTAAACTCTTTCCGGCAGTATTTCTGAACTGCTTTTTTCAATGTCATAATTTTCGTATTGTGAATCAGCGCCCCACCTTCAGTCGCATCAATCACTTTAACATGACTCCACTCCTTAAAATGATCTTCAAACCACTTCCTATACAAATCAAAATCAGCCCTTGTTAATACTTTTCCTCCGTCTACCGACTCAACTTCAAAATACATACCACTCTCAACATCAATTTGATCCATCTCATCCTGAAATGTACCATCTGCATGAGTCTTATTTTCTGTCATTGCCAGATCCTGTCCCACAAGAATTACAATTCTTGTACCCATATTAAGCCCAAGTGCATACGCTGATGTTGCCACAGAACCACCAGACATAAGATTTGGTATCACACGCTCACCCGTTCCATTTTCAATCAATATATCCCTTGTAAGCTCTTCTTCAAATGCAGATCCAGATGCATAAAAAAACTTTTTCCCTTTGTGCAGGGACATAGGTTCCGTAGACACGGCTATCATTGTAACCATTGGCACCTTAGATATATCTTTATGCCGGAAAAGTATTTCAGGCTTTAATCCATCAATAATTACAAACAAATCCGGCAAAATCCCATTATCTAAAAGTGGTTTCATCGCAGTATCCGTTGCAATGATACAAGCTTTTCCTACAGCCCTTTTTAACTCCAAAATATTTTTATTTAAAGAGGGACCTGCCGAAACAATAATAACCGGAATATCCTCAGGCAACATTCCAAACAGTTCTCTGATACTGTAACCCTCATATAAATGATGCAAATTGGCAAGTACATTTACTGCTTTCACATCAGTATAACGAACTCTCGTATTCCATGCAACTTCAATATCTGAAATATATTTTTGCAAGCGTCCTATGAATTCCTCTGTCTCTTCTGGAAAAAGTTCCTGATAATTGCCGGAAATATAGTACCGAAGCAAAGTCATATTATCATATGAGATAAAATGGAAAAAATATGCTGCCCTTTCATTCTCATTAATACCTTTTACCATAAGACCAACCGGGATATCCGGCTGAAAAACAAAAGACAGATCCACCTCCTGCATCGCCCGACGAAACAATTCAAACGACGGTTCATAAATCAGAATGTTACAAGTCTTTGGCACGCTCTCCATAATCCGGCGAATATGCTCCCCATTAGAAATTCCTAAAATAATAATTGGTGCATACTCCTCAATGGTTCCTTGTTTTTCAAACCAGCGGTCAATCACAGCCGAGGGAGCATATTTCCCATTCAGATACAGTTCTTTCCCATCTTGTTTAACCTTAAGAATTGTTTCCCCCATCAGGCTCTGCTCTGCAATTACATCAAAATTTCGTTTTTTCCGTTTCACATTTTCTAAAATATATGCCCATACCGGATATTTTTTCTTCAAAGCCTCCATATTTTTTTCATAAACTGATTTATTCATGATTTCCCCTCTCCCTGCAATTCCGTTCCAATATAATAATAAATCTCCAGCAGACCATACCTCATGACATCCAGCAAAAACACGGAATCCCTATGTTCTATACCATAAAGAATATCATTCAGAACCTGCAGGATAAATTCCGGATCAATTTCCAGCACCGGCTCAGATCCCTGCGCCATTTGAAGAGT
>CANOLA010000037.1 GCA_947566705.1 uncultured Lachnospiraceae bacterium | reverse complement strand
AAACAAGACTACCTATTTCTGAATTTTCATCAACAATCAATCGTCTGTCTAAATTTCCAGAATAAATATCATCAAGAATTTTAACAATTTCTTGTATTTTTTTCTTGTTTGATAAATTATGGTGAAGCAGTAAGATAATAATAAAGCAGAGAAATATCAATTGATAAATCATAATCAAACCTCCAGACTGAAACGATAACCTATCCCGTGAACAGTTTGAATATAATCTATATGAAGTTTTTCATTTTTTATTTTTTTACGCAGTTTGCTAACAAATGACATAATATTCCTATCATCATAAGAATAATCATTATTCCAAACGTGCGTATAAATTTGTTCCTTTGTCAATACCTTTCCTTGATTAGACGCAAGAAAATATAATAAATCAAATTCTTTAGCTGTTAAGTATATGGGAATATTATTGATTAGTACAGACCTTAACGATACATCTATATCCAATCCTTTAAAACTCAAGATTATTTTCTCCTCTGCACTATTGTTAAATACTGTAAACCTTCGGATAAGAGATTGCACCCTGGCAATAAATTCAGCTATTAAAAATGGTTTCGTCAAATAATCATCAGCACCTAATCTCAATCCAGATACTTTATCAATTTCAGAATCTTTTGCAGTCAACATTAAAACGGGAACATTATTTAACTTTCTTATTTCAGTCAAGACATCATATCCATTCATGACGGGCAGCATAATGTCCAGAATTACAAGATGATAATTTCGTGTTTTGAAAGCATCAAGACCTGTTTGTCCATCATGGCATACAATAATATTAAAACTTTCTTTTTTGAGCTCACGCTCTAACAAACCGCATAAATCCTTATCATCATCAATAATTAGAATATTTTTCATGCCTATTCAACTCCATCTATTTTTTATTTATCTTATATCTTCCATCAGCAGGCTTTAAGGCATTTTTAAGAATTAGCCATATTATATCCGTTCAAATGAATAATACCAACAATTAAATTGTAAATCATTATTCTCTAAAAGAAAACAGCAGAGATTTCTCCCTGCCGTCCTTGCCTTATGCAAAAATTATTTCCTCGTTTATAATCTCCCTCGCACAAGCCATTATGTTATTGAACCGTCCTGTCCATTCTAATGCATTTTCTTCCTTTAGTTATAGCTGTTCCCTATGTAGTGTTAATATTATAGGTGTTTTCACCTAATCTGATTCATCACTTTACCAATGCTGTCATGAAATTTTTCCTCCTGTAAGCCGGTCAAACTCTGCGTTCTGCCCATGCATCCCAATCCTGCAGGGAATCCATTCCACCGGTTCCCCTTTTCCCTGTATCTGACGCATAAAGCCCTCTACTTCTGAAAATGCATTGCCCAACAGTCCCACATCATTGAATCTTACATCCGGCAATTCTTTCTGCAGAGAATTGCACAGAAAAGAATGAAAGCCACCAATATCCCAACCCAAAATATCATTTCCCAGGCATGGGCTGTTATCGTTTTCACCATTCATCAAGGCATGGCTGTTGCTGCCCTTCAACTCATCCAGCAGGATTTTATAATACTCCATGGTTGTAGAAATACTTACCACACAGCATGGGAGCGCCTGACAAAATTTCTCATAAAAATCTCCTGCATCTGATAATTTCAAAAACCTGCAATCCACATCCAGCCTTTGGGCATCGAAAAGGCAGTTTGCCTTTTCTGAAAACTCCCTGTACTGTTCTCCGTCAAGCCGCAGCTTCTCCTGATATTCCCGTGCCTCCCCTTTAAGCCATCCGCCCATAAAACATTCACCTCTGGGATGCTGCTCTCCTATACAGCCACTAACAGACAGGATTTGCCTGCTAATCCCCTGCAGCCACCCAGGAGTATCGTTTATTTCGCATATATAATATCCAATTACTTTAAAACGGTCTTTCATTCTTTCTTTTTACCTTTCCTGATGATGCCCTGGAAAGCTGCCATCGCAGTAGACACAAAGCGCGCCGGCAGTTCCTTTGGAGCGCAGACCAGACTTTCTGTTTCTCGCTCTCTTCATCCAGGCTCGCAGGTTCGGATTCCGGAATGCCCTGCGTACCTTGTCAAGCTGCACTTTTTTCTCTTCCATCATTACAGTTTCCTCTATTCCAAATTCCTTTCCGTCTTCTTTGCCAGACCGTGGTAATACCGCATGAACCGGCATACCTCCTCATATGTCTCTCGAATCCTATCCCGGCGTTTTTCAGCATCCGGAATCTCCTTTGTCCCAAGAAACAACTGTGCATTGCGGTACATCACCGCCATGGCGTCTCTCGGATCATTGCAGGCATTGGGGAACCCCTTTAAACGTTCTTTCATATAATCTGAATTGTGTCCCACGCATTTTTCCAGGCGTGCATATCCTTCCGTTTCCTTTCCGTTCAGCAAATCCCACACGCCAAACAGATAGTCGTCCGCCCTCCAGGGATCTTCCTTTCCTCCTTGATCCAAGTTCCACATGGGCCTACCGGTTCTTGGATCTTTTGGACCTGTCCTGGTAGCCTTCAGATAATCCCGGCGTTCCTCTGCGAAATATGTCTCCAAACTGTCGATCTTCTGCCACTCCGGCAACACGCCATCCGCCAGGTATATCAGGATATCATCAAATTTTCTGTTGATACGCTCCACCATGGCAACATCCACAGCCTCCATGCCATACTGAATCACGCCCCAGTCTCTCTGCATCCTTTGGAAATTCTCCCCCTGGCTGATGTGTCCCGGCAGGCCTAAAATCCCGTACTGTATGGCATATAAGGGGCAAAAATAACAGAACATCGCCTCGTATCCGCCGCCCCTAAAATAGCCGATAAACTGGATGCGGGTTACCAGGCCGTTCTTCTCCCGCACAAAGGTTTTGGGGCCTGCTTTTTTCATGCCATAAGCTTTTGTGACAGGAGCGATCTTTGCCTGCAGGTTCTCTTTCAGGCGCAGCTTTAGTTCTTCCCCGCACTCTTTCCACTGCTCTGTTTCCCTTGCATGTTTATAGGCAAAATCCCTTGCCGGTTTCTGCCTGGCCGGTGTTCCCAACAGGCTTTTCCAGTCAAAAGCGATCATGTCTGTGGGATGGCCCTCCAGATATGCCTCCCACCGTTGTCTGGCAAATGCGGTATCCCTATGGTAGCCTTCCATGGCTTTCTGTCTTTCACGCATTTCCTCTTCCTGCATTTTCTTCTCATAATAATCCGAAACCTTTACCGGACGTCCCTGAGCATGAAAATAATAAGCAACGCCGCTTTGTGTTTTTGCCATCCAATAATAGTTGGCATCCCATAAAGCAGGCATCATCCGTCCCCTATCTCCCCGGTTGAGAGATTCCTCCAGCTTTGACCGATTACTGTTCCACCATGTCTTCCATTCTTCCGGCTCCACTTCCCCTGCTGTCACACGTAAAAATATCTGCTTCATCTCATCTTGAAAGCTCATCTTTATACCTCCGCCCAGCTCCCGCTTTTCCTATATCGCTTCTCCAAGCCCTTCCATGACCTCCATTAGTTTCTTATATCCCGCTTCACTGGCGGCTCCATAAAGCACTTCAAGGTCGCCTCAGTCCATAACGACAACCATATTGTCAGAGGCATTGCTTTAAAAACTCATGCCCATCCCCAGCCAGCCATGAAGACCAAAGGGCTGTTTTTCAAGGCCGGAGCGGACGGTTTCCAGTTCCTCTTCCGTAAGCCAGTACATAAGCTCCTCTCCATGAAAAGGAAACGCAACTATGGCTTCATAGACAAGAGCGGCCTGCAGAAATAAGCGCATCACCTGAACATAGGTTACCGGATTGCAGTCCTGGTTCAGAATCAGATTCAGAGACATAAAATCCCAGGAAGCCCAGACGTTGATCGAAAAAGTGATCACAATAAAAATGAACAGTTTAAGCAATACATCTGCCATGCCATCATCACCCCACCAAATTTCCTTAATATTGACAATGATATATAGCAGCAAGATCAGTATGAGAAGCCCCTGCTTAGTCCGAAGTCTCTTTTTGTATTGGCGAACAATCTCTTCCGGAGTTTTATTTTGATATTGCATAGCAGCTTTCACGTTATGTTGGTACATTCCATTTAACCGTTACGAAACCTCCACAAATTGAATGTTACCTTACATATTTTTTATAAATGCCTGTTCAATAAATTCTTTTACTGCAAATTTTCATACTTAGGGAACCCCTCTAAATTCTGCTTTGAATAAGTCAGATGAAAAATATAATAAATATCTGCCCCCTGTTCTCCATCAGTAACATATAAAGCAGGCCGGGTTTCATCCAAATATTGCAGTGCAGAGATTAATTCTTGTTCCGTCAATATTCTACTATTATCAAACACAGCTAAAAAATCACGATACTTCTCTTTAGCCAATATTCCTAGAGCCTTTTCCACAAAATCAATAAAACATTCCCGTTCTTTTCCTTTTTCTGCATATATCATAAAAGAAAACCTCCTATATCTCCCATTTCTCCTCCTAATCAATTTTTCCTTTTTGCCATTCGTTATTTATCTCCAGTCAAATGGTTCCTTTAAATTATATCCATCCAATATCCACTTATTTTGCAAATATGAAAACATACCATACCGACGCTTATCTAATGGCTTCTTTTACAACTTATTTGTCATAAGTTTTTCTAAGAAATCATGAAACGAAATCATCCACACATAAAAACCATTCGGTTTCATCTGGGGACATCATTTCTTTGACTGTACTAATAAATTCTCTCCAATATGCTGGAATATTCTTATACCTGTCCGAAATTTCTTCTGGGAGATAATTGTTCTTTGTTTCATACATTTCAATTCTCCAGCCGTTCTCTTTCATACAAGATAAAAAAGCATCCATCATTTTAATCTCCTCACAAAATTAGTTTTTATTTCACGTTTTTTATATGCTGTTAACCTTGGCTACTGGTGCTATATCAAATCCTATTTTCCATGTCTTTCTTCCGGCAACAACCCATAATCTGCCGTTTCTCTTTTCCATTCTACATCGTATTGCATGGCTATCGTATAATCAAGTAATCGTTCATAATCACTTCTGGAATGGGGCCGTTCACAAGAGCAGCTAACACGGGCAAGTTGTTCTTTAGTCACGGGGCTAATGGAAGTAGTTGAGTTTTTGCAACTCATATTTGGCAATCGAAAACATTTTTCCGCATTTTGGAATTGACCACGTTCTATATATACCAGCCCAGCCAACAATGGATTTTCTTCTTTATTAGCGATATAATATTCCTCCAGTGTTCCATAATCTCTGTCTATGCTTTCGAAAAAATCACTATAAAATTTTTCCAAGTAGTCAAGAATATCTCCACATAGTTGACGCAAACCATTTTCTTTAATATTTCCTTAAAATTTGCTTTTTGGGATTTAATTATAGCGCGGCGTGGAATGAAGGTCTATACTATTCTGATATGCGGGGGTAGTATTTTTCTTATGGAACAAAAAAACAGCAGATTTCCCCACTGTCCTTTTTCATGCCAGTTTCCAGAATATCTGCAGCTGCTCTTTATACTTTGCACCGTTCAATCATACCAGTTGTGTGTCTTTGTTATATTTTTAATTGTTTTATTTTCATAAATAATTCTGATGATATTATCTACTCCATTTAATTTTAACCCGCTATCAGAAAATACACCAAAAGGCTTCCTGCTGCAATACTCAGTCCGAAAGATGAACACAAAATTCCAGCTACCGCAATTTTATATCCACCCTTTTTCCATGCGATGATTCCAAATACAAAACCAAGAACAATCAGCAGAAAAAGTGGGAAAACCACTACTCCCAGATAAAAAAGTGTAAACACGCCAAGAATGGGACTGAATAACATCCATTTCAATTTCCTTACAATTCTTTGGAAGCTTCACACGGTTCAGGTTGCAGGTAAATGGCAGTCGCCACAAAACGGTAAAATAAAGCAGCAGCCATAAAAGTGCTGCAATGACTGGTGCAATTACTTTTATGACTAAAATTATTTTTTCTCTGCTCATTTCCTCTCTCCTTTTTAAATACCCACCAGAAAATATCTGCAAAACATTCCTGCAGCCAGACAAATTCCAAAAACCGAACAAACACTTCCGGCAACTGCAATTTTTCTTCTCTCCAGCGCGCCCCCTTTTATTCCACAAAACAGTCCACCAGCTGATATCCCGGCAAGCAGTACTGCAGCCATCGGTCTGCCAGCCCACAGAACAAATACGAACAGCTCAACAAGAGTATATATCAATCCGTCCAGTATGTCAGGCAGTCCGGTCAGCAGAAATACATATGGAACCAGGCAGACGATACCGATTCCAAGCGATGCAACAGCATACTTTTTCGTGAAGCTCTGAGATCGGTCTGCAAAAGAATCTAGAAAAACACCGAAGGCTTTTTTACGGAGCAGCACTCCTGCTGGAATACTGGTCAGTATCCATATTATTCCCGCAATAAAACTACCAGCCAGAAAAACAAATATATCAATACTGGTTCCCCAGGTAGAATATGTCAGCACATAATATGTTTCCGTTCCGTCCCATGAAAGTTCCGGGTGATCATCCGGAGATACGGCGTCTGCATGGTCATATTCTGGACATGACCACCAGCCAAAGTCTATCCTGCCCAGATGGTTGTTATTATTATTGATATAATCCTCAAGCTCTTCCAGACTCCTTTCAGAGCTGAAAACCCGTTCCGCTTTGATATGTACAATTTCCAAATCCGTCCAGATGACATTAGTTTCAATTTCCCTGCAGTCGCCCGGTATTTTCACGCGGTTCAGGCTATCGGTGAATGGCAGACGCCATAGAATTGTAAAATACAAAAGCAGCCATAAAATTACTATTGAAGGGGGTACTATTAGTTCTATTAAAATAATTTTTTCTCGTTTACTCATATTCCATCCCCTATAACATAGCTCCAAAAATCACTGCAACATTTTCACGATCATCCTGTCTTTTTGACTTCCAGCGATTTGTGAATTTCCTATTACGGCTTTAATTTCACCCCGCTATCAGAAAATACACCAAAAGGCTTCCCACTGCAATACTCAGTCCGAAAGATGAACACCAGATCCCAGCCACCGCAACTTTATAACCACCCTTTTTCCATGCGATAATTCCAAACACAAAGCCAAAAACAATCAAAAGCAAAAGCAGGAACACCACAACTCCCAGACAAAAGAGTGTAAACACACCTAGAATCGGACTGATACTTGTATTCAGCCAACAGCCTGATATAAATGCGCAGGTAGTAACGGGTATTTTCACTTCAGGGAATATTTTTCCCATAAGAAAAAACACCAATGCTCCTGCCAGCACCGCGGAAATGATGCCAGCCAGAAAAACACTTATGTCAATAATACCAATTCCCCATGTGGAATATGTCAGAACATAATATGTTTCAGTCCCGTCCCATGGAAGTTCCAGGTGATCATCCGGGGATACGGCATCTGCATGGTCATATTCCGGACATGACCACCAGCCAAAGTCTATTCTGCCCAGATGGTTGTTATTATTATTGATATAATCCTCAAGCTCTTCTAGACTTCTTTCAGAGCTGAAAACCCGTTCCGCCTTGATATGTACAATTTCCAAATCCGTCCAGATGACATTGGTTTCAATCTCCTTACAATCCTTTGGAAGCTTCACACGGTTCAGGTTGCAGGTAAATGGCAGACGCCACAAAACAGTAAAATAAAGCAGTAACCAGAGGAATGCTGCAAGAACTGGTGCAGTTATTTTTATTGTTATAATTATTTTTTCTTTACTCATGAGACCACCTCACCGGTTTTGCATCAATCATAACCACATATGTTACAAATGTACTAATTCCATTATGGGAGTATGAATAAATGCGTCCGCTTTTCTGACCGACATATTTATATGGTTTGGTTTCATAATAACCGCTGTATGGTTTTACCTCACTCAGCGTCTCGTACCATACATAAATTTCTGTTGCACGGTCATCATTTGCAAAATGACTGTCCTCACGGTATCCCTCATGTAAAATGATGTCACATATTTCACCATCCCTGCCATAATAGAATCCATTCCACGTCACTCTTTCAGTCAGTGCATTAATACCTATTTCCGGCAGGACAATTTCATACTCCCTGTTTGCCGCAGCCTTTGCCAGCCGTTTACATTTATCAAGCAGTTCATCGGTATCGCAGGAGCCAATAAGCCTGATTCTGTCATCCAGATTACCAGCCGCAAACTCTTCCAGCCGTTTCTGGTATCCCATACCACACACCCAGGGATCATCCGTAAAATACATGCTTCCATTTCTGTCCAGAAAAGTCATTTCATCAGGTAACTCTCCATATTCACTTAGCTCACTGTTATCCGTATAGCATGTGAAAATAATTTCAGGCATCTGGTCCAAATCTTTCACGGTGAATGCAAAACTGCTGTAATACCAGCACACTGCAAATAAAATTATCAGAAATAAACCTGCAATAAATGCATTGACCCTATTTTTCCCCATATCAGTGTACTCCTGTCGGCGTTGAAGAATCATAAAATGTATTGACCAGTTTAATACTTCCCTTATCAATATCAATCACATACCATTTCGCACAGTTCATATTACACGAGATATGAAATGTCTATCTATTTAGTATATTTTCACGAATCTCTGCAAAGAAAAACTGCTGTTACACCCAACAGTCTATTCCCATTTTTCATTTTTTTCAACCCCCTCTTCCCTGAACGGGCGTATTCCTTCCTGAACGGCCAGTATTCCGCCAGTTTCCCGTAAAATAAAAAAGCCATGCATACCGCATAGCTTTTTTAACTATTTCACAAATTCCATTATCTGTTTATAAACCCCCGCGCCGTCCAGACCGTACTTTTCCAGCAGCTCCGCCGCCGGGCCGGATTCCCCGAATGTGTCGAGGACACCAATTCGGAATAATGGTGTCGGCGCTTCTTCCGCAAGTGCCTCCGCAACCGCGCTTCCAAGCCCTCCGATTATGGAATGCTCTTCCACTGTGACTACTTTTCCGGTTTCCTTTGCAGACTGTACCACCAGTTCCCTGTCTAACGGCTTGATTGTATGGATATTTACCACCTTCGCGTTAATTCCGTCCGCCGCCAGTTTTTCTGCTGCCTCAAGCGCACTGTGGACACAGAGTCCTGTGGCAAATATGGTAATGTCCTTTCCTTCCCTTAAGACCACGCCTTTTCCCGGTACGAACTTATAATCCGGCGTGTCATTGATAACCGGAACCGCAAGCCTGCCAAACCGCAGGTATACCGGACCGTTTAACTCATAAGCGGCTTTTACGGCTGCTTTTGCCTCAATGTCATCGGACGGATTAAAAACGGTCATTCCGGGAATGCTGCGCATCAGCGCAAGGTCCTCGTTGCACTGGTGGCTTGCCCCGTCCTCACCAACGGAAATCCCGGCATGGGTTGCACCGATTTTTACATTTAAATGCGGATAGGCAATGGAGTTTCTGACCTGCTCATATGCCCTGCCTGCCGCAAACATGGCAAATGTACTGACAAACGGTACATAGCCGCAGGTACTCATTCCGGCCGCAATCCCCATCATATTTGCCTCTGCGATTCCGCAGTCAATATGCCGGTCAGGAAATTCCTTTTTAAAAACGCCCGTTTTGGTTGCCGCAGCAAGGTCGGCATCCAGCACAACTAGGTTGTCATGTTCTTTTCCAAGCGAAACCAAAGCATTTCCATAGCTGTCCCTTGTTGCCACTTTTTTTATTTCTGACATAATGCTTCCCCCGCTTTCCTTAATTCTTCCATTGCAGTTTCATATTCCTCATCATTCGGCGCCTTGCCGTGCCATGATACATTATTTTCCATAAAGGACACGCCTTTTCCTTTGGTGGTATCCGCGATTATGGCTGTCGGCATTCCCCTGGTATCTTTTGCCTCTGCAAACGCCCTGCGCAATTCGGAAAAATCATGTCCGTTTACACTGATGACGTTGAAACCGAATGCTTCAAATTTTTTGTCAATCGGATACGGGGAACATACTTCAGCGATTGCCCCGTCAATCTGCAGGTTATTGTTATCCACAACAACAGCCAGATTGTCCAGCTTCCGGTGTCCGGCAAACATTGCCGCCTCCCAGATCTGCCCCTCCTCGATTTCACCATCCCCAAGAAGTGCATATACCCGGTAACTGTCTTTCTTCATCTTTCCTGCAAGCGCCATTCCCACTGCCGCGGACAGGCCCTGCCCCAGGGAACCGCTTGACATATCAACGCCCGGTATATGCTTCATGTCAGGATGTCCCTGCAGGTATGAACCGGTATGGCGCAAAGTCTTTAAATCCTCCACCGGGAAAAATCCCCTGTGTGCCAGGGCGGAATACAGCCCCGGCGCCACATGCCCTTTGGAAAGTACAAAACGGTCCCTGTTTTCCATCTTTGGATTCTGGGGATTAATGTTCATTTCCTCAAAATAAAGGTATGTAAAAATATCTGCAGCGGATAATGAGCCTCCCGGATGCCCGGACTTTGCCGCATGTACTGCAGTCACAATTCCTTTACGGATTTTAACTGCTGTTTTTTCCAGTTCCAAATCATTCATCTGTCCTGCTCCTTTTACCTGCCGAATACGGCTTCATAATCCTTTTTAAATTTCTCAATTCCCTGGTCCGTCAGCGGATGCTTTGTCATCTGCTCGATTACTGCATACGGAACAGTTGCGATATCTGCGCCTGCCAGTGCACAGTCCGTCACATGAACCGGATTACGGATACTTGCTGCAATAATTTTTGTTTCATAATCATAATTTCTGAAAATCTGTGCAATTGTGGAAATCAAATCCACACCTGCCTGGCTGATGTCATCCAGTCTTCCGAGGAACGGTGAAACAAATGTTGCGCCTGCTTCTGCTGCAAGAATCGCCTGGTTTGCCGTAAAAATCAGGGTAACATTTGTTTTGATTCCTTCTTTTGACAACGCCTTTACTGCCTTTAATCCTTCCACGGTCATTGGAATTTTTACGACCATGTTTTTATGTATGGCAGCAATTTCCCTTCCTTCTTTAATCATCCCTTCCGCGTCAGTGGTAGTGGCCTTTACTTCGCCGCTGATTGGACCGTCAACAATTGAAGCGATTTCCTTAATGACTTCACCAAAATCCCTTCCTTCTTTTGCGATCAGTGACGGATTTGTGGTTACACCACAAATCACGCCCATGTCGTTTGCCTTTCTGATATCTTCCGTATTGGCAGTATCAATAAAAAATTTCATGGTAACATCTCCTCCTTATTATCTGGAACATTAGCAGAACGGATTTTCCGTCGGATACATCATGCCGGCAGGCTGGTTAAAATTAATTTCCCCGGTTGGAACGCCCACATATTTGAATACCTCATACAGTGTCTTCCCAAAATGTCCGAATGCAACCGCCCCGTGGTGCGGGTAATTCTTTTCGATTAATACATGACGGTAAAATCTTCCCATCTCCGGAATGGCAAACACACCGATTGCACCAAACGAACGGGTTGCCACCGGAAGCACCTCGCCCTCTGCAATATAGGCGCGGATTTTCGCATCAGAGGTACTCTGCAGGCGGAAAAATGTAATTTCACCCGGAATAATATCGCCCTCTAAGGTTCCCTGTGTCACTTCCTCCGGCAAGGTACGCGCCATAATGCGCTGGAACTTCATCTCGCAGAAGGAAAGCTTTGTGGATGCAGTATTGCCGCAGTGGAAGCCCATAAAGGTATCCTTCAGCGTGTAGTCAAATTTTCCTTTGATATCGCTTTCATAAATATCCGCCGGAACAGAGTTGTTAATATCAAGAAGTGTTACCGCATCCTTACTGATAACCGTACCGATAAATTCACTTAATGCACCGTAAATATCCACCTCGCAGGATACCGGAATCCCCATTTTCGTCAGACGGCTGTTGACATAGCACGGAACAAAGCCGAACTGTGTCTGGAATGCCGGCCAGCATTTGCCTGCGATGGCAACAAAATCACGGCTTCCCCTGTGCTCCTCTACCCAGTCGGTCAATGTCAGCTCATACTGTGCAAGCTTCTTTAAAATTTCAGGCTTTTTGTTTCCTGCGCCAAGCTCTTTTTCCATGTCCGCTGCAACAGCATCAATCCGCTCATCCCCCTCATGGTTCTTAAAGCTTTCAAATAAATCCAGCTCGGAATTTTCCTCGATTTCCACGCCCAGGTTATATAACTGCTTAATCGGTGCGTTACATGCGAGGAAGTCCTGCGGTCTTGGGCCGAAGGAAATAATTTTCAGGCTGGAAAGTCCGATTATGGCACGCGCAATGGAAGAAAACTCATGAATCATGTCGGCACATTCTTCCGCCGTGCCAACCGGGTATTCCGGAATGTACGCCTTTAAGTTTCTGAGCTTTAAGTTGTAGCTTGCATTTAATACGCCGCAGTAGGCGTCCCCTCTACCGTCAATCAGGTTACCGCCTGTTTCCTCGGCTGCTGCAACAACCATTGCCGGACCGTCAAATTCCTTTATAAGAAGGGTTTCTGCACTCTCCGGACCGAAGTTTCCAAGGTAAACCACCAGCGCATTGCAGCCGGCTTTTTTAAGGTCCGCCAGCGCATTTCTCATGTGAATTTCGTTTTCCACACATACCGGACATTCATAAATTTCCCCGTACTTTCCGGTATATGCTTTTACAACTGCTTTTCTCCTGTTTTCGGAAAGACTCATCGGAAAACAGTTACGGCTTACAGCTACGATTCCAATTTTTTCTTCTGGCATGTTGTTCATAAAAAATCCTCCCATTCATTAAACACCGGTTTTAAAGCCGGATAAATTTTCTTAAACTTCTGGTACTGTTTCTCATATTTTAATACAAGTTCCGGTTCCGGTTCAATGCGTTCTTTCACCTTTACCATTTTTTCTGCAACTTCTTTCACATCCTCAAACTCCCCGCAGGCAACCGCTGCAAGCATCGCGCCTCCCATGGAAGGCCCTTCTTCAATCTCAGGTACTTCCAGTGTAATGTTTAAAATGTTTGCAACCATCTTTTTCCAGAGCGGGCTTTTTGCCCCGCCGCCGCAGATTTTTGAACACTTTACATCAATGCCGAGTTTCTTTGCCACTTCAAAGGAATCCCGGAGTGCAAACGCAACCCCCTCTAAAACCGCCTGCGTCATGTCGGCGCGCGTGCTGTCCATCGTAAGTCCGGTAAAGGTTCCCCGTGCCAGCGGATCGTTGTGCGGCGAACGCTCCCCCATCAGATACGGCAGGAAATACACATGGTTTTCCCCAAGTTTTGCAATGGCTTCCTGCTCCCCGGCATAATCCTTTGTCCCGATGATTTCGTCCATCCACCATTTGTTGCAGGAAGCAGCAGAAAGCATGCATCCCATCAGATGGAAGCTTCCATCTGCATGTGCAAAAGAATGAAGGGCATTGTTTTCATCCACCCCGAATTTTGCAGAGGAAATAAACAGTGTTCCGCTTGTGCCGAGTGAAATATTGCAGGCACCGTCCCCGACTGTTCCGGTACCGACTGCTGCCGCTGCATTATCACCTGCACCTGCCGCCACTTTTACGGTTTCCGGCACACCGAGTTCTTTTGCGATTTCCGGAAGCAGTGTTCCCACTGCCTCGTAGCTTTCATAAACCTTTGGCAGCCATTCCTCTTTTATGCCCAAGATTTCACACATTTCTTCAGACCACTGCCTATTTTTCACGTCAAAGTACAAGGTTCCCGACGCATCGGAAACGTCCGTTGCAAATTTCCCGGTCAGGCGGTAGCAGAGGTAATCCTTCGGCAGGAGAAGCTTTGCAATTTTACTGTAGTTTTCCGGTTCATTTTTTTTCAGCCAGAGAACTTTCGGCGCAGTAAATCCGGTAAAGGAAATATTTGCCGTGTATTCGGAAAGCTTTTCCTTTCCAATAACATTGTTCAGGTAATCGCACTCCTTGGTTGTCCTGCTGTCATTCCAGAGAATCGCCGGACGGATAACCTCCCCCCTGCCATCAAGGGACACAAGCCCGTGCATCTGCCCACCGAAGCTGATTCCTGCCACCTGTGATCTGTCACAGTCTGAGAGTAATTCCTTTAAGCCGTCCATGGTCTGACAAAACCAGTCATACGGGTTCTGCTCGGACCAGCCAGGCTTTGGAAAGGAAAGCGGATATTCCCGGCTTGTGATTTTTTCTATCGTTCCGTCCGAGCTTAACAGAAGAAGCTTGACCGCCGAGGTTCCCAGGTCAATTCCAATATAATACATATCATTTTTCCTCCATTATCTTAACATCCTTCGCCGCCAGTACAATCTCTCCCGCTTCAAAGGTTTCCCCGGAAATCAGATCCTGCATCCTCTCCGGCAGGCTGACGGCTGTTTCACTGTCATTATGGTTTAAGATGTAAAGCAGTCTGGCACTTTCGTTTTCACGGCTGGTCACTTCCACCCCTGCCGGTGTTTCCAGCACTGGCTTTATGCCCTGTTCTTCACATAAATCCGACAGAAACGTCCGGTAAAACTCCTCACTGGAAGCCGTGGCAAGATAGTACGCATTTCCTTTGCCAAACTCATTTTTTGTAATAACCGGCATGCCTTTGTAGAAATCTTTTCCGTATCCGTTTTCATCCACCCGGTCTGCCCCTTCCAGGTGCAGAAGGTCACATAACAGCGTAGCCGGATACGTCTTTCCTTTGTAGGAAAATTCGTTTTCCATTCCTTCCGGAAGCGCATCCTCCTCTTCCACCCAGATACCCAGAATATCCCGGAATTTTCCCGGATAGCCGCCGAGTGTTACAAGGTCATGTTCGTCCACGAAGCCGCTGAAAAATGTGGTTAGGAATGTACCGCCGTTTTTTACAAATGCACGGATTTTTTCATCGTCATTTCCCTTTACCATATAGTAAACCGGGGCAATCACCAGTTTATAAGCGGAAAAATCCGCGTCCACGGAAACAATGTCCACGTTATAATTCATGTTTCGCAGCACTTCATAAAAACGTGCAAATTCATCCAGATATTTCAGGTTCTGGCTTGGTCCCGCGGAATATTCCACCGACCACCAGTTGTCCCAGTCCATAATCAGCGCAATATCCGATTTGGTCTTCATGCCAAGCGTCTTTGTTCCAATGCGCTCCAGTTCCTTTCCAAGAGCTGCTACCTCTTTGTAAACACGCGCCTCTTTACTGCCTGCATGGTCGATGACCGCACCGTGGTATTTCTCGCAGGCGCCAATACTTCTGCGCATCTGGAAAAACATGACGGTGTCCGCCCCGTGCGCCACTGCCTGATAGCTCCAGAGCCGCATCACACCCGGCCGTTTTAAGGCGTTGTACGGCAGCCAGTTTGTTACGCTAGGCGTCTGCTCCATTAAGGCAAACGGCTCGCCATTTTTGATGCCGCGCATCAGGTCATGTGCCATGGCAATTTTTGCGTAGCTGTCTTCATTTGCCGGATAATTGTCCCAGGAAACAAAATCCATTTCCTTTGCCCATTTAAAATAATCAAGCGGCTTGTAAAATCCCATCAGGTTGGTTGTCACTGCTGCATCTGGCAGAATTTTTTTTACCGCGTCCTGCTCACGCACATAGCAGTCTAAAATGGAATCTGACATAAACCTGCGGTAATCAAGGGAAATTCCCTGGAATGTCGTTCTGTCTACCTCAAAATGCTCGCTGTTTAAATTCGGAGCCACAATTTCATCCCAGTCATAAAACGTATGTCCCCAGAATGTAGTATTCCAGGCTTTATTGACCGTATCCATTGTTTTGTATTTTTTCCTGAGCCAGACACGAAATGCCTTTTCGCAGTTTTCACAGTAGCATTCGCCGCCAAATTCATTGGAAATATGCCATGCCACAATATTGTCATAATCCTTATAATGCTCCGCCAGTTTTTCGGCAAGCGCCACGGAATATTTCTGGTAAGTCGGACTGTTCGGGCAGGAATTGTGGCGGTCCCCGAATTTACGTTTTCTCCCGTCAAATCCCACGCGCAGAATATCCGGATATTTTTTTGCCATCCATGCCGGGTGCGCCCCGGTGGAAGTTGCAAAGCAGACCTTCATGCCGTTTGCCTTTACAAACTCCATGATTTCATCCAGCCTGGAAAAATCATAGGTGATTTCATCCGGCTGGAGCGCGGCCCATGAAAACACGTTGAGCGTCACGATATCTATGCCCGCTTCCTTTAACATTTCCATATCTTCCAGCCAGACTTCCTTCGGCCACTGCTCCGGGTTATAATCCCCGCCGTATGCAATTTTATTTAATTTGTCATATGGAATCATTGCATTTCCTCCATGTTAATTTATTTTGCAACGCTTTCTGTCCCGGATATCCGCACTGGAACTTCCCACGAGAATTTCATAATCTCCCGGCACTTTCACCCATGCCTTTTTGTCCACGTCGTATTTTTGAAATGCACGCGGACTGAGGCTGATGGTAAACGAAGCCTCCTGCCCCGGTACCAGTTCCAGCTTGGTAAAGCCTGCAAGCTGCTTGACGGGCTCATAAGCCGCTGCGCCCTCTCTTGCAACATAAACCTGTACGATTTCTTTTCCTATGTAATTCCCGGTATTTTTTACGGTTCCTGTCACTTCACAGCCTTCGCTTATGTTCACGCTGCATTCCCCGTACTGGAATGTGGTATAGGAAAGCCCGTGTCCGAATACAAACTGTACCGGAATATTTTTCCGTTCATAATAACGGTAACCCACCAGCAGTCCCTCACTGAATTCCTGCGTCAAATGTGCATCCATGTTCTGATGCTCTTCCTCTGTAAGTTCACGTCCAAGATAGTCAGCCCCGACATAACCGCTGCTTTCCTCCAGCGTAAACGGCAGGGACTCTGCCAGCTTTCCGGACGGGTTCACTGCGCCAAAGAGAATTTCCGCCAGCGCGTATCCGCCCTCCATACCGCTGTAACTCATCCATAAAATGGAGGACGCCCTGTCGGACCACGCCTGCATGGCTACCGGCGAACCGGCAAACATCACTACTGCCGTATCCGGACGCACCTCTAACAGTTCCTTAATTAATTCATCCTGTTCATACGGAAGATTAAGGTCATCACGGTCGAGTCCTTCCACATCATATTCGTGGTTTAACCCTCCGACAAAAACAACATAATCAATGTCCGGCGCTGATGCCTTCTTTACAGCTGCGTCACGAAGTTCCTTTGCGCGCTTTTTGTATTCCGCCCTGCGGACTTCCTTTTGGGCCTCTGTTTCCACCAAAGGCTCTGCCGGTTCCCCGTCCAGACTGGTTGCCTGCCAGCTTAAATCGCGTTCTGTCTTTTTCGGAACCTCATACCCCTGCTCAAAGAATACCTCACTGTTTCCGCCGAAAAATTCCTTAATTCCAAGAAGCGGGGTTTTCTCATACAGCGCCTTAATCTCTGCACTTCCGCCGCCCAATGCCTGATGGCATACGGCGTTGTCCCCGATTACAAGGACACGCCCTGCCTTTGTGCGGTCAAACGGAAGCGTTTCTTTTTCGTTTTTTAAGAGTACCACCGACTCACGCGCCACGGCAAAGGCAGACCACTGGTGTTCCTGCGTATTGTAGCTGCCCTGCTTTCTGTCACGATTTTTCTGAATCTTCGGCTGGTCAGCCGCCACAATTTCAATCAGGCGGATACGGAGCATCAGCAGTAAAATATGACGAATTTTTTCATCAATGTCCACCTCACTGACTTCGCCGTCTCTTACGGCAGGAAGCAGCGGGTTTGCCATCACATATTCATCAAAATCCGGTGTTACGGACATTTCGATATCCAGTGCGCTCTTTCCGGCTGCAACCGTATGGTGTACGCCGCCCCAGTCGGAAATCACCGTGCCGTCATATCCCCATTCCCCGCGCAGAATCTCTTTTAAGAGCAGTTCGCTTTCACAGCAGTGCTGTCCGCGGATCAGGTTGTATGCACCCATAATGGAATATGCGCCCGCTTTCTTAACCACCGCCTCAAAGCCCGGCAGGTAAATTTCCCTGAATGCCCGCTCGTCAATTTCCACATTCACCCATAAACGCTCCGTTTCCTGGCTGTTTAATGCAAAATGTTTGACGCAGGCGGCAACATCCGCTGTCTGGATTCCCTGAACGAGCTGGACCGCCATCTGCTCGATTAAGTACGGATCCTCACTGATATACTCAAAATTCCTGCCGCAGTTCGGCAGTCTTTTTACATTAATTCCCGGAGCAAGAATCACATCCTTGCCGCGTCCCCTTGCTTCCTCGCCCAGCACCTGTCCTGCGGTATATGCAAGCTTAGTATTCCAGGTTGCGGCAATCGCGCTGTTGCTTGGCAGATAGGACACGATATCGTCCCCGTGTCCTGCCGGAAGCCAGGTATCGTTCATAAATTCACTTCTGACACCCATCGGCCCGTCAGACATTTTTAACGGAGGAATATTTAGCCGCTCCACGGAACCAGTCTGAAACAGACCGGCCCCGTGAATCATCTTTATTTTTTCCTCCAGGGTAAGCCTGGCAACAATGCTGTCAATCTGCTGCATCATTTCTTTTTGTTCCATACGCTGCACCTCTCATTAAATTTATTTTTCAGGCTGTTTTTACGGTAATGTCTGCCTGGCATGCCCTAAGCAGGGTATTTTTGTCTTTCTTTTCCATTTCTGCACCCTCTGCGGACACTGCATCTGTGTTTACAAGCTCAATCACCATATTTTTTGCACTGTTGTTTTCAATATGGATACGGATTTCGCCGTCATGTTTTTCCGCGGTAACGGTACATGCCTTTTCCTTCTCCATGGTGTAAACGGTGGTTTTGGCCTTAGAAGTCAATCCAAATACCCGTAAGGTCACGCCATCGCCATAATCGTATTCCGGATTGTCGTCCACGGCACCGACCGCCACGATGGAATCCGGCCTTGCCATAAGCGGAATATCGCAGTAACCGCATTTTCTGCTGTACCACTGTCCGCCTGCTTCCTCCTCCCCGGTAAAGAAGTTCGTCCATACGCCGTCCACAACCGGAAGATAATACTCGCCAGTGCTTTCTTCATTGAACACCGGGGCAACCATCAGGCTGTCACCAAGCATGTACTGCTTATCAATATGATGGGTATTTTTATCCTTTGTAAATTCCAGTACAAGCGCACGCATGGAAGGAATCCCTTCGTTATGTGCCGTAAGCGCAGTCTTCCACAGATAAGGCATCAGCTTTGCCTTTAACCTGGTAAAGAAACGGACCACATCAACGGCTTCCTCGTCATATGCCCACGGCACACGGTAGGAGGTACTGCCGTGCAGGCGGCTGTGTGAGGAAAGCAGTCCGAATGCACACCAGCGTTTGTAAACATCCGGTGTGGAAGTGCTTTCAAACCCACCGATATCATGACTCCAGAAGCCGAAGCCGGACATCTGCAGGGACAGTCCGCCGCGCAGGCTCTCTTCCATGGATTCATAGTCTGACCAGCAGTCACCGCCCCAGTGTACCGGAAATTTCTGTCCGCCGACAGTTGCGGAACGGGCAAAAAGAACTGCCTCGCCTTTCCCCTTTTGTTCCTCCAGAAGTTCATAAACCACTTTATTGTAAAGGTAAGTGTAATAATTATGCATTTTCTCTGCATCCATGCCGTTATGGTATACGCAGTCAACTACCGGAATCCTCTCACCGAAATCAGTCTTGAAGCAGTCCACGCCCATATCCAGTAATGCCTTAAGTTTTCCCTGATACCATTTGCATGCGTCCGGGTTTGTAAAGTCCACAAGCGCCATGCCCGGCTGCCACATATCCCACTGCCATACGCTTCCGTCATTTCTTTTAAGGAAATAACCGTGTTCCATCCCCTCGTCAAACATGGCGGAGCGCTGCGCAATATACGGGTTAATCCAGACGCAGACACGAAGCCCTTTCGCCTTAATCCGCGAAAGCATTCCCTCCGGGTCCGGAAATACGCGGGCGTCCCACGTAAAATCAGACCAGTGGAAATCCTTCATCCAGAAGCAGTCAAAATGGAACACCTTCATGGGAATGCCGCGGTCTAACATACCGTCAATAAAACTCATTACTGTTTCCTCGTCGTAATTTGTGGTAAACGAGGTGGACAGCCAGAGTCCGAACGTCCACGGCGCCGGCAGTCCCGGTTTTCCGGTTAAGTCTGTATAACGGCGCAGAACGTCTTTCATTTCCGGTCCGTTGATATAGAAGTAATCCAGACGTTCACCCGGTACGGAAAATTCTACTTTTGTCACTGCTTCGGTTGCCACCTCAAAGGATACCTTTTCCGGGTGGTTGACAAAGATGCCGTAGCCCTTATTTGAGATATAAAACGGTATGTTTTTATAGGACTGCTCGGTGGATGTGCCGCCGTCCTCGTTCCAGATATCCACGGACTGTCCGTTTTTTGTAAATGCAGTAAACCGCTCACCCAGACCATAGACCAGCTCGCCCACGCCGAGGGAAAGCTGCTGTCTCATATATGCATCGTTATTTGTCAGGGCATATGCCTCGCCCTTCCAGTCTCTCTTCATATAGGCAAGGTCACGCCAGCCGCTTGTGCAGCGCTTTTCTTCACCGTTTAAGTATGTCATTTTCCAGTTTTTCTTGTCAATCAAAAGCCCTGCCTTTCCGCTACGGATGCAGATGCTTTCATCACTGTCCTCTACTTCAAGCTTACAGTTTTCCTTATCGTTTAATTCAAATGACGGACCATTACAGACCGCACCTTTGTTATGTACTGTTTTTACACGGATTACCTCCGGCATTGGAGATGTAATCTCAACCGACAGGCAGACACCGCCAAGCGTGTCCCCGCGCTGCACAATATGGCTGGTCGGCACATAAAGAAGTACCCTTTTTTCCTCCACTGTAGTAAAATAAACTTCTGCTGCTGCCAGACAGCCCACGCCCTCTTTCTGTAACCAGCATCCATTACTGAATTTCATATGTTTTCCCTCCATCAGCTGTAGGTAGTGTCAAAAACTACCCATTTTTATTGTTCTAAAATCCTTTAAAACCTTGATTTATTGGAGGTTTGCAAATAAAAAGAGCATTTACCTCCCATTTTTGATATAATGTCCTCGACCAAAATTCCAAAATATCAGAAAGGATAAATGCTCATGGACATTATACTTTATTTACTTCACATTATTCAATACCAACAGGAACAATTTCGTTGGCTTTTTAACTTTATCTGCAGATATATTCCCCTCAAACAGTGGGTTTCCGATGATTCTCATTCTCCGAAATACCAAAAATTCAAGATTGATAAACTCCCAAAAATCATCTACTTCGAAAAGTGGGATTATAAAGAATACATTCCTTATCTCGAATGGAAATATGGTAAAAAAATCAAACCTGTCAACCGCCGTTCCGAATGTGATATTGATGACAACTGCACGTGTCCCCGCTGCAATGCTCCTAAGCCTTATCTCTATAAGAATAATGGCTTAAAAGGACAGCTTCTGTGCAAGGTCTGCTCCACCGCATTCTCTCCGGAAGAAAACCGTTTTTCCAAGTCCTGCTCCCTGAAATGTCCTCACTGCAATCACTCGCTGGTTCACAAGAAAGATCGAAAACACTTTGTTGTCCACAAATGCGTGAATCCGAAATGTCCCTACTACCTCCACAACCTTGATAAGGTTGATAAAAAGGACCTGAAAGAGAATTATGGCAAGAACAAATATAAACTTCATTACATCTACCGGGAATTCCAGATAGATTTCTTTCGCATGGACTTGAACACCCTTCCTAAAAATGCATCTTCTCTGAAGTTTAGCAGACATGATCAGAATGTCATGTCCCTCTGCCTTACCTATAAAGTGAATCTTGGATTATCCCTCCGGAAAACAGCTCAGGCCTTGAAAGACATCCACGGCATCAGTATCTCGCACCAACAGGTTGCCAACTACTGTAAAACCGCCTCTGTCTGCATAAAGCCTTTCGTAGATAATTACGATTACGGAACTGGCAGGGTATTTACTGCCGATGAAACATACATCAAAATCCGTGGCGTCAAAACCTACATCTGGTTTATTATGGATGCCGCCAAACGCTCCATTATCGGTTATCAGGTATCTGATAACCGCGGTGTGGGTCCGTGCATCCTTGCAATGCGGATGGCATTTCGACATCTCAAAGAACTTCCTAAAAGCTTTAGGTTCATTGCGGATGGATACAGCGCATATCCCCTCGCTGCCCAACAGTTCTTCCATGAATTCGGAGATAAGTTAAAGTTTGAAATCACTCAGGTAATCGGTCTTACCAATGCTGACGAAGTCTCCAAAGAATTCAGACCTTACAAGCAGATGATAGAACGTTTAAACCGTACATACAAAGCTTCCTATCGCAAAACCTGTGGTTTTGACAACATCGATGGAGCCAGCTATGATCTTGCCCTCTGGGTTGCGTATTACAACTTCCTAAGACCACACAAGCACAACAACTATAAAGTATTAAACGAAGTTGAAATGCTGTCCCAGGCTGACACAATGCTCGGCAAATGGCAACTCTTGATTTTCTTAGGCCAGCAGACAATCTTGAACTTGCAGAACGCCGAAGGCGCTAACTGTTCTTAGATTCCAAGCCGGAGGTCAATAACCCAGCCACCGCAAAGCGGCTTGCCCTTGATGGCACGAAAAAGAACTGCTACACTGCTGTAAGCGACGGAAGAAGTACTAACTGTTCTTGAGTTCTTCGCCGTCGGTAATTGACTTCCAGCAGTTCTTTTTCGTGCTGTCAAGGGTGGCGGTCAGCTGCCACTGTTTAAACTATCTGCAGTTTTCAAGGTTCCTCTGAGCTTTTTTGATTTAACTCAGTTTTTCATAGGTCATTTGACACTATCCAGCTGTATTTTATAGGTTTTGCATAGCAGGCCGGCACTGTCCTGCTTTAAATGATAATTCGAGTATAGCCCCTGTTAAATTATCTTCCAACTTGAGTTTTTCTACAAGTTTTACTATAATTATTATAGATTTTACCCAGATAATTTTTATGGCAGCAGGAAGGAGAAACGGTATGAACATACACCTGAAAAAATTGCGCCGTACACAGAAGGTACGAAACAAAATTCTTCTGATTTTTATTGTTGCCGCCATTGTTCCGATTCTTCTGGTCGGTTCTATTTCAATTATACAGCTGCGGAACCAGATGCTCAACCATTATGATGAACAGCTGGATGCGGAATGCACCCGTGTCAATTCCATCCTGTTTGACATCACAACCACCATGTATACTTCTTCGGAATCCATTATTTCCACACAGGAATGTATGAAGCTGTTCGGTGCAAAATCAGCGGTTGACACGACAGACAGTAAATACCAGGATGTTACGTCTGACCTGACGCGTTTAAAGCAGAACACGGCATCCATCGCCTCCCTGAAAATCTACACAAACAATCCAAACGTCCCCGAAAATAATTATATCCAGTATACACCCTCTTTCAAAAGTCAGGACTGGTACCCGATTTTAAGTGACAAGGGATGGAACCACTGGGGCAGTACTACATCCACAAGAATCCGGCAGAAATATTATGAGCTGACACTTGTCCGCCGCGTTGGCACGGTATCCAGCCGTTATTCCGCCTACCTTGTATTAAAAATTGACAATAACCATCTGAAAAACCGTATGAACCAGTATTCCTATACCATCTTAAGCAGTATCAATCATAATCCGGTATACTATTCCACTGACCGGAATCTTTTTCAGACGGATTTTCCATTTCAGGGAAAACCCAAAAAAGACTTTTATTCTTACAGCGGACGCATAAATCTTGCCGGAAAAGAGCAGCTGGCACAGATAGTTTCTTTCCGTCCATACGGAACAAAGGATATGATTTATACCTGTATAAGCGCCGGGGACGCCTATGATAACATCAATAATATTATTCTGACATACGTTCTGGTACTTTTCATCAGCATCGCAGTGCCTGCTCTTGTTATTTGCCTGTTTTCGTTTGCGTTAAGCAGGCGTATCACAATCTTAAAGACCGCCATGCACCAGGCAAGCGAAGGGGACTATAACATTATTGACGACTTAAAAGGGGATGACGAACTAAGCGATGCTTTTACAGACTTAAAACGCACGGTAAATTTAATCCGCCAGAAAGAGGCGGAAATTTACCAGGCGCAGATTAATGAGCAGCTCCTTATCAACAAACAGCTGCAGATGGAATATAAAATGCTTGCCAGCCAGATTAATCCGCATTTTCTCTACAATACACTCGAAACCATACGGATGCAGTCACTTTCTTCCGGCAACCGGGATGTTGCCCATTCCATTAAACTGCTGGGCAAAGCCATGCATTATGTTCTGGAAAATTCCGGGACCAACTCCACCACACTGGACCGGGAGCTTTCTTACATCGAAACTTACTGTGAAATACAAAAGCTGCGTTTCGGAAACCGCTTTACGTTTTCTATTGTGACAGATGACGGAATCCAGCCAAAAGACTATCAGATTCTGCCCCTTCTGCTCCAGCCTGTTGTTGAAAATGCAGTTGTGCACGGACTGGAAGCCGTACAGTCAGACGGCCGGGCACAGCTTCACATTTCCATAAAAAATGATGTACTGTGGATTACCATACAAGACAACGGCTGTGGAATTGACCCGGAAACACTGGCGCAGATCCAGTACAATATCAGTCACCATAATCCGGAAGATGCCCGCAGTATCGGGCTGTACAATATCAACCAGCGTATTAAACTCCGTTACGGGGATGAATTCGGAATGCAGATTGACAGCATCCAGGGAGCGGGCACGACTGTAACTCTTTCTATTCCGGCACAAAATATCAATACCGATTAGAGACAGGAAAACCCCCGGTCCATGACAACCGGGGGTTTTCTGTATATAAGTAGAAAGTTTAAAGGAAGGAACAAATTTATTCTAATACCTCAGCTTCCGCTGCAAAACGGTCTTTTACATTCTGCCAGTCAACCTCAAGTACCTGCTCATAACCAAGTCCGTTTACGGTATCCTGCATATCCTTTAAGAGCTGGTCAAATTCAGCTTCATCATCTGCAAATATCATCTTCCATGAATTTGCAATAATAACTGCCTTACAGTGCTCTTTAATTGTCTGGATATCTGCTTCATACTCCGGAGCTGCGTAGTTGGATCCGGGCCTGACTACAAGCATGTCGTTTTCTTTCAGATAATCAAGTGTTGTTACGGCCCCATAATGCCTCTGCCAGTCCTCGGAAAGCTTAGTGGAAGTCTTTTCATAATAATCATCCCATCTCAGGTAGTTATAGCATACGCCGTTGGATTCATCCACATCAACAATGCCGACTGCCTTGTAATTTAATGCGGATACTCCGTCAGCCCATGTGCCTGTACCCCATTCTTCCGGAACATCAAGCTCCTCTGTCTGCTCAATAAATGCCTTTTCACCAAACTCTGTCAGTTTCGGCTGTCCGTCTTCTCCCAGCTCCCATGTCAGCCCCTCCGGTCCGCACGTTCCGCTGGCAGCTGAACAGTTCATCTTAACACCTTCCGGTGAATACAGCCAGTCTATAAAGTCCACCAGCCGCTGCGGGTCCTTTGTCTGGCTGCCAATCATGACAGCCGTCCCAAACTTGCCCTTTGGCATGGAACCGTAGGTTGCGCATCCCATGTCCTTAATAACCACTGATGCAAATCCTTTTCCCTCTGCCGTATGTTCAGAAGAATTGTACTGCCCGCTGCCAAGCCACGGCCATAAGGAATATAACACTGCGCCGTCCTTGTATTTTGCTGCAAGGTTATCAAAATTCTGTGTAACGGACTCCGGGTCCACCAGACCCTTCTGGTTTGCTTCGTATAAAAATTTTAAAGCCCTTACATAAATTCCGTCTGAATCAATGACCGACTGGATATCCGTCCCGTCATCCTTTGCCATGCAGAAGCCCTGCGGCTCATATCCATACAGTGCACAGACCGCGCCTGCATTCTGCATAATATCTATATCCCAGTCCTTAAAAAGGGAAAATGCATATACTTTTTTCCCGGAATCCGACTTTTTTGCCGCGGTCTGCATATCGGACAAAACCGTAACCAGATCCTCCAGTGTCCCTATCTCAGGGTATCCGACTTTTCCATAGATATCCCAGCGGACTGACGGTGCATTGGTCGGCTCCGCTGCGTCGCAGGGTTCTGTTGCAGACTGGTTGGAAATTTCACTTGGGACAGCCCAGACCCCGTCCTCACCTGCCAGAACTGTTGCATCAGCAATTGCATCTTTATGCTTATTAAGCATATCGCACCCGTCAAGGTAGGGGGACATGTCAAGTAAAAGTCCTGCACTGACAAGCTCCTTCAGCCGTCCGTTATCAGCATTTGTGATAATAAGATCACCGAGATTTCCCGCTGTCATACGTGACTGGTATAAGGTATCCCCGCCGCCGACTACGTTTGGAGCAATAATGTTCAGTCGCATATTAAATTTGTCTTTGACGGCTTTTGCAAACCATCCGGTCTGTTCACCCTGAAAATTAGCCTGACTGTCAAATACGTCAATTGTAAGCTCCTCTTCATATGGTCCGCCATGTGCACTGTTACCGTCAGGCTCTGGCACTGTACTGCTGCCATGTGTTTTACCCTGATTACCGGCGTTACTGCTGCAGCCAGCTGCCATTACTGTACACAAGCCAATGCAGAGTATTTTTTTCAGTGTCTGTTTTTTCATAGAAATCTCCCATGTATTATACATGCTGTTTCTCTTATTTTTATTTCAGCTTTGGATCCTCAACAACCTTTTCCCCGGTCTTGTCCAGATAAATGGAAAAGATTTTTCCGTCATAGCACTCAGCCTTTAATTCGATTCTGCCGTCAGCAACGGAGCTGTCAGCAAAAAACTCATTTGTAAGGGTAAGTGTACCCTTTGCCTCGTCCACTTTATATGCCCAGCCGTTTTCCAGCCAGTCTCTCCAGCCTGAATGCGGGCCTACTTTGTTTTCACCTTCATAAGCGGTGAGGCGTCTTAATGTGCTTCCTTTGAAGTTTACCGGAATCACAATACCGTCAGCAGTGGTTCCTTCTGCCTTTTTCGTTACAGAAGGTGCGGCATTCTTTACCAGATATTCATGCCAGTCTGCACCGGAACTGAATTTAATCTGCAGATCCGCCATCTGCCCGTATTTTTTGCCCATTGCCTTATAGAGCTTCTCAACATAGGCTTTCTTTAAAGTAATTGTTTTAGTCTTGGAATTATAAGTATAATCCTTATTCTTTTTCAGTCCCTTAATGCTCTTAAACTTGTTTCCGTTTAACGTAAGCTTAATCTTTACACTCTTTGTCGGTTTTTTGCTGATATAAATGGTATCAAGTCCTGCTGCATAAGAAGAACGTCCCTTTACGGATGCCTCCAGCATTTTACCAACCAGCGGCTTTTTCCATGCGCAGGTTTTGGAATTTCTGTTTACCCCGGAACCATTATCCCAGAACATCAGGGAAATTCCTGCATTCCTTGCCTTGTAATTCATGTACTCATAGTACTTTAATTCCTCACCGCTCTGAAGAACATTGTCTCCCTTGTCATATCCAAGAAGTCCCCACTCACCAATAATCACACCGATTCCATTGTCTGTAAAGGTCTTTTTAATTCTTGCAAACATGTCGTCAGCAGCCATTCTTGGCGTATAGGATTTTCCGTTGTCATCCTTCCAGAGTTCATCATCAAATCCCGTGGTTCCAAGGTTCGCAGAATATACCCACTCGGAATAATAATGTATGGTTGCAACCACATTTTTGTCATTCAGCCCTTTCACATAGTTATAAAGCGCATCCAGTTTTACCTGCTCACTGCCTGTATTAATGGTTGGAAGAACAATCATGCGGGTATCATTTTTCCCGCCGCTCTTACGGATAATGTCATACGCCGCCTGGTTTAACTGATCAAGCTTTGCCTGTTTTTCCTCATCCGTTCCATCATTAAACTGCGGCTCATTCAGTGTTTCAAAACAAACCTTGTCCGAATCATCCTTGAACTCGTCTGCAAGCTGCTCCCATAACTGGGTAAACCTGACATATACCTGGGAATCTTCTTTTCCATCCCATGCGCTGATCCATTTCCATGAATCATGATGGATATTAATCATGACATACATGCCTTCATCCACTGCCCAGTCCACTACCTCATGGTAACGTGAAAGAAATTCCTTGTTAATAACAGCCTTACCGTCCTTTTCTTCATAACGGCGGAACAGTGTCAGCGGCATACGGATACTTTTGTATCCTTTCTTTTTCATTGACTGGATCAGTTTTTTTGTAACCTTTGGATTTCCCCAGGACTCCTCACCCTTGTCCGGCTCGCTTTCATCGTCCACGTCCACGAATCCGTCAAACGTGTTTCCGAGATTCCAGCCGCTTCCCATCTTTTCCACATATTTGATGGAAGCTGTCTTTGTCTCTGCTGCCTGCACCGGCTGCGCATTCATTGGCACAGCGGTTACCGCCATTACTGCGGTCAGCACGCCGGCAATCCATTTTTTCATTTTACCTGATAACATTGTAAAACCCTCCTTATTTACTGGCAGTACTGTATGGTACTGCTGTTTCCAGTAATTATAACAGCAGGAGGTTTTTTCCAATATACTAAATTTTAGAGAAAAAATACCTTATTTTTTCTACCTCTGTCACTGAAGCGTTTCTGCCATCAGCACCTGTTTTGCCGTCTCATCCCCAATCCAGCTGCACGGACCGCCTGAAAGCATTCCCGGCATTGCCTTCCCCACGAAGCCGGATGGTCTGTGGTGATAACCGCACTGGTTGACAAAAATTTTTTTGTACATACCCATAGTTTACCCCTGCCTTTCCAACTTTATTTTAACAAATTAACTATAAAGCATGGCAGACTGGTGTGCAACGCTTACATGTATTTATGCCGCCTGGGTATCGCCTTGTCCTCTGTCTTCCCGGTATACGGGTGCGCAGCCCGCATGCCGCACCATACTCTGATTTCCCGGTTTTTTAATACCACAAATACTGCTGCTGATAAAACAGCTATAAAAATAATTTTTTTCCCGCTTCTTTTTTCTGTCTTCATCCTGTGCGCCCTCCGTTTCTTATATACCGCAGCCATCCCGGCAACTGGTTTCGGATGGATTATAGCACATGCAGAAAATCTGCCGCAATTTCATTTCCTTACATCCGGCTTACACTTTTGAAAGATTTTTCAAAAATTATGTTGACAGCTCTGGAAAATAATTGTAGTATACTCTTACTGATACATGAACGAATTATTTTTTAGGAGGTAAAGCAGATGATAAACCAGACATTACATTTTAACACCGGACTCACAATTAAAAACAGCTTACCATGTAAAATTACCTCCGTGCGATTTTCACCTTACAAAATATAACGAATGAATTCTTTTATCCATTCATTTTTTAGCCGTGGTATTTTTACCGCGGCTATTTTTTTCACAGGTACGCATTACCGGATTAACGTGTTAAAGTACATGTTTCCCTGTGAAATTAACCATCCAGAAAAAACGCCTTCCAAAACAGGCAGACAGGAGCAAACCGACATGAAAAAAATATCCAGTTACATCCGGGAACGCAGATTTACATACCTTTTTGCAGTGCTTTCCCTGCTTGCTTCCGTTACTTTAGACCTCTACTCCCCACAGCTCACAAAAGGGATTGTGGACGAGGTAATCGTTGGCGGCAATACAGACAAATTAAAATATTTCCTGCTTGGAATCTTTTGTATTGGAACCGGCAGGTGCATTTTCCAGTATACCAAGGAATATCTGTTTGACAGTGCAGCTTCCTCCATCAGCGGAAAAATGCGAAAAGACCTTTTCACCCATGTGCAGGGTTTAAGCGCTGATTTTTTTGACCGGACCAACACAGGGGAGCTGATGGCACGCATCAAGGACGACATTGACCGCATCTGGGATGCGCTTGGTTATGTCAGCATGCTGATTATTGAGGTTATCGTACATACCCTGATTGTGCTGTATTTCATGTACAATCTGAACTGGAAGCTTGCGCTGCTTCCGACTGCCGCCATGCTTGCCTGCGGCATGATTGCCGTTATCATGGAACGAAAGCTGGGCGCGGTATATGAGGAAATCAGCGAGGAGAATGCGGTACTCAATACAGTTGCAGAGGAAAACCTTGCCGGCGTCCGTACTGTTAAGGCGTTTGCACGGGAAAAATTCGAGATTGACAAGTTTTTAAAACATAATAAAAAATATTATGACCTGAACATGAAACAGTCGAAGGTATTTGTAAAATACTATCCGTATTTTTCGGTTATTACAAAAATCCTTCCCCTTATTACTCTGATGCTGGGCGGATACATAACCATCCAAAAATCCATGACGCTGGGTGAACTGAGCGCTTTTGTGCAGTATTCCTCCAATATCGTATGGCCGATGGAAATGCTCGGATGGCTGACAAACAGCCTTTCCTCTGCAGTTGCTTCCAGT
>CANOLA010000036.1 GCA_947566705.1 uncultured Lachnospiraceae bacterium | reverse complement strand
AATAAACACAAATTCATAGCATAAGTTGCGTTATTTAACTGCCAAAGTAATATATATTTATAAGACCGTTTTGTGGGTACACAATTTCGAAAAGGGAGATTAAAAATTGGTTGATGGATTCAAAAAAAATGAATATAATAATCGTATGGAAAAAGGTCGATGGAGAATGGTATTATGGATATTCATGAATTGATTGGCGAAGCAACAGAATATGACAAAAAGGTGGCATTAGAGGAAAAGAGACCAAAAAGCTGGTGTAAGAGTGTTAGTGCGTTTGCAAATGGTGTTGGTGGTTTTCTGGTGTTTGGAATATCTGATGATGATGAGATTATAGGGCTGGAAAATGCGGAACATGATGCAGAAAGCATTAGTAATCTCATTAAGACACGTCTGGATCCGGTTCCGGAGTTCCATCTGAGTTTTTATAAAACAGAGAATGAAAAAAAGCTGATTTTGTTAAATGTCTTATCGGGAGATGAAACACCATATTATTATTCCGGGGACGGGGTGCTGGAAGCTTATGTCAGAATGGGAAATGAAAGTGTAAAAGCAAGTGCAGTAGAGTTAAAGCGGTTGGTTTTGCGGGGAAGGAATTCGTCTTATGATTCGTTGAGTACCACTTTTAAAAAAGAAGATTTTGCATTTTCCAAACTGCGGGAACGATACAGGTCATGGACGGGAGAAAGCCTTGATGAAAAAGAACTGGTATCGTTTGGACTGGTAGATGAAAAAGGAATGCTGACAAATGCAGGGGCATTACTGGCAGATGATTCTCCGATTCGATGGTCACGGGTTTTTTGTACCAGATGGAACGGACTGGATAAGGCAGGCGGTGTCATGGATGCACTGGACGATGCGGAATATTCCGGTAGTCTGATTTCTTTATTAAATGATGGGGTAGCATTTATAAAAAGAAATACAAAAATGATGTGGAAAAAAACTGCGGATTCCAGAATTGACATGCCGGAATACTGTGAAAGAAGCTATTTTGAGGCCCTTGTAAACGGGTTGGTCCATCGTGATTATCTTGTAAATGGCAGTGAAGTTCATATAGATATATTTGATGACCGTATGGTAATTTATTCTCCTGGAGGAATGCCAGATGGAACACTGGTACAGGAGCGTATTATTGATGCTATTCCATCTACGAGAAGAAATCCGGTTCTGGCTGACGTTTTTCAGAGACTGGGATATATGGAGCGGAAGGGCAGTGGTTTAAATAAGATTATAGGGGCATATCAAAATGCCTATAATTATTCAGAGGATAAAAAACCTCAGTTTCTATCTTCAAGAGTGGAATTTACCGTAATTTTGAAGAATTTGAATTATGGTACAAATCATGGGGAAGGAACTAAGGAGACAACTAAGGAGACAACTAAGGAGACGACTAAGGAGACAACTAAGGAGAGGATACTTGAACTTATACAGAAAAAGCCCACAATCACAACAAAAGAAATTGCAGAAGAAGTCGGTATTTCCATATCCGGTGTAGAGTATAACATCAGGAAACTAAAAGACCAGCATCAAATTGAGCGGATAGGGGCGGATTTTGGGGGATTCTGGAAAGTGAATAATAATTAATTTGCTTCTGATAAATTTAAATGTAAGGGATATATAATATGGAAGAAAAAAAACAGGGAATGCTCTATCTGTGCGCCACACCAATCGGAAATCTGGAAGATATCACCCTGCGGGTACTCCGCGTATTAAAAGAGGCAGACCTGATTGCGTCAGAAGATACCCGTAACTCCATCCGGCTCTTAAACCACTTTGAAATTAAGACGCCTTTGACGAGTTACCACGAGTACAATAAAATAGATAAGGCATACCAGCTTGTGGAAAAAATGCGGCAGGGGCAGAACATTGCGTTGATAACAGACGCCGGAACACCGGGTATCTCCGATCCGGGAGAGGAAATTGTCCGTATCTGTTATGAGGAAGGAATTGAAGTGACATCCCTGCCGGGAGCGGCGGCATGCGTCACGGCGCTTACCATGTCGGGACTGCCGACACGCAGGTTTGCGTTTGAGGCATTTCTTCCAAAAGAGAAAAAAGAACGTCAGGCAGTACTGGCAGAGCTGGTTCAGGAGACACGGACTATTATTATATATGAAGCGCCGCATCATCTGGTAAAAACGCTGGGCGAACTGTGCAGCGTACTGGGAGAGGAGCGGAGGCTTACCATCTGTCGGGAGCTTACCAAAAAACATGAGGAAAAAATGCAGACAACGTTTGCTGACAGCCTGCTTTATTATGAAACAAACAGTCCCCGCGGGGAATATGTACTTATTATAGAAGGGAAATCCCGCAGGGAGATTGAAAAAGAGCAGCAGTCCTCATGGGAGACCATGAGCATTGAGGAACATATGGCGTATTACGAATCACAGAAAATCCCGCATAAGGAGGCAATGAAACTGGTTGCAAAAGACCGTGGAGTTGGAAAACGTGAGGTTTACCAGTGCCTGCTGGAGGGAAAAGGAAACTAAATGGAAGAGGAGAAGATGAATGGAATTTAAGAAACCGGAAATTGAAGTGGCAGTTGAAAATGGAGACCTTGAACTGGTAAAAAAACTTGCCGTGGGACAGGATATTGTGGAATTAGACAGAATGCACCGGCTGCTTGAGTGGGCTGTAATATACGGACAGAAAGATATTGCACAGTATTTGCTGGATGGCGGGGTGGATATCAATACTGTATACATAGATACGAATGTGCTGGAGGCAGCGGCGGGCAGGGAAGATGATGAAATGATTCGTTTTCTGCTGGAACGGGGCATAGAAATTATGTGTACAGCAGATGACAGAAATCCGGCATCAAGGGCATTGGCAAATAACCGGTTAGAAAATTTTAAACTTATGCTCGAAAAAGAGAAGGAAATCCTTAGTCCTGAGGAATATGACAGGCTTATTGAGTATTATAAGGATTGTGTGATGTCCTATGGTTACGCCACAGGTATTATGGAATTTCTTGGTGTTAATCCAAATACGGAAAAGGGAAAAGCACCAACAAAAGAGGACCGGAAAAACCTGGTTTCCTATTTGAAAACCGGTATCCAGTCGGCGGCCAGGGATGCAGCCAAAACATATGCAGATGAGGAAATTTATATCTTTTCCATCCAGGCGGATGATGTTATGTCGTATGTCACCGTGTATGTAAATACAGAGGAGAGCTTTAAAGCTGCGATGGAGGAGGATGACGAAAATCCGGAAGAAGATAAATTTTATTATCGGTACTGCGAGGATGAGTGGGATATTGTGGAGGATAACAAGGGTTATTTTAAACAGGCAGTTGATTATGTGAAAAAAGAGAATCTGTATGTGGACGATGCACTGGAATGGGATTATATGATTCTGGATGCACTGCGTCAGATCCGGAAGGAAGGATATATGGAAACACTGTTTAAAAATCCGGTAATACTGACCATTTACATGCACGACCACTGCGATGGGGAAGAACTGATAGAAGCGTTTGGGCAGATAAATAACGAAAGTGTAAGTAAAGAATATGCAGAGCATATAGAGGACTTTTTTTAAAAGGTGTATTAGTGTGAAACAAACAGTTCCTCCAAATATGTACTTAATAGATAGAAGGAAAATATGGCAGAATGATAATAGGAATTGATTTAGGAACGACAAACAGCCTTGCATGTGTTTACAGGGATAAAAAGACAGAGCTTATACCGAACAGCCTTGGTGAATACCTTACGCCAAGTGTTGTAAGCCTTGACGAAGATGGTGAAATTATCATCGGCGCGGTTGCGAGGGAACGGCTGGTGACAAATCCGGCAGATACGGTGGCATCATTCAAACGCTTTATGGGCAGCAAAAAAACTTTCCAGCTGGCAGAGAAGAATTTTACCCCGCAGGAACTTTCTGCCTTTATCCTGCGCCAGTTAAAGCAGGATGCCGAACAGTATCTTGGAGAAGAGATTACAGAAGCGGTCATCAGTGTGCCTGCATATTTTAACAATAACCAGCGTGTCGCAACACTGGAAGCAGGACGGATTGCAGGACTGCATGTGGAGCGTCTTGTAAATGAACCGTCTGCAGCTGCGCTTGCCAGTTATATGATAAGCGGGGAAGATGAACAGAGCTGTCTTGTGTTTGACTTTGGCGGCGGAACGCTGGATGTATCCGTTGTTGACTGCTTTGATGATGTGATAGAAATTGTGGCTGTCAGTGGAGATAATCATCTGGGCGGCAACGATTTCGATACAAAAATTGCAGAGTTTTTCTGTAAAAGCCACGATATCAGCATGGATTCGCTTAGTCCTGAAAAAAGAGCAACTTTGCTGCGTCTTGCTGAAAAGGCAAAAAAAGAGCTTACAGAAAAAAAGGCAGCATTGCTGCAGATGGATATCAAAAATGAAACCATGGCTGTCATATTAAATAACGAAATCCTTATTGAGTGCTGTGCGGATCTGTTTGAACGGATGGCAGGTGCGGTAAAGCATGCGCTCAGGGACAGTGGTTACAGCATGGAGGATATTGACAATGTTGTCCTTGCAGGAGGTTCAGGCAAAATGCCGGTGGTATCTTATTTTTTACAAAATCTGCTGGGCAAAAATCCGGTAATGATTGGTTCGCCAGATGAAATAATTGCACGGGGTGCTGGTATTTATGCCGGAATAAAGGCAAGAAATGCGGAAATAAAAGATATGCTTCTGACAGATATATGTCCTTTTACGCTTGGCGTCGGAGTGCAGAACCTTAATAATCCAAAAAATCACAGCATGTCGCCGGTTATTGAGCGGAACAGCGTACTGCCCGTATCAAGAACTAAGCTTTATACAAATGCCGGCGACGGACAGAGCGAGATTAAGATTGTTGTTTACCAGGGTGAGTCTTTCGACTGTTCGGACAATTTATGCCTTGGAAAAATAGAAATTGATATTGAAAAATCAAGGCTGCATGAAGCGTCAATTAGTGTAACATTTTCTTATGACATTAACGGGATTCTTATTGTGGATGTGGAGGATAATAAAACTTCCAACCATAAGCAGCAGGTTTTTATGAATGAGGGAATCAATTTATCCGAAGAGGAAATAAAGAAAAAGCGGGAAGAACTAAAAAAATATAAGATAAGCGCTAACGGAAATATGAAGGATAAACTGCTCCTTGCAAGGGGAAACCGCCTTTATCAGGAACTCACGGGTATAAACAGGGAGCGAGTTGCTGCGGCAATGCAGCAGTTTGAATACGTCCTGTCAGTAAACGACAAACAGGCAGTACATACGCTTCGTGAGCAGATTAATGAGTTTTTCGACCGCTGTGAGGAATTTCTTGATGGGTAATATGTTTGATATCTGGGAAGTACTAGGGATAAAGCCGACCTCAGATAAAAAAATCATAAAAAGGGCATATGCAAAAAAGGTAAAGACCTGTCATCCCGAGGAACACCCGGAAGAGTTTAAGCTTCTGTATGATGCATATCAGGCGGCACTTGAGGGTAAAGTAACATTTGCGGTATCCGAATTACCAACGGTATCAAAGGAACAGCCGGAAGAAATGACAGAAAAAATAACAGAAGAAGTTTGTGACGCTGATTTTGAAAAATACCGGAAGCTGTTTGACAAAAACAGTGAAAAAAATTTGGAAATTCAGGACAAATACCGGACGCTTTTACATAAATGCTGTGCGAAAAAAAGAAGCAGGCGGGACATAAAAGAACTGGTTTTATTTCTTCGCGGCAGCGAAATGCTTACCATTAAGGATTTGGATGATACCCTTATAATTACGGTGGAGCAGATAGTAGCAGCTTCCGGTCATATTCCAAAGAAAATAGCCGGAATGCTGTGGGATTTTTACGGATTTGGGAAAAAGGACATAACTTGTGATTTTGGGAAACCTGCCCGCAGATGGTTATACCATGCGCTGGAAAAAGAGCATAAACAGAGGAAAGAAAAGCAAAGAGAAAATATACATGGCATAATTTTTTCTTTTTTCCTTTTTGTTTTCGGTTTGATAGCAATTTATGCTTTTCGGGGCGGGAAAGATGGTTCTCCAGTTATAAAGCCGCTTTATCATGGCAAAAATTATACACAGATTAGAGACATGCTGGAGAATAAATATCCTGAATTTAAACTTTCAAACTGGGCATATACACAGGGGGCGGATGAAGATACAAACAACTATACATATACAGTAGGCGCTGTCTTAAAGGATGATACAGATCTCCGGTTTTTTACCGTAAAGGCTGAGGAAACAAAAGAAGGTGAGCTGATAACAGTTGAAGATAATTTTGAAATACAGAGTGTGGAGCTTCTTGCAAAACGGTTTGGAATTATGTGTTACGCACGGGTTTCCGGCGGGGGTGAAGGACAATATATGGTTACTGGTATAATGGATAAAAATGATATATCGGAATATATTGACGGTATCATAGCACTTTCCAGAACGGATACTGTAAAGAATATAAATATAAAAGGAATTGCATTCTGCGGCAGACATGATATGCATGCGAGGTATTTCAACAATGGGGGAGAAGGTGAGCTGCCGGAAACGATTTTATGGGAGTTTTCAGAGTTACAGGACATGGACGAGGACACCATCAGAAAACAGATGTTGGAAATAATGAAACGTGACGGAGAACCATAATAACGCCCCATTGATTTACTGGGGAAGTTATGGTATGGTTTTTGGTAAATCAGATTCAGAAAAAGGAGAGAAAACAATGAAATTTGAACAACTGCAAAAAGACATGGTGGCAGCAATGAAGGCAAGGGACAAAGTACGCAAGGATGCAATTTCCGCACTGGTATCTGCGGCGAAAAAAGTTGCAATCGACAGCGGATGCCGCGACAACATTACAGAGGAAATCGTAAACAGCGTTATCTTAAAAGAAATCAAGTCGGTAAAGGAACAGATTGAAACCTGTCCGGATTCCAGGGAGGATTTAAAGCAGGAATACCAGGCAAGATATGACATTTTCCAGGAATATGCTCCGAAAATGATGTCCGCAGAAGAAATTGAAGCATTTATTACAGAAAAATTCGCAGACGTTGTTGCCCAGAAGAATAAAGGTATGATTATGAAAAACGTGATGCCGGAATTAAAAGGAAAAGCAGACGGCAGCGTCATCAACCAGGTTGTGGCAAAACTCTGCCAGTAATAACAAGAAGATTAAAATTGAAAAATAATAGAAAAGAAAGGGAAAAGCCGTAGGTCTGCGGCATGGTACAAGATATGATAAAACAAAAGATTGCCGGAAGTCTGCTGGCACTGTGTGTGGTGGCAAGCCTGTTTAACAGTACATATACCGTATCAGCATCCGAACCGGCGGAATCTGTACATGCCATTGTTCCAAAAACCAGCAAGGCATCGTCCAAATCCATAAAACTGTCGTGGACATCAGCAGATGATGCTTCCGTAAAATACTATTATGTCATGAGGCGCGGCACAAAAGACAGCAAAGGAACAGGAACATGGAAAACCCTTACAAAGATAAAGTCAGACGGTAAGGCCGGGGGGCCGGCAAATACATATACGGACAAGCTGAAATCGTCCGCACCCCAGCAGTTCGAGTACAAAATCTGCACAGCGGATGCAGCAGTTGATACACGAGGGCAGGCATACAGGGATGAGACGGACAAATACGCAGTTCTTGGTACAAATATAAAAGTCTGTATTGATCCGGGGCATTATGGTACCCGAAACAATAACTACGACCAGAAAGGTAAAAACGGGGAGCATCCTTATTCGGAAGCCCAGTTTGCCCTGAAAATAGGAAAAGCACTGCAGGAGGAACTGAAACACACATATGGGATTGACAGCTATATGACCAGAACGACCAGCAGGATTTCCCTGACATATAATGGGAAAACCTATACAAACGAGAAGCTGGACCAGGGAAATATTTCTGTTCGCGGGTATATGGCAAAAACAAAAGAATGTGATTTTTTCATTTCGCTTCATACCAATGCAACAGGCCGGAAGAAAAATCCATGGAACCAGCCCAAAAGCCTGAACAAAGTCTACATATTCGTCAACAGTACCGCACATAACAGCAGCAGGGGGATAAAGATTGCAAACAGCATAGGCGCCGAGCTGACTGCTTATAATCAGGCGAGCGGTATCCAGAGCGCAGGATTTGAAGCAAGAAGCAGGAAAAAAGCCGCAGGTTTTACAAACCTGAAAAATGATTCCTATAATGAAAATGGAACAGTCATATACCGTAAGGGCAGTTCGGGCAGTGACTACTACGGTGTACTCCGAGGAGCCAGTGCAAAAGGTGTGGAAGGAATGATAGTGGAGCACGCTTACCATGTCACGGGGATTATGCGTGAAAAGGCAGATGCTTCATCCGACCTTTATCAAAACTGGGCAGCCTGTGATGCTTACGGCATTGCAAAGGGATTTGGATTTATCACCAGCCGCCGCTCTTGAATACGGGGAAACAGAAAATACAGGAGGATTTCTGTTAAAAATGAACAAGCAGCAAAATTCGGTTTTAAGAATCAGTCTTAAAGACACCCCTGAACGTTTTCATCCAGTTGCAAAACAGGTACTGCCGGCATTCATCAAACTTTTCGGGGATTATGCTGCGCAGATTACCCCGCTGATGGAACGGGACCATGCCATGCGTAAACAAAATGCAGACGGAAAACTGAGTGAACAGATTACAGCGATAGAACAGGAAAGCAGGCAGGTCAAGGACAGGCTTTTCAAGGGGCGGATTACCAGTAACATTTATGTGACTCCTTATGACACTTTTCCAAGTCAGTTTGAGTATTTTCTTACGGGCGGCTCACTTCATTTTATTATGAAGACCACAAAAAAGATTACGGTTCAGACAGCGTTTACAGATGAAGACGGATGCGAAACCTACCACCGGTTTGTGCTGCGTCCCGAAGACGGGGACTGGCTGATAGACTGGTTTGGCTATGGATATGAAGCAGAGGAGGGGCCGTACCGGAAATCAGATTTTTAGCATATAAAAAGAAGTAGCGTTGTGCTGGTCAATCTGAACTACGCGAAAAAAGTAAAGCTTTGGTTCTTTTTCTATATTCCAGCGGCGGGCATCCCACCAGCCGCTTAAAATGCCGGTTGAAATTGGAGAGATTGTTGTAGCCGCAGTGAAATGCGATATCTGCAACCGACATGTCAGTATCAGAAAGGGATTCACAGGCTGCGTTTATCCGGAGCTGTGTCAGATGCTCCATTGCCCCGACTCCCACGGCTTTTTTAAAACAGCCCATAAAATAGCTTTTACTGAGATGCACCAGGGCGGCAAGCCCGTCAAGCGAAATATTTTCCCGAAAATTTTCTGCCATGTAACAGAGTGCGGGGCGGATAATTTCTCCATAATCAGTTTTTTGCTGCATTTTGCAGATTAGCGTATCGTCTTTTTCCAGAAGCCAGAACAGCCGGAGAAGTTCGCTTTTCAATAACAGGTCCTGCCGGGGTTCGCCGGAAATCACACAGGAAAAAATCTGTTTCACAGAAGCCCTAAGCTGCGGATAACTGTCAGAGTCCGGACGTATCGGATTGTTTATTTCAAACCGGTTGTTCATGATTGGACGGATACATTCTGTTGTGCAGCGGTCGTTGCTGTTTACCCCAAGCATATTAGGGTGAAAAACAAGGGCATGGTAAACCAGACTGCCGTTCCGATACGGATAGGCAGCGTGCAGCATATTTGGGGGCAGAATTAACAAATCCCCTTTGCCAGCGGTAAATTTCTTATTTCCGCAGATAAATTCTCCTTTTCCATTCAGAATATAGTTAAGTTCAAATTCCCCGTGCCAGTGCATGGGCACATTACTGAAATATTCCGGAATCCGGCATTCATAAGAACTGTAGGGAATAAAAGGTGTACTGTGACGGCGTTTTTCCCTGGTTTCCTTGTCTGGCATACGACTCTCTCCTTAAAAGTATTATAGTATCAGTTTTAAATAAAAATTGAGTAGAAATAGAACGTTTACAGTAGTATTATATAATCAAAACAGCGGATATGCAACATATAAAGAAAACGTTCAGGAGGGAAATCATGAGATTTGAAAACGAAAATGGAGCCCTGGTTTGTTACCATCAGGGCGAGACTGTGAGAATTGAGCCGTGGGGAAAGGATTCGTTTCGTGTGCGTGCCACAGTGCTGCCGGGTTTTACCGGAAATGACTGGGCGCTGAGTGAAAAAGTGAATCCGTGCCAGACCAGAATTGCCATTGAAGAAGAGGACCACTGGGTTGGCGATGGTACAATTGACAAAAAAGAAATTGCAGCAATCCAAAACGGCAAAATGAAAGCGGTTGTTAATTTCGCAGGGATTATTTCCTATTACAAGGATGAGAAACTGATTCTTCGTGAATATTTCCGGTCGTATGACGGGACACTTTCGAGGGAAAGCCGCTGTACAAAGGTGATTAACCGTGAGTGGAAAGGAATTACCGGCGGAAGTGAATTTTCCCTGAATTTGAAATTTGAAAGTAATGCAGGGGAAAAAATTTTTGGAATGGGGCAGTACCAGCAGGAGTGCATGGAGTTAAAGGGATGTGTGCTGGAGCTGGCGCAGCGCAACTCCCAGATTTCCATACCGTTTGCCGTTTCTACCCTTGGATATGGATTTTTGTGGAATAATCCGGCAGTCGGGCGTGTGACCTTTGGGAAAAATTATACGGAATGGATTGCGCAGGCAACGAAGGAAATGGATTACTGGATTACAGCGGCAGACACACCGAAGCAGATACTGGAAAATTACACCTCTGTAACCGGACGCGCAGAAATGTTTCCGGAGGAACTGATGGGGTTGTGGCAGTGCAAGCTGCGGTACAGGACGCAGGAGGAAGTGCTGTCTGTGGCTCGTCAGTATCAGAAAGAGGGAATTAAGATTGACCAGATTGTAATAGATTTCTTCCACTGGACCGTACAGGGAGACTGGAAATTTGATGAAAAATACTGGCCGGACCCGAAAGCAATGGTGGATGAGCTGCACGAAATGGGAATAAAGGTCATTGTTTCCGTATGGCCGTCAGTTGACCGCAAAAGTGAAAACTTCTGGCCGATGCTGGAAAAAGGCCTGCTGATCCGCACCGAGCGGGGTGCCATGCAGACCTATGATTTTCAGGGAGACTGTGTGGAAATTGATGTTTTTAATCCCGAAACAAGGAAATATGTCTGGTCTGTCTGCAAAAAGAATTACTATGACTACGGAATCGATGCATTCTGGCTGGATAATTCCGAACCGGACTATGGAGTTTATGATTTTGACCACTACCGTTACTGTGACGGTCCGGCGCTTGCCATCAGCAATATGTATCCGCAGATGTACAGCCGCGTGTTTTATGATGAAATGAGCAAAATCCAGAAAACGCCTGTTGTAAATCTGCTCCGCTGTGCATGGGCAGGTTCCCAGAAATATGGAAATGTAGTCTGGTCGGGCGATGTTCCAAGCACCTTTGAAGCTTTTGCCGACCAGATACAGTGCGGGCTGAACATGGGACTTGCAGGTATACCGTGGTGGACAACGGACATTGGCGGTTTTATGACGGATGACGTAAACGATCCGGATTTCAGGCAGCTTCTGATTCGCTGGTACCAGTTCGCGGTTTATTCCCCGGTGCTGCGTATGCATGGCGACCGCGGACCTTACAACATTCCGGCTCTTGATGACAGGGACTGGGGCGGCGGATATCTTCATACCGGACAGCCGAACGAACTCTGGAGCTATGGTGAGGAAAATTATAAGATTATGAAGCACTACTATGATATCCGGATGTCATTGCATGAGTACATCAGGGAGTTGTTTGCCGAGGCACATACGAATGGTTCCCCGCTGATCCGTGCCATGTTCTATGAATTCCCGCAGGATGAAAAATGCTGGGAGCTTCAGGACCAGTATATGTTCGGGGAAAAATATCTGGTTGCTCCGGTGCTGCACCTGAATGAATTTAAACGTGAAGTCTACCTGCCAGAAGGAAAGTGGAAACTGACTTCCAGCGGAGAAATTTATGAAGGAAGCAAAACGGTCTGCGTGGATGCACCAATTGAATATATGCCTGTGTTTGAACGGGAATAATATTGCCAGAGCCGCCATTTTCCGCGAATGTTAAAGAAATTTACCATAATTCCAAAGAAATTTGATAGACATGGATTTCCTGTTTGTTATACTGATAAGTGAAGGAGGAAATAACCATGACATTAAATGAAAAGCTTTTATCATTGCGGAAAAAAGAAGGACTTTCACAAGAAAGTCTGGCGGAAAAGTTAGGAGTAACAAGGCAGACCATTTCAAACTGGGAATCAGGACAGACGTCTCCAGATTTACTGCAGGCTGGTAAAATCTCAGGGATATTTAAAATATCCCTGGATGAACTGGTTGACCATAAGCTGGATGTTGTATGCAGGGACAATTCCCCAAACCATTTATACCAGAATCTGCTAAATAAAACCTGCTGTTTAATCCTGTCAGATGATTTCTATGATTTTACCCTGGATTACACAACTCCTGTGGAGATAGTGGATATTAATGATGATTTCATTAAAATTGAATATCAGGTAAAAAACGAGAAAGAAATAAAGCTGATTGACATGGATTTAGTGGAATCTATCAAGGTTACAGGGGGAGATACGGAATGACATACTGGTATATAATAATAATAGGCATTATGGTTGTCGGCTTTGGAAATTTATCAAATAAAATTGATAAAATAATGAAAAATATGCCAGACAGTACAAAAAATGCAAAAGCAGGATTTCCTTCTTTGAAAGAAATAATCGGCAAAAAGGTTGAAATTGCATTTGATGATGATACTGCGCTGATTTATGGATATAAATCGAAGGGTATATTAAAGGAGTATAATAAAACCTGGCTGGTTCTGGAAGCATCTGACAGGAAAAACGGAAAGGAGCTTTTTTACTACAGAATTTATAATGTTTCATCCATTAATATTCTGGATAAAGAAGAGGTGTAAAAGATGGAAAACATAAAAAAGAAAGAAATCAGTAAAAAAGAGTTACTGTCCACATTAAAGAAAATGGTAAAGAATGAGATAAGGATTACATACCATGAGCAGGAAGAGCCGCTTTTTGCCTGCAGCAGTAAAATAGGCGGGAAACCGGCAGTTCCGACAGATTTCAAATGGCCGGAATTTACAGGGGAATCATATGATGGAATCATCGGAAGCAGACCGTTATCTTTTATGGCGCAGATTAATTTAAAGGAAGCAGCAGCATACGATACCGAAGGAATTCTGCCAGAGAAAGGAATTTTAAGTTTTTTTTATGAGCAGATATCCATGGTAGCAGGATTTAATCCTGAAGACAAAGGCTGTGCGAGGGTGTATTATTTTCCGGATGAAGAGGCCCTGGTTCCTGTGGATTTTCCCGGAGACATGGACAGGGATGTGATGATTCCTGAACTTGCAGTAACATTTGAAAAACATGCCAGTATACCGGAGTGCTGTGATTTCATGGAGTTCCATAATGTAATGGCAGACTGGGATGAGTATGATGAATGCCGTATGGAATGCGGTTATGAAACAGATGACTGGGATATGGAAACAAAACTGCTTGGGTATCCTGATACTATCCAGTCACCAATGGAAACGGAATGCGAGGCAGTTACAAGGGGCTACAGACAAGGATGCCCGGAAGATTATGCAAAGATTCCAGAACAGGAATGGAAGGATATTAACGAAAAATCAGCGGAATGGATGCTGCTTTTCCAGCTGGGAACGATTGAAACAGAAGATGCAGAGTTTATGTTTGGCGACTGTGGACAACTGTATTTCTGGATAAAACGGCAGGATTTAAAGAATCTTAATTTTGATAATATCTGGCTGATTATGCAGTGTTGCTGACAGCAGAAAAAAAGTTTTCATTTTATTTATAGAAAGAAAAATCCCCCGCCATATTTTCCATGGTCCGGGGGATTCATTGTTCAGTTAGACGGATTTACTTCATTTTTTACATATCAGAGCATTTTTTCTTCCAGTAGGGCAAATGGAGCGGGTCCGATTTGTAAAATCTGTTCGTGGAATTTTACGGGATCAAATTTTTTTCCTGCCTTTTTTTCACATGCCGCACGAAGCTGGCGGAATTTTAGGTATCCCACATAGTATTTCAGGTAATTTCCCGGAGATTCAAGAATCAGATCCGTAATGGAGCGGATTGTTTTATCATCTGAAATACCAAAATCAGACCAGAATTTTTTCATATCAGCCTCTTCCCAGCCATAAAAATGAATACCAATATCGGAAGTAGCATAAAGACTTAAGGTTGCAGCCTGGTTGTGCTGCAGCAGTGCCGCAAGCTCATGGTCCAGCCCGGCATAATAGTAGGACTGCATTTCCACATAGGTCGCCCAGCCTTCCGTGTAGGCAGGGTAATCCAGCAGGGTATGTACCGGTTCAATTCCGTATCTGTAGGACTGGACAGTCTGGTAGAGGTGTCCCGGATATCCCTCGTGTGCCAGTGTTGTAAAATAATAAAGGTCATCATAGGCATTTGCATCGTTAATGTAAATCCGGTTGTTCAGGTAATCGTCAATCGGAGCTGTAATGTAAAACGCTGGTGCAAGGTATTCCGAAAGAGTTGGATCCACATGGCAGATTTCGCAGTTTGTTTTCGGCGGTTTGGGAAAATCCTTTAAAATGGCAGTCTGAAGGAATTTTACCATGGCATTTTCATCTGTCAGGCTGCTGTCAAGTTCCGGTGAGGTGGTGGCAAGTTTTGGATTATTTGCCAGAATCTGTTTGCAGACGGACATGTCTTCCTGCCGGGCAGCCTCAATCTGCTGGTATAAAGATTCCACCCCGTCGTCACATCCGGTATCATAAGCCACTAGTGCTTCATAATAGGCAGCGCCTTCCGGAAAATTGCAGAGTCCCCAGCTGTTCCGTCCGAGCCCCAGCAGTTTTGTAAGACCGGAAACCATGTTGCAGTAAGCAGGAATTACATGTTCTGAAATAACAGCCTGGTTGCGTGAAATGTAGTCTGTTTTTTCAGAATCACTCAGTCCTTCAAGGGAATCCAGACGGGTGGCAAAAGTCTGTACCAGAAAATTATCATCCGGATGTTCCGTGAAAACCTCGCAACCGTCCAGTACCTTCATACAACTGCTGTCAGACATAAAAAGACCTTTTTTCGCTTTTTCCTGTTCGTATTCCAGAATACCGGAAAAATAGGTATCCATCTGTGAAAGCATGGTAAGATAGTCCTCAACATCCTGCTTTGTGTTAAACTGGTATTCTGCAAGAAGGATAGGGAGATCAGAGGTAACGCCTCCGGACGGGGACAGCACTTCATCATAATATGGAAATTCGGCAAGGGCAAGCTGCCTGTTTACATAGTCATTTAAAATGTCATAAGTCAGCTTTTCATCACTGTTTAAGGAACGGCGGGAATATTTTTTAAGCTGTTTCTGTAAACTGGTCAGTTCCCGTTTTGAGTTTTTTGGGGTATTTCCTGACATACTGCCCAGCGAAACATCGTATGAACTGATGCCCGCGGAGGCGGGATTCTTTAAGGTAAAATGAAGATTCAGCGTGTTGGAAGTAATTTCATCCTGAAAAAGAGTGTTACAGAATTCACTGAAAGCAGGGCGGCTGCCTTTCCCAATAGGAAAACCGGAAATGTTCTGGCAGGCAAAAAGCAGCAGGACAATAAGAAAAGATAAAAAGAGAATCCGGTATTTTTTCAGAAAGGATTTCATGTGCAGGACTCCTGGGAGAAAATTATTATATTTTATTCTTCTGGCAGATAATTATGTTTGTACAAACGGGTTTATTGTCATTTGCATAGAATTTTGCTATGATATTTAAGGATAAATGCGTTTCTGAACAAGTAAATCGAATGATTTATGTGGTTTTGCAGAAATATTACAGATACCAGGAGGAAAATGGTTATGGGGAAAAAACAGAAATTACTTCTATCAGTGGCAGGAAGCCTGGTTCTTACACTTTTTCTCTATATTCTTTTACATGAGGGCGGGCATACACTGGTTGCACTTTTCTGTGGTGCAGACATTATGAATTTTTCATTTTTTCCTGCACATGTGAGCTGGATGGGCGGGGAATTTAATACATTTACCATTTCACTGGCGGATGCAGCAGGTGTGGGACTTCCCATACTGGTATCTGTTGTATATATGCTGTTTTATTCAAAAGAAAACCAGAATATATTTTACCGGACGTTTTCAGTCATATTTTCCATTGTTCCGTTTTATTCCCTGATTGCGTGGATGATTCTGCCTGTCATGTATGTAAACGGACGGATACTGTCGGATGATGTCATCCATTTTATTGAGCATTCAGGGATAAATCCGTGGATAGTCTGTGTGACAGCGGCGGCACTTTTTGCCGGTGGTGTGGTCCTGGTATGGAAAAGGGGAATTTTAAGAAATTATATAGAGATATGTAAGAAATAGATAAGGGGCGAATGTTGTAACTTCTGGATATGACCCGTAAAGTTTTTACACGGGCTGATATTCAGGAAGAGAGGAGAAAAAATGCATACAAAAAAACAGACGGAAGTTTTTAAACGAGCAGGTATCATCGCACTGGCAGCAGTACTGCTGTCCGGCACTCCGGTGTCAGCGGCAACGACAGCCGAAAAGCCTGCCCTGCTGGCAGGACAGGAAAAAATTCCTGCGGTTCATGGAGCAAAAAAGGATACCATTAAACTGAAAGGAACGAAGGGCAAGAATGCTTCTGAGGTTGCGGCAATTAAAAAGATTTTCAGGCAGCAGAAGGAATTTGCCAGATGGGTGGCGAACCAGTCGGATTATGGCTACAGACTGATTATGGATCTGAACAGCGAATTTTACGGCTGGAATAAAAAGGGGAGATTAACCCGGATTGGAATGAAAGATGGTGACGGCAGTGCAAGTCCGTGGTCATATTTTGAAGGAAAGGTTTCCTTTAGTTCGTTTCCGGAGCTCCGGGTGCTGATATTATATGGGAATGAACTGACAGAGCTGGATATCAGTAAAAATAAGAAGCTGACCACTCTGTGCTGTATGGAATGCGGTCTGAAAACCCTTGATGTCAGCAGAAATACAAAACTGACAGAACTGAAATGCTATGCCAATCCGCTGACCAGGTTGGACATCAGTAAGAATATAAATCTGACCGAACTGGACTGTATGGACTGTGAGCTGAAAACCCTTGATGTCAGCAAAAATACAAAGCTGATAAATCTGTACTGCTGCAGAAACAGGCTGAAATCCCTAAACCTTAAAAAAAATACGGAACTGAAAACGTTACGCTGTGACGATAATAAGCTGAAAACACTGGATGTTAGCAGAAACACAAAACTAACCGAGCTTGGGTGTATTGAATGTGGACTGACATCCCTTGATGTCAGCAGCAATACCAGTCTGATGAATATATACTGTAATATCAACAGACTGAAAACACTGAATCTTGGTTCAAATACAAAGCTGGAAAGTCTGTGCTGTGATACAAATAATCTGACCACCCTGGACGTCAGCAAAAATACCGGACTTAAAAGCTTGCTTTGTGATAAAAACAGTCTGGAATCGCTGGACATCAGCAAAAATATAAAGCTGACAGAGCTAAACTGCGGTAGCAACCAGCTCACTGCTCTGGATACCGGAAACTGTCCGATGCTGAAAACGCTTTACTGTTATTACAATCAGCTAACCGAACTGAATATTGAAGGCAATACAGAGCTGACCGAGTTTGGCTGCGGAAAAAACCAGCTTACTGCCCTGGATGTCAGTAAAAACATGAAGCTGCAGTATCTGAGCTGCGTGTATAATAAGCTCACGGAACTGGATATCAGAAACAATACCGAACTGACAGAGCTATTCTGTTGTGACAATGAGCTTACCGCACTTGATATCAGTAATAACGCTAAACTGGAATATCTGGACTGCTCAAATAATAAATTCACAACACTGGATACCAGCGGCTGTCCGGTATTACGTAAAATAATCTGGGGTAATGGAGACGAAGAGGAAATATTTTATTAATTCTTCTGCCCAGACAAACATGCGGCATGGCATTGACAGGGAACTGAAATTATGAATAAAGAAGTAGAAAATGTACTGAAACTGGATAACCGGAAAAAATATGAATACTTCATACACAAGACAGCCGCTTTTTGGGAAGTATGGTCTTTAAGAGATGAAGGCGGCTGGGCAGAATTAGAACAGGGAGAGCAATCCTTTTTTTTAGTATGGGCAAAAAGGGAATATTCTGACCTGTGTATTTCAGAAGAATGGGAGGGATACCACAGTGAAGCTGTCGATATTGAAGAATTTGCGGAAGAGTGGATTCCACGGTTAAAACGGGATAAGGTAAGAATCACGGTAATGTGGAATAATGGGACTGGAATTGACGTAGACTGGGACGATTTGCAGAACGATATTCAGGAAGAATTAGAAAAATATTGATGGTATTATTTATGAAATAATACCAAATCCGTGGAGGTTTTTATGAAATACCGCGATTTAAATAAACTGCCATACTGTGATTTGAGAATGGGTGTTATATTCTATTTTTTTGAAAGCCCGGCAAAATACAGGAAGGAGATTAAGGGCATATTTGAGGAATACTGTGAACTAATTGAAGACCACTTCACGTATTATTATAAGAACGAACATGCCGGATTTCAACCGATTAAAAATGATGACAGAAAATATTTTTATAATTTTATAGATAAGAAAGATTTTGAACGGACAGCGCGGATTTTGATGACAAATGCCACAAAAGAACAGATGCAGAGTATAAAAACAGAGATGATACTTGCCAATATCTATCCTGAATATCCCGGACAGATTCCAAACAGGATGTATTTTGAGTTTCTGCCGGAGATTGAATTTGGTAAAGTGCTGCATTTCATAAAGCGCACCTTTCAGAAAATCCCTTGTTATTACTGCTGCGGCAGTCTGGTTGTCGGAAGCAACGACCAGTATATTCACAAAAGTGCTTCGCTGGCGGTACAGTTATTCCGGGAAACGAAATGTCTGTCAGATAAATACTCGGTTTTTATGAATCCGTCACTTGAATTTGAGTTCAAAAATAATAAAATCAGCGGTTCCCATTTTGTTCAGGTTTTGTCACCGGAACTGTGTGGTATCATAGGGCCTGATAAAATCACTGAGACCTGCAGTGAAAATAAAATTCATTATGAAATGGAAGGGGATTATGCAGTAATCGCTATATCCAAAAATCAGTATCCCGCAGGGGATGAAGAGGTTCTGGAGCGATATCTGGTATTAAACGAACTGTTCAGGGAAATTATTTTTGAAATGAAAAAACCGCGTTTATACTGGAAAAATGAAGAGTGGGACAGATGGATGAAACGGTTTGACAAGAAAATCCATGACTGATATCATATAAGCGGATATAGATTTAAAGAGATCAGTAACTATTTAGCTGAAGGCTGGAGGGATATAACAGTGAAAAAAAGCAAATATTTGTTTACAGAGCTTATTGATGAGATTAAGGAAATGTATTTATCGGACGGGGATGAGGCATTTTACAGGGACGAATCCTGGGGATTATTTGCAAAGAAAGGCAAGGTTAAACTGAATTCAGAATGTTTTGTGATACCGGATTCTGCGGTTGACTGGGATGTACAGCCGCCGAAGCTTCCGGAATTTGCGGTGCAGAACGGGCTGGAATATGTTTACAGCAATGAAATGCTGCAGGACGTTATTTCCATGGCAGTAGATGATGATGAAGAAATTTCAAATAAAAAGATTTTTAAGGCTATTCAGTATTATAATAAATATGATACGTTTATGGAATTGTAAGCATACAGAAAAGCTGGGAATGAAATTCCAACAGCTTTTCTGTTATAAAATTGGCTCAATGACAGAACGAAAATAGTGGTCTAATTCTTCGGGTGTATGTTTTTCCTTGTCTGTTAACCACCATAAAACCATTTCAACAAAGCTGCCTGAAATGTGATTGACAAGAAAATCCTGCGGCAAATCTTGATTTTTCCTATGGCTGTGATTAACGAATTGCGTTTGTATCAATTCATTTAAGCTGTCCTTAAAATAACGCAAAAAAATCTCGCGGCTTTCACAGGAGAGCAATCCTAAAATATTATTGTCATTTTCCTGCAAATGCTGTAAAAGGTGGCAAAAAACAGATTGTGGAGCTTCGCCCTTTGAGTACAGACCGTGTGTATGGGTTTTATCCATAGCAGTGTCTATGATATGTCCGAATAACTCCTTACATACGGCTTTCAACAATTCGTCTTTTGTTTCAAAATGGGCATAAAAGGTACTTCTGCCTATATTCGCTTCGTCAAGTATTTCCTGTACGGTTATTTTCTCATAACGCCTGGTTTCAAGTAGTTTTACAAAAGCCGAAAAGATGGCTTGTCTTGTCTTTATTTGCCGTCTGTCCATAATACATCCTTTCCGAACAATTTTTGAGTTTTGTTCGATAACGTACAAAGTACCTGATTTGGTTATTGATATGAAAAGCAGGTTTCAATATACTAAATACGAAACAAAGTGTTTCGTATCAAATACATTGTATTATAACTCTCCAGAAGAGTCAATGATATGAATTCAGGAGGTTTTGGACTATGCTCAAAAAAATCAATGATTTTCTTGCAGGTATTTCTATGACGATTGTGGGCGGTGTATTCCTTGTCATCAGTCTTGTACTGTCCTTCACGGGAAATAAAATCCCCGTTGACCCTGCCTGGGTATCGGTAATTATCTGCGGTATTCCCCTGCTTTATCTTTCTGTCTGGCGGATTATCCACAATCACGGCATCAGTAAGATTTCATCTGCATTGCTGATTTCGATTGCTATGTTTGCGGCAATAGCCATTGGAGATTTGTTTGCCGCAGGCGAGGTTGCTTTCATTATGGCAATCGGAGCAATTTTAGAAGAAAAAACGACCGAGAGAGCCAAAAAAGGCCTGAAAAAACTTATCAGTCTTACACCGCAGCAAGGACGCAGGATTTCAAATGGCAAGGAAGAAATGATTGCTGCAGAAGATATTAAGATGAATGATATTCTGCGTGTTCTTCCCGGCGAAACCATTCCTGTTGACGGAGATATTATAGAGGGGGCGACCTCAGTTGACCAGTCCATTATGACAGGTGAATCTCTGCCTGTTGATAAGACCGTTGGGGATAGTGTTTTCTGCGGCACAATCAACCGTTTTGGAACAATAGATATTCGTGCTTCAAAACTGGGTGAGGACAGTTCTTTGCAGAAGCTCATTCGTATGGTAGAAGAGGCAGAGAACAAAAAAGCACCAATGGCTCGTATTGCGGATAAAGCGGCAAGCTGGCTTGTGCCTGTTGCGTTGTTGATTGCAGTCGCAGCATTAATTATAACCAGAGACATTGTTCGGGCTGTAACTGTTCTCGTCGTATTCTGCCCTTGTGCGTTGGTGCTTGCTACCCCTACGGCGATTATGGCGGCAATCGGGCAAGCGACAAAACACGGAGTTATTATCAAATCGGGTGAAGCCTTAGAGCGAATGGGTAAGGTTGATACCGTTGCCTTTGATAAGACTGGTACACTCACAAACGGAAACCTTGTGGTAAAAGACATTTATCCATTTGAGAATGATATAGACAAATCCCTGCTTCTGCGTCTTACCGCTTCTGCCGAAAGTTACTCTGAACACCCTCTTGCAAAAGCCATTACCGCCTATGCCAAAGAGGAAAATGTCAAATTGTTTGAGGCCAGAGATTTTAATATGATACCCGGCAAGGGAATTTCAGTGGAAATTCGTGGAGAAAAATTGTTCTGCGGCAATACAGTTTTTCTTAAAGAACAAAAAATAGAAATGAACAGTATGGCAGAGCAGATACTTGAACAGTTCAGAAGCGAGGGAAAAGCAGTTATTCTTGTCGCTGATACAAAAAAGCTTCTCGGTGCTGTAACACTCTCTGATACGCTGCGTGATACATCAGCAGATATGATTGAAAGATTGCGCAAAATTGGAACACACGCTGTATTGCTTACAGGCGACCACAGGCAGACCGCTGAATATTTTGCAAAACAAGTTGGCATTACCGATGTTCATGCAGGACTTTTGCCGGAGCAGAAAGTATCTGAAATTGGAGCATTGCAGGAAACGGGCAAAACGGTCTGTATGATTGGTGACGGAGTGAATGACGCACCAGCACTCAAAACCGCTGATGTCAGCGTTGCTATGGGTGCGATGGGAAGTGATATAGCCATAGAAGCGGCAGACATTGCCCTGATGAGTGATGATATAGCAAAGATACCATATTTGAAACAATTGTCAAATGCTTGTGTAAAGACAATTCAGTTTAGTATTTCACTTTCTCTGTTCATTAACTTTGCTGCGATTACACTGTCGCTTTTCGGACTGCTTACGCCGACAACGGGAGCGTTGGTACATAACTGCGGCTCCTGCCTTGTCGTATTGATTGCAGCACTTTTATACGATAGGAAATTTGAGTAAATTGCTCTCTGTTAATCGTATTCTTCCGAAATAAATTTAAACTCCTCGGTGGTTTTTATTTTTTTGAGAACGCGGCTCTTTATCCGTTCCGCAAAGGTTTCCGCCGCTTTGCTGAACAGTCTGTTTGGTAAGAGGCTGTGGGAGCACATTAGCATTACGCTGAGTGTTTCGCGGTCAATCTCCAGCCTGTTTTCTATGGGGAAATTTCCGCTGTTGTCCGCCGCTGTGATTTCCCCGTCATATTCGTCAATAACCGCTTGTGATTCCTCGGCTGTGGCGGTTTTGACGGCGATATCAACTGCTTCCCCATCGTAAAATTTCTCGATGAAAATTCGTGCCAACGTTTGTTTTCGTTTGATTATCACATCAGAAATCCTATCTGCCTCGGCTTTGATAAATTTCAAAATGACTCTCTCAGGCACCGTGACATCCTTATAATAGATGTATATCAGCCGTGTGCCAGCAAGCTCAACCCTTTCGATATCGCCGTTATGGTCATACACTGCTGTAAGCTCTTCGGGCATAAGCTCCCGCGGAACCGTGTACAACCTTGCCTCGTTGCCGTATAAAGGCACGTTGTATGTTATCAGTTGATATTCATTATTGTAGTCGAGTGCCAGGCAGTCGCCTGTATCTGCATCGATTTCGTTAAATTTATATTCGCCTGCTTTGAATTTCAGCGGAATTTTAAAAATGCTCATCTGTATGTTTCTCCTTTGGTTTTATTTTTTAAAGACATCGACCACACCACCCCGGCCAGCAAAAGCACCGGAAATACAACTGCAGCCAGTATTCCCATCCGCAGGTTGTTATTAAGGCTGCCTGCCACAAATCCTGCAAGTGTCGGGCCGCCGGAGCATCCCAGATCTCCTGCAAGCGCGAGCATGGCAAACATCAGCGTACCGCCGCCCTGTACGGATGCAGATGCTTTGCTGAACGTACCAGGCCAGAGAATCCCCACAGAAAAACCGCAGACCGCGCAACCGGTAAGCCCAAGTACCGGTACCGGCACGAAAGCGATACACAGATAAGAGGCGATACATAAAATACAGCTGTATTTCATAAAGCGGTTCAGATCAAATTTATCACCATATTTCCCGTATATCAGCCTTGCTGTTCCCATCAGAGCGGCAAATGCCATGGGACCTGCAAGGTCGCCTGCTGTTTTGCTGATTCCAAGCCCCTGCTCCGCAAAAGTGGAAGCCCACTGGCTTACTGCCTGTTCTGACGCGCCCGCACACATCATCATAAGCATGAATATCCAGAAAATCTTCTGGGAAAACAGTTCCTTTGCGGTCAGACCTTTTTCCTCTTCTTCATTTAAGGAGCATATTGGCGCATTCGCAAAAAGAAAGATGTTTGCAACCGGAATCAGTACCCAGAGCAGTGTCAGTATCTTCCAGTTTTCAATTCCAAAAATTGCAAAAAAAGCTGTTGAAAGCAGAACCACGCCCATATGTCCCCAGCAGTAGAACGAATGAAGCAGGCTCATCGCTTTTTCTTTATTGTCTGTCGGGCATGCCTCCATAATCGGACTGACCAGAACTTCAATCAGTCCTCCTCCTAATGCGTAAATAATTACGGAAACCGCAATTCCCCAAAATGCATTCCCAAAAAGCTCCGGCAGTACCGTAAGCAAAACCAGTCCTGCCGCAGAAAAAATGTGTGCAAGAATAATCGATGCACGGTAACCGATTCTGTCGATAAATCCCGCCGACAGAAGATCCACAAGAAGCTGCACCATGAAATTAACTGTAATAAGCACCGTGATTTCGGACAATGGAATCTTATAGCTCTTCTGGAACGTTACAAATAAAAGCGGAACAAAATTATTTACAATTGCCTGTACAACATAGCCAGTAAAGCAGGCGTACATGGTCTTTTTATAATTGGATTTCATACAATCCTTTCTTTCGTTTCCTATTTTCAATTTCATTATAGCAATGTGTGCATGCAATCGCAATATATTACCTCATTTTCAACTGAAAAATGGGAATTCCAATAGTTGAATATACAGAAGGTTTATGGTAATATACAGCAAAATTTAAAAAAAATAAAAAAGTTTGTAACGAAACAGATGTTTTTTCGTCTAATTCATGCAGGCAAAGGAGGTGATACAGTTGTGAACCGCAGTATAGACATAGAAAAATTATACCAGACCTACTACATGGATGTGTATTCTTACATTATGACAATAATAAAAAATCCGGAAATGTCCGAGGAACTGACCCAGGAGGTTTTTTATCGTGCCATGAAAAGCGAGTTTAAAGGGAAATCCAGTGAGCTTACCTGGCTCTGTGCGATTGCCAAAAACCTCTGTGCGGATATGTACCGGAAACGAAATAAGGAAGTGCCGGCGGAAGAAGAAATTGAAGGTAATGTGAATCTTGAGCATACCGTAATTTCAAAAATGGAAAGCCTGCAGATACACATGGCGCTTCACAAACTGGAAGAACCGTACCGGGAAGTTTTTTCCCTGAGGGTATTCGGGGAATTATCCTTCCGGGATATCGGCACGGTGTTCGGAAAAACCGAAAACTGGGCAAGGGTGACTTATCACCGCGGAAAATTGAAACTGCAGGAAAAATTAGAAAACAGATGAATTATATTTTCCATTAGGCGATGTTCAAAGATTGTGTCAAGTTTTCTATGAAAACTTGACATGCAGCATGTGTCGTACATCTAAGATGTACGACTATCGCTCATTTGCCGAAGGCAAATTTTGTATGAGCGGATGTTCAAAAGAGAGGAGGCAAAACAATGAAATATGACTGTAATGTAGTAAAAGATTTACTGCCATTATATCAGGATAATATTTGCAGCAGTACCAGCAAAGACATTGTTGAAGAGCATTTAAGGGAATGTGCTGACTGCAAAAAAGTGGCAGAGCAGATGAGCGATGGTACAGTGGAAAAAACACTGACTGTAGAAAAAAATCATGTGCTGGAAAAGCACCGGAAAAATGTGAACCGGAAAACAACCACGATTGGGATAGCGACGGCAGGTATCTTAATGATACCGGTCATTGTCTGCCTGATTTGCAACATTGCCATTGGCCATGCACTGGACTGGTTTTTTATCGTGCTGACTGCAATGCTGCTCGTGGCTTCGCTAATCGTTGTCCCGTTTATTGTGGAAAAAGACCGGCTTGTATGGGTAGTCCTGTCCGCGACAGGTTCCCTGCTTCTGCTGCTTTTGACCTGCTGTATTTATACGCGTGGGGACTGGTTTTTTGTGGCGGCATCCGGATGCATATTTGGGATATCGTGCATATTTTCCCCATTTGTGGTTTCATTTTTCTGCAGAGGGGAAAAATTAAAAAACCATAAGGCGGTCCTGACAATACTCTGGGATATTCTGTGGCTGTATATTTTGCTGGTTGTATGTGGAATTTTTGTCGGCGGGGGCAGTCTTTACTGGGAAATATCCATGACAGTTACCACCTATGCTATAATTCTTGTTTGCCTGTTTGTTGTTATTATACGGTATGGCAGAAAAAACGGGTGGATAAAAGCGGGAGTTCTTGTGATACTTACTGGATTGTGGATTGGTCTGAGTAACGATGTCATGAATCTTTTTATTGGACCGAAAACTGCATCAAGCCTCAAATATGTGGATTTAAGCAAAGGCTTTCAGATTGAAAACCAGGCCGTATTTAATGCAAATATTTATTTTATGGTAATTGCAGTATCCATCTTTGTCGGTGGAATTCTGACCGGAATAGGTATTGGGAAGGATAAAAAGGAACGTAAACTGCAGCAGTAAAAATATCTGGTATATGTAAGTTGTAAAAGGTGTTCATTTTGGACACCTTTTATGTTAGTATAATAGAAAATGAATGCAGCTGATGGCTGGTAAACAGGGAGGTGCAAGGTGGACGGCAGACCGGTGGTAAATCTGGGGGTACAGCGTTTTGACAAGCTGATAGAAGAAAAGAAATTTTATGTTGATAAGACAGAATTTATCAAAGAATGGTGGGAATACGGTTCAGAGGTTACCCTTATCACGCGTCCGCGCCGGTTTGGAAAAACCCTGAACATGAGTATGACCGAGTGCTTTTTCTCAAATAAATATGCTGACAGGGGTGATTTATTTGAAAACCTTTCCATATGGAAGGAGGAAAAATACCGGAGACTCCAGGGGACATTTCCAGTGATATTTCTGAGCTTTGCAAACGTTAAGGCAGCAGAATACAAAGAAATGTGCTATAGGATAACAAAGGTAATAGCCGATTTGTATGAGCAGAGCAGGTATCTGCTGGAAGGAGAGCTGTTAAGTAAGAATGAAAGAGAATATTATGAAAGTATCAAACCCGGTATGGAAATTACCATGGCAGTTGATGCGATTCATTCGATGACAAATTTTATGCAGCGTTATTACGGCAAAGAAGTCATTGTTATTCTGGATGAATATGACACCCCGATGCAGGAGGCATGGCTGTCCGGATACTGGGATGACGCGGTGCGTTTTTTCAGCGGGCTTTTTAACAGTACCTTTAAAACCAATCCATATCTTTGCCGTGGCTTAATTACGGGAATTACGAGGGTGGCAAGGGAAAGCATTTTTTCAGGGATGAATAACCTTGAGGTAATTACAACTACTTCGGATGAATATGCACTGTCCTTTGGCTTTTCGGAAGAAGAGGTTTTTGCTGCACTCGAAGCCGCAGGACTTGGCAGTGAAAAGGAACATGTAAAGAAATGGTATGACGGATTTACCTTTGGCACACATACGGATATTTATAATCCCTGGTCCATAGCTTCATTTATTCGAAAAAATGGGAAATATGATACCTACTGGTCAAATACGAGCGGAAACGGACTGGTAAATTCCCTGATACAGTCGGGAAGTCCGGATATCAAACAGACGATGGAGGAGCTTTTAAAGGGGAACAGTTTTGAGGCAGCACTGGATGAACAGATTATCTTTAACGAGCTTGATGATAATGCGAATGCTGTATGGAGTCTGCTGCTGGCAACAGGATACTTAAAAATTATTAAATTTGAGGAATCGGAAGAGGAGGATGTCAGGTATACTATTACCTTAACCAACCATGAAGTAAAAAGGATGTTTCGAAAGATGGTGAGGGACTGGTTTGGCGGCAGCACGGAAGCATCCTACAACAACTTTATCAAGGCACTTCTGCTCAATGATGTAGAAGCAATGAATGAGTATATGAACAAGGTCGCATTACGCAGTTTTTCCAGCTTTGACATTGCAGGCGGCACAGCAGATGATGACGCACCGGAGCGGTTTTACCATGGATTCGTACTGGGGCTGATGGTGGAGCTTTCCGGAAGATATACCATTACCTCCAACCGGGAAAGCGGATTCGGACGTTATGATGTTATGCTGGTTCCAACAGACCGGGGAAAGGACTGTGCGTATATTATCGAGTTTAAGGTTCATAAGCCAAACCGGGAAAAGGACCTTGCGGAAACTGTTTCAAATGCTCTGCTTCAGATTGAGGAAAAACAGTATGGAACGCAGCTTGCGGCAGATGGATTTGAACCGGAGCGGGTGAAGAAATACGGCTTTGCGTTTCAGGGAAAAAATGTACTGATTGGGAAAGGATAAAGGATAACATGGAACATTATTTTAAACTATTTTTCGACGGAGTTAAAAAGCAATATCCCAAACTGGAGTTTCCTTCTGAAAAAATCAATGAGTCACATATTGCAGAAGCAGAAAAAGCCATGAAACTGTCTTTTAACGAAGAACTGCGGGAATGGTTTCAGATTATTGGAAATGCAAAGTTTGGTCTGGACGAATTTTTTGCGGGACTGGAGCTTTATAATCTTGATGAAATGCTAAGAGAATGGAAAACCTGGAGGGCTTTTGACAATGATGAGGAACTGAACGATTCACAGTACTATTCTTCTGAGCCTGAGGGTGCGGTAAAATGCAGATATGCGAATCCATTATGGATTCCGCTGGCACATGATCACAGCTCCAATTATATCGGGGTTGATCTGGATCCGGACGTAAATGGAGCGGCAGGACAGGTGATTGATTTTGGAAGGGATGAAAACGATAAAAAGGTTCTTGCGGGTTCTATAAAGGAACTGCTTCAGCTTTTTATTCAGTATCAGGATGAGCTGTATGTGGAGCAGGATGAGGACGGAGATTATTATTATACCAATGAGGATGACATTCATACAATAGACTGGCTGAAAGGCAAACTGGAGGAAAATACATGAGAAAAGAACTGGAATACCATGAACCGGATAAAACGAGGCTGGAAACAGCAAAAACCCTGATAGATTCGATTGCAAACGGGGAAGGCGATATAGAAAAAGCATTAAATGAGCTTGGAAAAATTACGGGAAAACAGCACAGCCAGACGGAATTTGCGGAATACTGGGGATGGACAGATTTGGATACCATAGCACAGCAGGCGTTTATGGAACCACCCTGCGTAAGGGATTTAACAAGGGATGAGCTTATCGAAATAATTTCCATCACCAGGGAAGCCATGACGGACAGTGACAGCAAAATGACATATTATATGGAACTGTTACACAAATCCCTGCCTCTGGCAGATGTACTGGAATATATTATGCGGTCTGATGATTGCGAAAAAATCGCCGATGATATGCTGCTGGCGGCACGGCAGGGGGTAATTTTACTGTAAAAGAAAAGACAGAGAAACGATAGAGGGGAAAAGTAAAATGGATAACACTAAGATTAAAAGAATAGAAACTATCGTGGAGGAAATTGAGTATTCTCCCCGCAGCTTTCCGGAGGAATACATAGAGGAATTAAACTGTCTGACGGGAAATTCATGGACGAAAGAGGAATATCTCGAATACTGTCAGGAATTTTACAGCAGAAGCACGCTGGAAGAAACCGTATATGCCCTGCTTCATGACGGAAACTATCCGGATAACCGTGAAACCGACGTTTATTGCCTGAAAACACTGGGTGATACCGGACTGGCTGCTTCGGAAGTTATTCGTAAGCTCCGGAAATCATTTGTTTCCGGGGAAGATGAAGAATTTTTCGGGCAGTTTCCGGATTTACCGGCAGAGGCAATTTACCAGTGGCTGTATGCCAGGCTGGAGAACTGGGATGAAAAGCCGGAGGATATTAGCCATAAGTTTGCAGAAAAAAAGAGGGATTCTGTCTGGTTTCAAACAGATATTCCTGGTGAATATGCAAGATATAAATTTCTCCGTTTTGCATTATATGACAGAAAACTGTTGTTTATCACATACCAGAATCTGGATGATGAAGAAAAAAGGGATATTTTTGACTATATAAAAGGATAAGGTCTGAATATATACGAGGATGTTCGGTTTTAAACCAGATTTTCCCTTCTTCTGAACTCGGATATCTTTTTGTCCTTCCATTTAAAAATATCCTGTTCCCCATAAAATACGCTCCCTGTATCAGGAGTATCCATCCCTCCCAGCAGATGCAGAAGCGTTGACTTCCCGCTTCCACTACTTCCTTCTACAGCTGTCATATTTCCATTCCTAATCTGAATTGACACATTGTTTAATGCCCGCACCTCTTGTTTTCCGATGTGGTATATTTTTAAAAGATTCTGTGTATAAATGAATTTTTATTCATCCATCTGGAATTCTCCTCTCTGTAACATTTATCTTACGGACATTCCTTCAAAGTTTAAGACATCGGCTTTGTCACTGCATTTCACCCACAGTCGGCTGTAATTCTTATTTGGAATCTTCCAGTTTGGAAATGTTTCGTTTGATACAAACAGATTCTATGGAAAAATTCCGTTGTTGGCATAACAGCAATGACTGAAATATTGTTCATTCATAATTACTATGACTGCCCCGATAATTACATCCATTCTAGTACGCCGGGAATAGCAGTATTAATTCTAGTTATCCCCTTCTGCTTCATAAGTGGGTTTCCAGAAATCCACCTTATTGCCACTTTGGAATAATTTATTTGTATCCAGGCTGTCCGGATACACATCATCTGCCAGATGCAGTTCATCACCCGCGCGATACAGGCAGTCCCCTGCGTCCTGTTTAACCTTTTGTTCAGCATTATTTTAACTGATTATGGTTTTTTACTTGGATGATTCCTGTTGTTGCTGCAATTGTCACCCCATTGATATGGATAGGAGTTTGTCTGCCGTATGCAGACTGGGTAATAGGAGCAAAGTATGAAATCAGATGAAGTTTTGGCTCTTCAAGGGTATTTGTGGGTAAAAAATACCCACAACCCCAGTGTTTA
>CANOLA010000035.1 GCA_947566705.1 uncultured Lachnospiraceae bacterium | reverse complement strand
TATAAAAATGCAATCCCTGCCATACAACACTCCCAGTTTTTCATGTTCTATTGAATAAATATTTTCCATAATTATAACCCCCGTAAATTTAGTGTTCATATACTTGATTATAAAGTACTTGCCTGCTATCTGCAATGCATATATTCTTCTTTTACTTTATCAATAGTTTAACCGCCAATGCCAAAATTTTTGTCAGGCATTTCCTTTATGGTTGTCACAAAGAATTCCTGTGGTATTTTCATTATTTCAGAAGATATTTCCGTTAATTGTTTAATCAGTTCCTCTTTTTGTGTGTTTGATAAAACACCGCTTTCTATTGTAATATAAGGCATTTTCTATACTCCTCCCGTTTTTCTCCTTAATTTTCTCCATGGTTAAATAATTTCCATTCTTCTTTGTATGATATATTTTTATAGGAAGAATCTGCTAAAAGTTTCTCGTAGAACGATAACTTTTTTTGTGTCAGGTCAAATGCGTTCTGCAAATTAGTCATTTGTTTTTTAATATCCTCCATGTGATTTTGCACCATAATAAAACGCTGCTCAAGGGTTTTTCCGCCCTGTATTAACAGTGAAACATATTCCTTAATGGAATGAATGGGGATATTTGCCGTGCGCATACACTGTATCATTTTTATCCATTCAATGTCCTCGTCTGTATATTGCCTGTATTTTTGGCTGTTTCTGGCTATTGGGGGCAATAATTTTTCTTTTTCATAATATCTTAAAGTTGCTGTTGACAGCCCGGTGATTTTGGCTGCTTCCTTTGCTGAATACATGTAAATCCACCTTTCTGTTTCACCATAAACTATGAAGTGCACTTCAAGTCAATAAAAATTATTTTATATTGCTATCTTTCATGCCGTATTCTTTCCATTTTGCTACAACGCCTTGATATTCATTTCCTTTTTTCCTGACAAAAGGAAGAATTCCAAATCGGAATATTATAAAATGCCTTATTATTTGAAATAAATATTTTTTGCGATTATGAATATCTTTATAAAATTTATGGGCTGCATTATTCACTGCATTATTAGTTTGATGATTGCTTAATGGATTGCTGGAAAAGGGTATCTTAATAACAAGTGAATTGGAGATAGTTGCTCCAGAATAACACAATAATTTGTTTAATATTCCAGCTGTATCCCTTCCGCCGTAATTTTCATATGTTGATACGCTGATGGCATATTTTCCAAATAGTAATTGTTCTATCACAAAATGTCCACGGTCTATTATAACTTTCATTTGCCCGGAAACATTGCCTGCATATGTGGGAGAGCCTATTATAATGCCGTCCGCTGTTTCAATATCTTTTGATAGTTTTTCAATGTCATCATTAAAAATACATTTACCATTTTTGTAACATTTACAGCAACCGACACAGTATTTTAAATTCAGGTCTGCAACATTATAAAATTGAATTTCCACATTGGGGTAAGTTTCTAATTTTTGATACATTTTATGCAGTATCAATGCCGTCGCGCCGTTTTTTCTGTGACTTCCGTTTATTATTATAATCTTCATGTTCTTTTCCCCTTTCAAATTGTATTATAAGAGTATATAATACAATTTGAAAAGTACGAACTTATTTGTATGATACTATCAAAAAGGAGAGTGTATATGTGAAAAAAGAGCCTTGTTATCTTCAGGATTTTGGATATGAAAAATTTGAAACGATTGTGGGAATGATTGGCGGGAAGTGGAAATTAAGAATAATATATATGTTGGCGTTTCACGAAGTGTTGAGATATGGGGAATTGAAACGCCTGCTTGCACCAATTACGCATAAAATGCTGACAAATCAGTTGAGAGAGTTGGAGAAAGATGGGCTTATTATTCGTAAGGAATATCCACAGGTTCCGCCAAAGGTTGAATACGCAATGTCCGAAATGGGAAAAGGGTTAAGACCAGTTGTTAGGGCAATGTATGAGTGGATTGAAAAATATGATATTAAATAGTATCATAATACAAGTAATCCGCCCATTCCTGAATACCTATTGAACATAGCATTTTGTCCATTTCGTTCTCTGCAGTTTTTTGTTTCAGTTTATCCATTTTCCGGAAAAACCCTTCGATTTCCTGGTCGATATTTGAAATCCGTTTCTTCATTTTAATAGTTTCCAGAAAAGAAGGGGATTCATAAACCTCTGCACCCTCCAGGTAAAAATAATCATGGCCACGGTTTTTTTCCAGAAATGACCTGGTTTCTTCTGTAATTTTATCAAACTTTTTTCCGTCAAAATAGCTTCTTTTCTTCAGCTCGTCCAGAAAGGCATACAGTTTTTCCACACCCATGTCGTAATCTCCCCGGATGGCAATGCAAAACGGGCTCAGGAAAACTTTTGAGTGTACCCTTCTGGTTTTCTGGCTGACAAGGATTTCATATGCAAGGGGAATTTCATAGTTGTATTCCGAAATTCCGGTCATTTTTTTACCTTTCCGGGCATATAACATGGCTCTGTTTGACATTTTGTTCTCCTTATTGGTTCATTTATTTATATTTCAAATATTTCTAAAAAGGTGATCTAATCCCACCAGAAATACCACACCTTAGAATTTTTAAGACCAGCCGAAAGCTCGGATAATTTGCCGGTTCGGGTACCCTGGTCGATGCGGTCCACGCAAAATGCATAATGTTCCTTAGCGACTTCCAGGCTGTCTGCATTGTTTAACTTTTTCGGTGCATAAAATTCCATGACATCATGGGTAAAAACGGCTGGTATTGCACCATAAGCCTCAAACCAGTATTTGCAGACCGCAATCATTTCCTCTGGAGACGGGCACTCATTCCACCCGCCCATAGGAAGCCAGGCAATCATCTCCCATGGATATTTCGCAGGAATTTTTAAAAGCAGGGTATCGTCCTCAAGTTCATGGTCATCAAAGGAAATATAGCCGCTAAAATGCAGCAGGGTGTCCCCTTCTGTTTCATTTCCAATAAAATCTTCCAGACTTTCGTCAAAATCTTCAGAGTAATCCTCCAGATAGTCATTGAATCTTTTCTGCAAAAGTTCCTTTCCGTTGTCACCGCATTCGGCAATCAGCTTTTCTTTGTGGTAATCATTATCAAAAATATATTCAAACTGTTCCATGACTGTTTCATCTGCTACTAATATTGCAGGATAAAATCCTTTTTTGGCTCCGTCAGTTAATGCGTCATAATACGCAGCTTCCAGCTCGACGGGATTTCCCCCTTTTTCAAATACCTGGTATTCACATGGAAAATATTCGGCGATTTTTTTAGTATTTTCATTCATTTTGCAGTTCTTCCTTTCTTAACATCATCCTGCGCTCAGTTTTTTCATATTATTTGGAAAATATGGCATTTGGAAGATGGACTGGCATTGTTTGTGTTAATTCTATAATCCGTACTGTTTTTTGTCAAGAATGACAGATCATACTCCGGCAGTCATCCGGTGAAATATAAACATTCTCTGAAATATGGAACAGACACCTTGACGGAAGAAGCCCCCCGAATTACAGTTATATATAGTAATAACATTTATGGAGGAAAATCCTGTGGGCAAGGTAATAGGAATAGATTTAGGAACGACAAACAGTTGTGTCTCTGTGCTGGAAAACGACCAGCCAGTTGTAATAACAAATGGTGAAGGCTCAAGAACGACACCATCAGTTGTCGCATTTTCAAAAGACGGAGAACGGCTTGTGGGGGATGCGGCAAAAAGGCAGGCGGCGGTGAATGTGGACCGCACTTTTTTTTCCATTAAGCGTGAAATGGGAAGCGGATTTCGCGCCAAAGTGGATGGAAAGCAGTATACGCCGCAGGAAATTTCTTCCATGATTCTGCGCAAGCTGAAAAAGGATGCGGAAGAGTATCTGGGAGAAAGCGTGCAGGATGCCGTGATTACGGTTCCGGCATATTTCAGTGATGCCCAGCGGCAGGCGACAAAGGATGCAGGGCGGATTGCCGGACTGAATGTGCTCCGGATTATCAATGAACCGACTTCCGCGGCGCTTGCCTACGGGCTGGATCATGGGGAGCCGCAGAAGATTCTGGTGTATGACCTGGGCGGCGGGACATTTGATGTGTCTGTAATTGAGATTGGGGACAATCTGATTGAGGTACTGGCGACAGCCGGGGACAACCACCTTGGGGGGGATGATTTCGACGAGCGCGTCACGGAATATCTTGTCGGGGAGTTTTTACGGACAGAACACATTGATCTGCATAAAGACATGACGGCAATGCAGCGTGTCCGGGAAGAAGCAGAAAAGGCAAAAAAAGTGCTTTCCTCTTCTTCCACGACAAGTATCAACCTTCCGTTTATCACTACGGTAAAAGGTGAGCCAAAACATATGGAAATGACGTTTACGCGTGCCAAATTCAATGAGCTGGTACAGGATCTGGTAGAACGTACGTCTGGTCCGGTGCAGCAGGCGCTCAGTGATGCGGGTATTACGGCAGCCGACCTGGGACTTGTTCTGCTGGTAGGCGGCTCCACCCGTGTACCAGTTGTGTTTGACCAGGTGAGAAGACTGACGGGAAAAGAGCCATCGCGGAACTTAAATCCTGATGAGTGTGTGGCACTCGGAGCAGCAGTACAGGGAGGAAAACTTTCCGGTGTGCTTGTGGCAGGAACGCAGGCAGCGGAAATTATTCTGATGGATGTAACACCTCTTTCCCTTTCCATTGAAACTGTCGGCGGGGTTTCCACAAAACTGATAGACCGCAATACGACAATACCAACACGCTACAGCAAAGTGTTTTCCACGGCATCCAATTTCCAGACTTCTGTGGACATTAAGGTTTTACAGGGAGAACGGCAGTTTGCGAGGGACAATAAACTGCTTGGACGTTTCCAGCTCCGGGGAATTAAGGCTGCGCCTGCAGGCGTGCCGCAGATTGAAGTGACATTTGATATTGATGCAAACGGAATCGTACAGGTTTCTGCAAAGGACCTGGGTACCGGGCGGCACCAGGAAATTACAATTACGGCAAGCTCCAATCTTTCGGATGCGGAAATTGAGCGTGCAATCCGTGATGCTGCGCAGTATGAGGCGACAGACGGACAGCGGAAGGCTTATATAGATATTCGAAGCGAGACAGATACATTAATCCGACAGGTGGAACTGGCATACAAAGAGCAGAAAAAAACGCTGGATGGTTCCAGACGCCATCAGATTAAGAGCAGCCTTTCTTATGTAAAAAAACTTGTGAGCCGGACAAAACCGGCAAATGTATCGGAGGAACAGGCTGCGGAGTTGAAGCGTGCAGCGGATGAGTTAAGAAATGCAGCAGCAGGCATCATATAGCTATGTGCCTGCTGCATACTCTTTGCGATATTCTTTCGGCGTCATGCCGTATTTTTCGCGGAACAGCTTGTAAAAATGGGACTGGTTGGTAAACTGCAGTTCTTTTGCAATTGCAGTGATTGATGATTTTGTTGTAGTCAGAAGTTCTGCCGCCTTGTCCAGACAGAACGTCATTCCGTAGTCAAACAGACACATCCCGGCATGCTTCTGGACAATGGTATTCAGGTAATTTCCGCTGAAGCCAAGGATTTTTTCAAGTTTAGAGCGGGAAACATGTCCGTTGGTTGCTTCCAGAATATGACAGATGCGTGCAAATATCAGTGCATCTGTATTCATTTCAGAATCAACAAATGTGGTATAATAGGATTCCCTGGAATCCAGAATGTCAAACATCTCGCAGATAATGCCAAGAACCATATATTCTGAACCAAGCTTTGGGGAAAGCAGGGTATACATAAGAAGGTCTGAAAGATCACGGAGACGCTTGTTATTCTTGTCATTTTCACATGCCGGAAAGAATTCAGCATATTCCTTTGTCCCGACGGCATCATCAGCTGTCGTCTTAAATGTATATTGTAAAATGTCATTGCCGGCGGCACCGTCAACCTGCTCCAGTTTTCCCAGCAGTTCATCTGAAAGACCGATAAATACTGCCTTTGACCGTGCGGTGAAACGTTCAAGGTGTGTCATACCAGGCCTGAACAGACAGCAGGAACCGGCAGGATACAGATATTCCCTTTCATCAATTTTCTGCAGAACCTCTCCCTCAAGCACAAGCATCAGTTCCGGACAGTCGCGTTTGTAAGGCTGACGTACATTCAGTTTTGGCTGGGATGATTCCACGGTTCCCTGCTGCAGGTTCCGTGTTCCCGGAGAAACCGTCAGTATATTATAGTGATCCCCTTCTTTAATTCCAGAACAGAAAATCATTGCCAGTTCAATGGCGGACACAGAATTTGCTTCCATGATATCCTCCTGTCTTATCTTTTGCACACAGATATGTTGTATAATTGTTTTTCTTATTTTATCAATAATGTGGTTGAATGTAAAGAGAAACTTGAAAATTGGGGGTGCCATCTGCTATACTTTAAAAAATTACCAGATACTTATGAGGTGAATGATGAATACAAGAGAATATAAAACAACCGGGCTTCTGAAGCGGTTTCTTCCTTATTACAGACCGCATATAAAAACGGTGGTGCTGGATTTATTTTGTGCAGCGCTTACAACTGTCTGTGAACTGGTGCTGCCGCTGATTATGCGTTACATTACAAATGAGGGAATCCGTGACCTGGCAGCACTGTCGGTCCGTACAGTGCTGGTACTTGGCGGGATTTATTTTTTCCTGCGCATTGTGGACGGAATCGCTGCTTATTATATGGCAGATATGGGGCATGTTATGGGAGCGGAAATAGAAACTGCCATGAGAACGGATGCATACTCCCATTTGCAGAAGCTGTCCAACACCTATTACAACAATACCAAGGTGGGACAGATTATGGGCAGAATTACCAATGACCTGTTTGATGTAACAGAGTTTGCCCATCACTGCCCGGAGGAATTTTTTATTGCAGCAGTGAAAGCCGTGGTGGGGTTTGTCATACTTTCCAGAATCAATATCTGCCTTACCCTGATTATATTCTGTATTGTTCCGGTGATGGTTTTTACCTGCATGGTGTTAAACCGGAAAATGAAACAGGCATTTTCCAGGCAGCGGTACCAGATTGGGGAATTAAACGCCCGTATTGAGGACAGCCTGCTGGGACAGAAGGTGGTTAAGGCATTTACAAACGAGGAAATGGAAAACCGGAAATTTGCTGTGGACAACCAGAAGTTTTTTGAAATTAAAAAAGAAAGCTATAAATATATGGCGGCTTTTCAGACATCCACCCGGCTGTTTGATGGTATCATGTATCTTTCTGTTGTTATCGGCGGCGGCATATTTATGGTAAAGGGACTGATAAAGCCGGGAGACCTGGTCGCGTATATGCTGTATGTTACCACATTGATTGCCACAATCCGCCGGATTATAGAATTTGCCGAGCAGTTCCAGCGCGGAATGACTGGAATCGAGAGGTTTTTGCAGATTATGGATGCGGATATTGATATTTTTGATGAGGAAAATGCCCGTCCGCTGGAGAAAGTTTCCGGAAACATAGAGTTTGAAAATGTAAGCTTTGAGTACCCGGATGACCATAATGAGGTATTTTCCAATCTGAACCTTTCCATCAGGGCAGGGGAAAAAGTTGCCATTGTCGGACCTTCCGGCGGCGGAAAAACCACGCTGTGTAATCTGATTCCGAGATTTTATGATATTGATTCCGGGCGTATCCGTCTGGATGGCAGGGATATAAAGGATTATACATTAAAGAGCCTGAGACAAAAAATCGGAATTGTCCAGCAGGATGTGTACCTGTTTTCCGGTACGGTATATGAAAACATTGTCTATGGAAACCCGGATGCAGCAAGGGAAGATGTTATTAAGGCTGCAAAGCTTGCGGGTGCGGATGATTTCATTATGGAACTGAAAGACGGATATGATACCTATATCGGGGAACGGGGGGTGAAGCTGTCGGGCGGACAGAAGCAGAGAATCAGCATTGCAAGGGTGTTTTTGAAAAACCCGCCGATACTGATTCTGGACGAAGCGACTTCGGCGCTGGACAATGAAAGTGAATTTGAGGTGGCAAAGTCCTTAAAGGAGCTGTCTGAGGGCAGAACCACCCTTACTATTGCACACCGGTTGTCCAGTATCAGAAATTCTGACCGGATTTTGGTGCTGACAGAGGATGGAATCACAGAGGAAGGCACTCATGAGGAACTGATGGAAAAAGAAGGAATGTATTATGAATTTTATACGATGGCGGATAAGTGGCAGTAGCCGGGAGTTACAGCTTCGCCCGGATAAAATCCGGTAAGGACCAGGGACGTTTGTTCCTGGTTTTTAAATGACAAAACTGTCACTTTTCTGTTCACGCCAGTGTCATCTTGTGGTTATATAGTAAATATGTAAGATGAATGGAAAGGAGATAACATAACATGGAAATATTACGGTGTGAACATCTGTCAAAAATATATGGATCGGGTGGCAATCAGGTAAAAGCACTGGACGATGTATCTTTTTCCGTGGAAAAGGGAGAATTTGTGGCGATTGTGGGACCATCCGGAAGCGGAAAGTCCACGCTGCTTCATATTTTAGGCGGGGTGGACAGACCGACAGACGGAAAGGTTTATATCAGTGATACGGATATCCATTCGCTGTCAGAGGATAAGCTTGCCATATTCCGCAGAAGACAGATTGGGATTGTTTACCAGTTTTATAACCTGCTTCCAGTCTTAAACGTGGATGAAAATATTGTGCTGCCGCATCTGCTGGATGGCAGAAAACTGGATGAAGAGCGTCTGGACCTGGTAGTGGAGCAGATGGGACTTCTGGACCGGAGAAATAATCTGCCGAGCCAGCTGTCCGGCGGACAACAGCAGAGGGTGTCCATCGGGCGTGCCATTTTTAACCATCCGGCTATCGTCCTCGCAGATGAGCCCACAGGGAACCTGGATCGAAAAAATGGTGAGGAAATCATGAATCTGTTAAAGAAATCCAACCATGAACAGAAACAGACTCTCATCCTTATCACCCATGATGAGAGTATTGCGCTGCAGGCAGACAGAATGCTGTATTTTGAGGACGGAAGGATAAAGAAAGATGAGAAAATCCGCGTGTCAGGGGGTGGAGTGGCATGAAAAACCATAACATAGTCCACTATGTGACCCGCCAGTACATGCGTCTGAACAGAAAAAGGACATTTATTACATTCTTTGGAATCACACTTATGGTACTTTTAATGACATGTGTGTTTGCAGGGAAGGATACGGCAGTCAATTATCTGCTGGAGGTTTCTTCCCTGCAGTCCGGGAAGTGGGATGTGAGCCTGCAGCAGATGGATACAGAAAAAATAAACAAGGTAAAAGAACTGCCCTATGTGCTGGATACCACGCAGGCGTATTCCCTTGGCATGACAGACTTTCCGCAGTCCGGAAATCCTGCGGAACATCCGTATCTGGAAGTGAGGGCATACAGTCCTGACTGCTTTGAATGGATGAACATATCCGTAAGCAGCGGGCGACTGCCGGAAAATGACAGGGAGCTGGTTGTGAGTAAAACCGCCGTGGAAGACGGGGCCGGGCTGGAGATTGGGGATACCGTCGGCGCCGAATTTTTCCACCGTTCTCTGACGGGAATCCAGAAGGATGCAGAATCAACCGTCTTTCCCCTGTTTTCCATGGAGCTGAAACAGGGCGAAACACTGGAAGTACCCTGGAATTTCCCTTATTACGGGGAAAACGAAAGCTTTCGTGAAAATCATGAAATGACGGGAGAGAAAAAAGAATATAAAATTGTAGGATTTATCGATGCGCCCTCCTACGAGCAGAATGGGGCGGCAGGCTATGCTGCCCTGACTGCAGAGGATAGAAATGCGTCAGTGAAGCGCAGTGATGTGCAGCTGCTGCTCAGGCTGGACATGGACCGTCTTCCCCGTGGATTTCAGGAGCTGGTGTCTGTTGCGGGCGAAGGGAATATTAAAATTAATGATTACAGGATGGTTTTTGCAGGAAAGTCATCTGACTCCACCTTTAATGTCCTGGTAACGGGGATGACAGTATTTTTTGTGGTGCTGATTATGCTCACATCCATGATTCTGATTTATAATGTGTTTAATCTGTCCTTCCGGGAACGGAGCCAGTATCTTGGAATGCTTTCTTCCGTTGGTGCAACAGCAAAGCAGCGCAGGAGCAGTATTTATTATGAAGCATTTTTTCTGCTTGCTGTTTCACTGCCGGTGGGAATCCTTGCAGGTATCGGGATTGTAAAACTGGGAATGCATCTGATTTGTCCGTATATCCAGCTTCTGCTGGGACCGGCGGAGAATATTCCGGTCAGGCTGCACATATCCGTGTCAGCGCTTGCTGTTATTATACTGTTAAGTGCGGTAACGGTGCTTTTGTCCTCATTTTTCCCGGCGCGCAGGATTGCAAAGGCAGGCGCAGTAGAGAGTATCCGCGGTAATTACGGAAAAGCGGACAAAAAATACAAGATGAGGATAAGGAATTTACGGGCGGGGGCGGAAGGTTATCTGGCAGCCTGCTTTGTGAAAAGGCAGCGGAAAAAATCAGGAAGCGTCCGTATGGCAGGAATTGTATTTATGGTGCTTCTTTTTGTGACAGCATTCAGTTCCCAGGCAGTTCATACAATTGCCACACAAAAGGTAAACCATTCTGCATCCATGGAGATGAAGCTGAATAAAAACCAGTGGGAACTGTCACTGTGGGCGGATGGCGATGATTCTGAGGACTGGAAACGCGCCCGTGCAAAGATGGACGCTGTGGAAGAAGAGCTGTCAGCGGATAAGAATGTCAAAAAAGTGGAAACATGGTATACGGGAATGTTTGCCGCACTCGTAAAAAATGAAGTGCCGGGAGAGGAATACTGGGATGCATACCGCGATATTGTAAACCAGTACATGCACCGCGAACTTTCAGATGAAGAATTTGAAAGGGATTACAGGAAAGATGATGACTTTACAACAGTTTCCATACAGGTACTGGATGATGACAGCCTGCATCAGCTGAAAGAACGTATCGGAGCACTGGACAACGGTATAATTTTTGTCAATGATGTAACGCTTTCAACGGATAACTGGAAATTTGGAAATGACAGTCCGGACCGGTACCGCAGCTTTCACCTGAATAAAGTAACTGATTTAGGACAGGGGGATACATTTTCCTTGTGGTCGTCTGACCGGAAAACCGGAGAGCTGGCGGAAATCCCGCTGCAGGTGGCAGGATTTGCCACGAATAAGGATTTAGAGGGGTATTTTACAGTTGATGGACAGTATCTGTGGATAATAATGAGTGAATCTGAAGCCAGTGAGCTTGCGAAAAAAACGGGATATGCAGATGTTGCTTTAATAATGACAAAGGATTTACGCATACAGCTGGAGGAAGCGGACAAAAATCTGTTCCAGCAGCTGACGCAGATTGCTGGTGATGGAGACTTTCTGTCCTTCCGAACAAAAACTGACTCAGAGATAGTGGAAGGTGTTGTATCAGCAATTGCCAAAATCACAGATATTCTGCTGCTGTGTTTTGTTGTTCTGACATCCATCATCTGTCTGATTAACCTTGTCAGTTCCATTGGGGGACGTGTGGCAGAACGCCAGAAGGAATTTGCGGTCATGGAATCAGTCGGAATGACGAAAAGGCAGATGGGGAGGATGCTCCTGCTGGAAAGCATAAGAATACTGGGACAGGGAATCGTAGCCGCATCCCTTATTTCCGGTATACTGACGGCTGTGATATACAAGGTTTTAAGCGCGTGGTTTGGAAGGATGGAATTTCGGATACCATACGGGCAGGGGATTCTGGCAGTTGTTGTCACCGGCGCAGCGATGGCAGGATTGAGTATTTACTTTTTTAACCGGGAGAGCAGCAGGAATCTGATTGAGAATATCCGGAATGACATGGTGTGAGCTGTTGAAGTGAAGGAAATTCCAGTATATAATTAAAGAAGCAGATGACATGCAAGATTCTCCTGCAGTCTACTCTGCAGGGGGCTGTCAGGCAGAAAGGATTGGTATGACTGTTTTAATCGTGGAAGATGACGAAATTATACTGGAAGGACTGCGGTATTCCCTTCTTCAGGAAGGAAATGAAGTCTGGACGGCTGAAACATTCGCAGAGGCGGCGGCCCTGCTGCAAAAGGGGCAGCTGCCGGATTTCTGCCTTCTGGACGTCATGCTGCCGGACGGAAACGGAATTGATCTTTGTGAGCTGATACGCAGAAAAAGTGATGTGCCGGTGCTGTTTCTTACGGCATGTGATGATGAGGTCAGCACCGTGCGGGCACTGGAGCTTGGGGCGGATGACTATATCGCAAAGCCGTTTCGCATCCGAGAGCTTCTTGCCCGTATGAAAGCCATTTTAAGACGCAGCGGGAAAACAGGAAAAAATGAATGCATGATTGTCACGGTGGGAGAAAATATCATCAGCCTGCAGACGGGAAAGGTCAGCCGGGGCAACAAGGAAATTGTGCTGACCGCGATGGAATACAAGCTGCTTCTGGTTTTTCTGAACCACAGGGGACAGATACTGTCACGGACACAGATTTTAAACCAGCTTTGGGATGATGTGGGGGAATATGTGAATGACAATACCTTAAGCGTCTATATCAAACGGCTTCGCAAAAAACTTGGGGAAACAGAGGAAACACAGCTGATTCGGACGGTCCGGGGACTGGGATATCTCATGGAATAATAAGCACATACGGAGGAATTATGTCATATTTGTATCTGAAATTATTGATTGCTGCAGTGGCAGCAGTTTTGTGTATAGCGGCAGGCAGTTGGAAGACTGCCTGTATTATTTTGTTGTTATGTACTGGCGGTATGGTTTTGTGTGATATTATTGCCGCTTATTCATATAAAAAGCGGATAAGTATTCTAATCCTTTATCTGACAAAGCTCCAGGATGCAGTAATACTGCCGGATTTTGACGAATGCCGGGGAGATGACCTTGGTATACTGCAAAGTGAGATATACAAGCTGGTCACACTCTTAAAAGAGCAGTCGGACCGTGAGGGACAGCAGAAACGTTACCTTGCGGACATGCTTTCTGATATTTCCCACCAGATAAAGACACCGCTGACGGGAATTACAATTATGACAGATTTGTTAAAGAACCCGGATCTGCCGGCGGAAAAGAGAATGGAATTTGTAGAAAGGATTGACAGCCAGACGGGTAAGATTACATGGCTCATACACAATCTCCTGACACTTTCCCAGCTGGAAGCGGATGTTTTGAAGTTAAAGCCGGAAATGGTCGCCGCAGAAACTGTGCTTACACATGCGGCTGCGCCTCTGGAGCTTCTTGCGGAGGTGCGGAATGTAACCCTGGCACTGGAATGTGATGCACAAATCTGTATGTATTGTGATGTTTCCTGGACAGCGGAAGCATTATCCAACATCATCAAAAACTGCATTGAGCATACAGCGGAGGGCGGCTGCGTGCGGACCTCGGTCTGGCAGAATAACTTTTCTGTAAATATCCGGATTGAAGACAATGGGTGCGGGATTGCAAAAGAGGATCTGCCGCATATTTTTGAGCGTTTTTATAAAGGAAAGCACAGCGCAAAAGACAGCATCGGCATCGGACTTGCCATGGCAAAGCAGGTGATTATGCGTCAGAACGGGACGATTGAGGCAGAGAGTGTGGAAGGGGAGGGGAGCAGGTTTCTGGTTAAAATGTATATGAAATAGTCAGAAATAAACAAATGGTGACGTGAAGTAAAAATTTCATTGACTCTTAAAATTGTCATAGCGTATAATTACGAACTGATTGTTTCCATTTAAATTAAAAGTATTTTTATGGAAAAGAAACAGGGGAGAGAGAATATGAAATTACGAAAGAGAATCATTTGTTGTATGCTGGTTTTTGCCATGGTGCTGTGTAATAATGCAGTTATAACATTTGCGGAAAGCTGTAACGGGACAGGTACAGAGACAGATACAGAACCAGAGACATGTCAGGACGGGGAAGACAGTGCTGCCGCCCTGCCGGATGAAGTCCCTCAGAATGAAGAAGAGACGGAAGAAGAGGAGTCTGTCAGCGTATATGACAGCCGTGAGAGGGAAAATGCCGTTTCGGAAACAGAAGGGGATTTTATTTATGAAAAAAGGGGAAATGAGATATCAATAACGAAATACACCGGCTCTGATAAGGATGTCGTGATTCCGGAAGAACTTGAGGACTGTCCGGTAGTGGATATTTCATCCGGGGCTTTTCGATATAATATAATAATAGAAACAATTGTAATGCCTGATACTATAGAAACAATTGGCACTTATGCATTTGCAGATTGTATAATGCTTACAGAAATTGAATTATCAAATAAGTTACAGATAATTGATTCTTTTGCATTTTATGGCTGTAACAAGCTGCAAACGATCAACCTTCCGGAAGGATTAATTGAAATCGGCTTCTGTGCATTTTCTAAAACAGCGATTACGGAAATTATATTTCCCCGGACTCTTACAAAGGTAGTACATGGTTTATATGAATGCAACGTGGAAACGGTAATATTTGAGGATGGGATTACAGAAATCCCAAATTATGTATGTGAAAATGCAAAGTGTCTCAAAACCGTTGAACTGCCGAACAGCGTTACAACCATTGGATTCAGTGCGTTTTGGGGTTGTACCATGCTTGAATCTGTTAACATTCCGGACAGCGTTACAGATATAAAATCAGGAGCTTTTAATAACTGTTCTGCTCTTGAAACAATTGTACTTCCTGAAGGACTGAAAACAATAGGATCAGGCTGTTTTAGTAAGAGTGGAATTATAAATGTAAAGATTCCTTCAACACTTACAGAGGGAGCCGGTGCATTTGGGGATTCCAGTCTGGTTACGGCAGAAGTAGCTTCCGGTACGGAAAGATTGCCGAAAGAGTTGTTTAAAAATGCAAAGAAACTGGAAACAGTTACAATCCCGGATTCTGTAAAAGAGATTGCGGCATATGCCTTTGCAAATGATGAGTCTTTAATAGATATTACCCTTTCAGCGGGTTTAAGCACCATACAGGACAGGGCGTTTTCAGGCTGTTTAAAACTGGAGCAACTGGTAATTCCGTCTAAAGTAACTAGGTTGGGAAGTTGTATGCTGGAAAATACGGCAGTAACAGAAATTATGATTCCTAATACAGTTACATATGCGAAAGATGCTTTTAAAAATAGCAGGATAGAAAAAGCAGTTTTAGAATCCGGAATAACAAAGCTGCCTGATAAAATATTTTCAGAAGCCGAATCTTTGTCAGAGGTGGATTTGCCGGATACGTTAACGGAAATTGGTCAGAATGCATTTTATAATACTTCTCTTACCGAAATTTTTCTGCCGGCAGGAACTACAGTGATTGGGGACTATGCATTCCTGAAGTGTGAGAGTCTTGGGGAATTAACACTGCCGGACGGAGTGACTACATTAGGAAAGGGTTTTCTTGAAAGAAGTGCAGTCACAGCTATTACAGTTCCGACAACAGTGACAAATGCATCATATGCATTTTTGAATAGCAGGATTGAACATGCAGAAGTGGTATCTGGAATGACAAAACTGCCGGACCGCATGTTCTCTGGAGCCAGAAAGCTTGTACGGGTTCAGCTGCCGGACAGTCTTTTATCAATAGGAGACAGTGCTTTTGGATGGTGTGAAAAACTGGATTCCATTACGCTGCCGCCAGATGTAAAACAGCTGGGGAGTCAGTTCATAGAAGGAACACAGGTTACCAGTATCCGTGTGCCTGCAACTGTTATATTCGCCTATGGTGCATTCAGAAACAGTTCCCTTGAAGCAGCAGTGTTTGAAGATGGAATGAAATTACTTCCGGCCGGTATATTTTATGAGGCGGCCAGCTTGTCAGACGTTACACTGGCAGATACAACAGTGGAAATTGAACGGTATGCATTTTTTGGATGCACTAAACTGGAAAAACTGGAAATTCCAAAGAGTGTAACAACTATTGGCAGTGAATTTATTAAAGGTACAGGGATAACTTTTATCAGGTTAAATGGAAACGTTGCATCTGCAAAAGGTATGTTAACGGGCAGCAGAGTGGCAACTGTGAAACTTCCGTCAGGGATGACAGAGATTCCGGACGGGATGTTTTACAAGGCTACGGAACTGACGGACCTGGTCTTGCCAGAGGGCATTACAAGAATTGGAGACAGTGCATTTTATGGAAGCGGACTTACAGAAATAGATATACCGGCTTCTGTTAAACACATGAATTCGGCTTTCAATGGAAGCAGTATTGAAAAAGTAAATCTGGACGAAAATATATCCGTCATTCCAAACGGGGCATTCCGTGGAGCTTCCCGACTTACGGATATTGTACTGCCGAAAGGACTGAAAACAATTGGGGAACATGCATTTGATGGAACAGCATCACTTACCTCAGTTGAACTGCCGGATACACTTACCACAATTGGCAGTGATGCATTCCGGAATTCAGGTGTTGAAGAACTTTACATTCCAGCTTCGGTATCCAGCATGTTCAGGGCATTTGATGGAAGCAATATCATATCACTGGAGTTGGATGAAGATATACGTGTGATTCCGGACGGGATGTTCTATGGTGCCGGTAAACTTATCTCCATCCATCTGCCAGAAAAATTAAGGCAGATTGGAGAGCACGCATTCGTACACAGCGGAATTACATCCGTTACAATTCCAAAGACCGTGACATCTATGAGGAATGCATTTGCTGACAGTAATGTGGAATCCGTGGTATTTGAGGACGGGCGTGTCAGCATCCCGGCATATGCACTTGCAGATGCAAAAAAGCTTACGGCAGTTACCGTTCCGGAGACGCTTACAACGATAGAAACAAGGGGCTTTTATTCATGCAGCAGTTTAAAGACGATAAACTGGCCGGACCAGCTCGTAAATATTGGAAAAGACGCATTTTTCGGTGTCGGCAGGGAGGCAACCGCATATGTTACCGAAAATTCTCCAGGAATGTATGCCGCAATTAAAAGCGGTCTGTTCGTTGTTTTTACCGGCAGGTATGAGAACGGCTCTGCAGAAGTCCTTGATAGGGAAAACAGTAGTTATTACTATACGGCGGGGAAAATTTCATACGGAAAATACACTTCGTTTTACATTGACTATGCATGCAAAAAAGAGTTATTTGCTGAAATTCAGAATCCGTATATCGAGGTGATAATTCCGGATGGAATGGAGCTGTCCCTCGAATATATTGAACTGGACGGGGAATATGTGTCAATAGCAGACAATGCATATGATTCCTCAAAAAGACTGCTCCGGATTCCGGTGAGTGAATCGAAAGGGCATATCAGTATTATGATGAAAGTAGAGGGCACGGGAAAGCTTGCCACATATGCTGCGCTGGTATATGAAAAAGAAGGGGAGCAGTTTGCGGAGGTAATAGGCACAATTACGCTTGAAATGCCGTCCCTGAGCATGGAGTGTTCGGATACGACAACAAACGGGGAACTGTACATCCAGGGCGTAACAAATCCTCTCCGAACTGTCTGTATTTATGTTAATGATGAAAAGGCAGATACGGTAAAGGCAGACGCGGCCGGCGACTACAGCACAACCATACAGCTTACGAAAAAAGGGGACAATGTCGTAAAAGCGGTGCTTGCCGATGATGACACAGTATCCGTTACCAGGTATGTGGAGTATGAAGAGAGCGTACTGCAAGTAACAAAGTTTATGCTGTATTACCAGTCGGGAAAAGACAACTGGAGGGAGCAGGACCTTCTTGAAAAAACTTCTTCAGGAAAACGTGTGGCTTCCATCAGTCCGAATTGTGAGCTGAGATTTGTGGTTGCATTTTCGGATAATGAGAAGGTTAAGAGTGTAAAAATTGTAAGCACGAAAAACGGGAAGAAGAAATATATGGCTGCTAAAAGGAGCAAATCCGGGGAATTTATCGCCCAGGGATTCTTCGATCCCGGTAACCATAATTATGTGCCGGGGCAGCTGTCAATCAGCTATACATTAAAGGATAATACGAAGCTGAAGTTTGATCCGGAAAATCCTGCTTCTTATAAGTCCATACTTAATGTGCTTGAGAAGAAAGCCTGTACCGGGAGTCTTAAGGATGTTAAGGTGACGCAGAATGGTTATAAAAAGGAGGGGGATAAGGATACATATAATGTGACTTTTTCGAATGGAGCACAGTCTGCTGATGCCAATATATCTGTCAGCCAGAAACCAGTTGCTCAACCTACACCGGAGTATCTGAGGGATAATGGGTTTAAAAAGGTTGATACACCTGATGGAAGTACGGTGTATGTCAGGTATAACAAGGATAACAATTCTGTGGAGTATATTACGGATGATATACTTAATAGCGTGGAAGGACCTAATGAGTGGTGGATGTTATGTATTTCCATGGAATGCAGTCTGGATAAGGGGAACGCTGGTACAGGATTTTCTGTTGTTACGGATATTCTTCGGTTAGTACAACAAGATGCATATTTTAACATGCGCATTGCGGAGGTGGATGAAAACCCGGATTTAACAGTGGCAGAGAAAGAGCAGATTAAAAACAGAGTTTATGCGGAGAGATATGAGGACTGGGCTATTTTTGCTATAAGTGCTACGGTAGCTATCGGTTTGGCGATTGTTGGATTGCCAGAAGTGTTGGTAGGAGTTACAGCTTTATTGGCACAGCTTCTCATTGCTTTTATAAGTTGGGGTATTGGTAAATGGTTGGATGATAACAATTTCTTTGCGAACATCTGGCTGATGTTTTCCGTTGATCCGAGTGGCTACATATATGAGGGCGTAGAAAATAACCGTATTGCCGGCGCAACAGCAGAAATCTACTATAAGGAAAACTTGAATGACAAACAAGTTGTCCACTGGGATGCTTCAGAATACTCGCAGATAAATCCGCTTACCACAAATGAGGACGGGGAGTTCGCCTGGGATGTTCCAGAAGGATACTGGCAAGTTGTCATTACGAAGGACGGGTATGAAACAGCGTACAGTGAGTGGATGGAGGTTCCGCCGGAACGGACGGGTGTAGTTATTCCGCTTGTTTCCACGGCTGCTCCAGAAGTGGAAAGTATATTTGCAGATACAGATGCGGCAGTTATTGTTTTCAGCCAGTATATGGATCCGGATACGGTTTCAGGGATGAAACTGACTTCCGCAGATGGCAGAGAAGTTGCTTATACACTTGCCTATGATGAATCCCAGAAAGACAAGGATGGAAATATATTTTCCAGAACATACAAGCTGGTTTACAATATAAAGCAGGTAGCAGGTCTGCCGCTTGTAATCAGTGTGCCGGATACCATAGTCAACTACGCAGGAAATGCAATGGAAAAATACCAGGAAAGTGTTGTGGTTACAAATCCGTGCAGCATTGTTAGTGAGGACAGCATTCAGCTTATCTATGAAGAGGAAAAGACTATTGCGGTTGGGGTAAATAATTACAGTGAGGAACTGGTACTTACTTGTTCCTCTTCATCAGAGGTGGGACTGGGCGCTTCGGTATCATCCGTGGGTGCAGATGGAAAAGCAGAACTCACATTAAGCGGTGTGATACCGGGAATCTACCAGGTGGAGCTTGCTGTTGCTGGAACGGACACCACAAAGACCATTACTGTAACGGTACAGGAAGCAGAAATGGATTGGGAACCGGAAAAGGAAGAAACCAAAACCGGCAATACGGAAGAGGGAAACGGGGAAACTGGTGGAAATCCTGAGATCCGAAATGAAGATACCAGTCAGGACACAGATACTGGTGAAAATGCCGGTGACGGAGTTGCAGATACTGGAACTGGAGAAAGCACTGGCGGCGGAGCCGGTGGAACCGGTTCCAGCAAAGAAGATGCGGTTACAGACAGTGGTACAAAAGAACTTCCTGATACAGTGACTGCCCCGCATAACCATACTGAAAAAACAGTTGTGAAGAACCAGAGAGCAGCGACTTACACGGAAAGCGGTTATACTGGTGATACAGTATGTGCTATTTGTGGAAAAACCGTAAAAAAAGGAAAGACGATAAGCAAAAAGAAACTTGCCAAACCTGCCAGAGTTACCGTAAATTGCAATAAAGAGAATGTTCTGGCAGTAAGCTGGAAAAAGAGCAGGGATGCTTCCGGGTATGAAATACAGTATGCATTGAACAAAGATTTCAGGGAAGCTGTGACAGTAAAAGTAAAGTCCAGTAAGACAAGAAAGACCATCAAAAAGCTGACCAGCGGGAAAAATTACTGTGTAAGAATCCGGGCATACAAGACTGTAAAGGTAAACGGTAAGAGCAGGCGGATTTATTCCGGCTGGGTAACTTGTAAGAAAGTGAAAGTAAAATAGCAATAAAAATGAATCCTGGACTCCCGAAAGGTGTATGTGGAAAGATATTGTACTTCAAACCATTGGTATGTTATGGACATATACAGTCGTTCGGGATTCAGGTATAATGGGACGAGGTAATAGGAATGAATTTAATAACCGTTGTATCGGTGGTGTATGAGGGGATATTATTAGGAGTTGGACGAAATACAAAATCGGGTGGCATTATAACCTCAGTAGCAGGTATTATAATTGGAATATTTGGTTTTATATATCTCTCCAGAGAAATTACCAGAAATGAAGAAAAGAAACGGCGTATGACAAAACGTATTAATGCTGTCATTACATACAGAGAAAGAAAAGATGTGGGACATTCCCAGTACCGTTATATTTATACATTTACCGGGCTGGACGAATATGAAGGAGTTACCTTTTATGATGAATCACTTTTACTTACAAATGTACATGTGAAGGGTGAAATTGTTACTTTACTGATAAACGAACATAATTTAGAAGAGTTCTGGTTTGAGGAGAAGCTCGAACTGGATAAAGTGATATTGCTGTTACCGATTCTGGTTATTATTATTTCATTGATGAATCTGCCATACACTTTGTTAAACTGGGAAAAACTTCCATGGAATTGAAAGGTCTCTCTTTTAATTAATGAAGAGAATGTGGAAGAGTTTTGGTTTGAGGAGGAAGGTGAACCACCGGGTAAAGGGTTACCTATGTTGATAATTGTTCTGGGTTTTGTCGCATTGGTGAATATGGCATGTACGATCAGGGGCTGGGATAAACTTCCATGGTTTTAAGGGGATTATGTGCCCAATAGGGAGATAGGCATACACGTTTGTCAGTGAGGACAGCATTCAGCTTACCTACGAAAGGGAAAAGACAGTTGTTGTTGAGGTAAGTAATTATAGGGAGGAACTGGCACTTACTTGTTCTTCTTCATCAGAGGTGGGGCTTGCGGTTGCAGGAACGGATGCCACAAAGACCATTACGGTGACGGTATAGGAAGCGAAAATGTTCGGGGAAGAGAAAAAGGAAGAAACCGGAACCGGCACCACGGAAGAAGAAACCGAGGAAACAGGCTATATAGGTGATACAGTATGTGCTGTATGCGGAAAAATTGTAGAAAAAGGGGAGGCCATAGATAAAAAGGTACTTGCTAAACCAACGAAAGTTATAGCAAAAAGCAGGAAAAAGAGCAGGGATGCTTCCGGATATGAAATACAGTATGTCGCAGATCAGGATTTTTGGATGCTAAAACAATAAAGGTTAAGTCCGGCAAAACAAAGAAGACCATCAAAAAACTAACCAGTGGGAAAAGTTACTATGTAAGGATTCGTGCATATAAGACCGTGGAAGTAAATGGTAAAAATAGGCGGGTTTATTTCGGCTGGGTAACATATAAAAAAGTGAAAGTAAAATAGTTATCGGAATTTCTGGAACCAGGGGAGGGGAACCAAAATGAATTTAGCAGCAACTGCAGTGGCGGCGTGTGAGTGTATGTTATTGTCAGGGGGCCGAAGGACAAGACTGGGAGGTAGTTTAGGGGTTATAACAGGGATTATAATTGCAATATCAATTATCATCCGGCAATCCGGGAGAATTGCCAGATACGAAGGGAAAAAACAGCGCATGACAAAGCGCATAAATGCTGTTATTACTAATAGGGAAAGAAAAAGAATGGACAAATCCTTGTATGAAACGATTGTCAGGAATGATGACAAGTACAGATATCTTTATACGTTTACCGGACTGGAAGAATATGAAGGGATGATTTTTTACGACAAATCACTATGGCTGAAAAAGGTGCATGTGAAGGGGGAAAAAGTAACCCTGCTCATTAATAAGAACGATATGGAAGAATTCTGGTTTGAAGAGGAAGAAGAACCGGGCAAAGGGGCTGTGATAGGCAGTATTGTAATAATTGTTCTGGCCGTTCTTTGCGAATTGGTTATAATCAGAAACTGGGACAGACTTCCATGGTGGTGAGACAAGGCATGTATCATTGATTCGGAATTTGGGGTTACGGGAAGTAAAAAAGGAAAGTCATGTATCTGTTTTTCTTTATCCCCGGTGGGACTGGATGCTGCAAAGACCATTACGGTAATAGCACAAGAAGCGGAAATGGATGGGGAAGAGAAAAAGGAAGCCGGCAGCACGGAAGAAGAAACCAGGGAAACTGGCGGAAATGCTTATACTTGAAATGGAGATACCAGCCAGAACACAAGCATCAGGGAAATGTCGGTGATGGATTTGCAGATACTGGGACTGGAGAAAGCACTGGTGGCGGGGTTGGTGGAACCGATTTCGGAAAAGAAGATGCGGTTACAGACAGTGGTACAAAAGAACTTCCCGATACAGTGACAGATTCGCATAACCATACGGAGAATACTGTTGTGAAGAACCAGAGAGCAGCGATGCTTTCGGGTATGAAATACAGTATGCACCAAACAAAGATTTCAGGGGAGCTGAAACAATAAAAGTAAAGTCCGGCAGGACAAGAAAGACCATCAAAAAGCTGACCAGTGGGAAAAATTATTATGTAAGAATTCGTGCATATAAAATCGTGAAGGTAAACGGTAGAAGCAGGCGGATTTATTCTGGCTGGGTAACCAGTAAGAAAGTGAATGTAAAATAGCACAAAAATAAATCCCAATATTCCGAAAGATGATATGTGGGAAGAAATTATCTTTTATCTTATTGACATGTTTTGAGCATATAAAGTCGTTCGGGATTTTTGGGTTATGGGAGGCAAAAATGGGAAGTCTCAGAGGAATACCCATAAAAGCAGATATAATAGTCGATATAATAATAATTGTAATAGTAATATCTGTTTATATATGGTGGTCAAGGAGAGTATTCAAATTTGAAGAAAAAAAACGGCATATGACAAAACGTATCAATGTTGTTATTATGAAAAGGGAAAAAAAAGCGATAAACTATTCTAAATACCGATATATTTATACGTTTACCGGACTGGATGAATATGAAGGGGTTATTTTTTATGACAAGTCGCTTTTACTGGAGAATGTACATGCAAAGGGTGAAAAGGTCTCCCTTTTAATTAATGAAGAGAATGTGGAAGAGTTCTGGTTTGAGGAGGAAAATGAACCACCGGGTAAAGGGTTACTTGTGTTGATAATTGTGCTGAGTATTGTCGCATTGGTGAATATGGCATGTACGATAAGGGACTGGGATAAACTTCCATGGTTTTAAGGGGATTATGCGCCCAATATGGATGTGGCATATACACTCGCTTATGATGATTCTCAGAAAGACAAGGATGATAATATATTTTCCAGAGCATACAAGCGGTTTACAATAAAATGCAGGCAGAAGGTTTGAAGCTTACAGCCAGTGTACCGGATACCGCAGTCAACTGCGCGGGAAATGAAATGGAAGAATACCAGGAAAGTGTTGTGGTTGTAAATCCGTGCAGTATTGTCAGTGAGGACAGAATTCAGCTTGCCTACGAAGAGGAAAAGACAGTTGCTGTTGCAGAAACGGATACAACAAAGATTGTTTGAACCAGAAAAGGAAGAAAGTGGTAGTACGGAAGGAGAAAATGGGGAAACCGGAACTGGCAGTATGGAAGAAGAAAACAGGGAAGCAAATGGAAGTTCTGGTGCTGGAAATGATACTGCCGGAAGTCATGACACAGGCACTGGAGGAAATGCTGGAGATGAAGTGGCAGATATTGAAGCTGGAGGAGTACATAACCATACTGAAAAAAATATTGTGATAAATCAGAGAGAAGCGACTTACATAAAAAGTGGATATACTGGTGATATGGCATGTTCTGTCTGTGGAAGGTTAAAAGCAGCAAAAAAGCAGGGATGCTTCTGAATATGAAATACAGTGTGCAACGAGCAAGGACTTCAGGAAGAATGAATTGGTAAAAGTAAACTCCAGAAAGACTAAATGAATAAAACAGGTTTTCAAACCATTGTCATGTTTTGGACATATGTGCAGTCGTTTGGGATTTGGGGGTTATGGGCTGATGTTCGGGAGGAGGCAACGGGAATGAATTTTATAATCGCAGCAAGGGCGTTTGGGAGAATATTATTGGCAGTTGGACGAAATACAAGACTAGCAGGGATTGGAGCATCTGTAACAGGTATTATAGCCGGAATAGTTGGTTTTATCCTGATATCAAGGGAAATTACCAGAAATAAAGAAAAAAAGCAGCGTATGACAAAGCGTATAAATGTTGTTATTACGCACAGGGAAAGAAAATATATAGGGCATTCCCAATATCGTTATATTTATACATTTACTGGACTGGATGAATATGAAGGGGTTACATTTTATGATGAATCACTTTTACTTATGAAAGTGCACGTGAAGGGGGAAATTGTACCTTTGCTGATAAATGAATATAATTTGAAAGAGTTCTGGTTTGAGGAAAAGGCAGAACTAGGCCAGGAGTTATTGCTAATACCTATTATTGCAATCTTTTTGTCATTCATGAATCTGATAAACACGATAGTAATATGGGACAGACTTCCATGGAATTAGGCTGATATATATACCGGCAGTTTTTGAACATATTTAAACATAAGGAGACAGTATATGGGGAGTTGGTCAAGGATTAACATTGTTGATTTTACAATAGGTTTTATACTGTTTATAATAATACTTATCTGGAGGACCAGAATGGTATTTAAACAAAAGAAAATGAGGAGGCGTATGACAAAACGCATTAATGCCGTGATTGCAGAAAGGCGGGAATACAAATGGTATGAAGGTCCATTTCATGGATATGGATATGTTTTTTCCGGGATGGATGAGTATAGAGGGGTTACCTTTGATGGCAGATGGTCATTCAGGGTAAAAACAAGATATGAGGAAGGGGAAATGGTTTCATTGCTGGTTAATGAGTATAATCCGAAAGAGTTCTGGTTTGAGGAGGCGGATGACCCTGGCAATGATTTAATTGTATGGTGGATAGTTGTGGTTGTAGGGGTTTTTATATGTTTGTCCTATATACCAATTATAATAAGGAACTGGGTTCAAATTCGGTAGAGTGACGTATATTTTGTAAAGTACAAAAAATAAATTCTGAAATCCCGAAAGACAATATGTGGGAAGATATCAGGTAGAACTTGCTGTTGCAGGAACGGATACCACAAAGACCATTACTGTAACGGTACAGGAAGCAGAAATGGATGGAGAACCGGAAAAGGAAGAAAACAAAACCGGCAATATGGAAGAGGGAAACGGGGAAACTGGTGGAAATCCTGATGCCGGAAATGGAGATACCAGCCAAGACATAAGTGCCGGGGAAAATGCCAGTGACGGAACTGCAGAAAGTACTGGCGGCGGAGCTGGTGGAACAGATTCCGGCAAAGAAGATGCGGTTACTCCTGATACGGTGACTACCCCGCATAAACATACAGAGAAAACTGTTGTGAAAAATCAGAGGGCAGCAACTTACACGGAAAGTGGCTATACTGGTGATACGGTATGTGCGGTCTGTGGAAAAACCGTAAAGAAAGGAAAGACCATAAGCAAAAAGAAACTTGCCAAACCTGCCAGGGTTACCGTAAATTGCAATAAAAAGAATGTTCTGGCAGTAAGCTGGAAAAAGAGCAGGGATGCTTCCGGGTATGAAATACAGTATGCATTGAACAAAGATTTCAGGGAAGCTGTGACAGTAAAAGTAAAGTCCAGTAAGACAAGAAAGACCATCAAAAAGCTGACCAGCGGGAAAAATTACTGTGTAAGAATCCGGGCATACAAGACTGTAAAGGTAAACGGTAAGAGCAGGCGGATTTATTCCGGCTGGGTAACTTGTAAGAAAGTGAAAGTAAAATAGCAATAAACATAAATTTTGAAATCCCGAAAGACGATATGCAGGAAGAAATTACGCTTCACCTTATTGATATGTTTTGGACATATACAGTCATTCGGGATTTTGGGGTTATGGTAGGCGAAAAATGGGAAGACCCAGAGGAATACACATAATAGCTGATATAATAGTAAATATAATAATGATTACAGTAGAAATATCTGTTTATATTTGGTAGTTAAGGAGAGTATCCAAATTTAATGAATAAATGGCATATGACAAAACGTATCAATGTCGTTATTACAAAAAGGGAAAGAAAAGAGATGAATTATTTTAAATACCGGTATATATACGTTTTCCGGACTGGATGAATATGAAGGGGTTACTTGTGTTGGTTATTGCGCTGAGTTTTGTCGCATTGGTGAATATGGCATGTACGACAAGGGGCTGGTTTACAATAAAAAGCAGGAAGGAATTTTGAAGTTCGGAAATAGTGTGCTAGGTATTGTAATCAACTATGCGGAAAATGCAGTGAAAGGATACCAGAAAAGTTTTTGGTTACAATTCCGTGTAGTACTGTCAGTGAGGAAAGCATTCAGTTTGCTTACGAAGAGAAAAAGACCGTTACTGTTGGGAAACTTGTAAAAAGACGGAAGTAAAATAGCAGTTAAAATGGTCACCTAATTTTTCGGAAGATTATACACTGAAAAATTGTGAAGTTCTTTTGGTTCATGTATAACCATGTTGGGATTTCGTGGGAATAGGAGGAGACGATACATGAAAATGAATTTTGTAATGGTTGTAGAAGGAATATTGTTAAGGGGACGATCTACAAAATTAGGATATCTTGCAATGATTATCATATGTCTTGTAATGGGGATATTCAGTTACATCTGGCAGTCAAGGAAGATAGCCCTATATAAGGAAAAAAGGCTTCATATGACAAAAAGAATAGGTGTTACAATTATGCAAAAGGAAATAATAGAGCTAAAATGGCATCATTGCTGTTATATTTACACCTTTTCCGGATTAGATGAATATAAAGGAATCAATTTCTATGATAAATCAGCTTTAGTGGAGAAGTCACATGTAGTGGGTGAAAGGGTATCTCTTTTGATTAATGAATGGAATGTGGAGGAGTTCTGATTTGAGGAGGAAGTGGAACCTGGTAAAGAAATTATAGTGTGTTCATTAATACTGATTTTTGTTACAATAATAGAAGTAATTATTGCCTTAGCTAACTGGGATAGCGTGCCATGGTTTTAAAATCGTATGTATTTGGCAGGACATCTGAATGGAGGAGAAAAACACTTTTTTATATATAGAATACAGCGCATCAAATATAATACTAATGCAAGAATAACTAATTTGGGGTTTGGGGTTATGGGAGATGGTAATAAGGTGTATTTAATGAATATAATCTGAAAGAGTTCTGGTTTGAGGAGGCGGAACGAATCAGTTACCGCAGGACCGCTATCGTTGCGTGGGTAATAACATTTTTGGTTTTTGCAGTTTATATGGCATTTCTTCTTTCTGATTTAGTTCTGTCCGGAATGATTATGTAAGAATCCGAGCATTTAAGATGATGAAAGTGAGTGGCAAAAGAATAAGCCGATTTATTCCGGCTGGGTAACTTGTAAAAAAGTAAAAGTAAAATAAAAATGACCCCTTATTTTCTGGATGGTTATACATGGGGATGATATGAAACGCTGAGGTGTTGATATATTCTGGAGATATGTATAGCTGATTCCGGAGTTGCGGGTGGGAGGGTGTCGTGTATACAGGAAGACGAACAAAATCTGGAGTTATAGCTCTCGGAATATACGTAATAAGTTATTTTATATTTTGCGTATGGGAGACAAGAAGGGTATTCAGATATAAAAAAATGAGAATGCGTATGACAAAACGTATCAATGTTATTATTAAAGAGAGACGGGTATCCAATAGAAGGGGTCTACGGAGCCGGTTCCGTTTCAGAGTTTTTCAAGATATGGATATATCTTTACCGGGCTGGATGAATATGAGGGGGTTACCTTCGATGGACGGTTGCTTCGTGTAAAAACAAAATATGAGAAAGGCGAAGTCGTTTCATTGCTGATTAATCAGTATAATCTGGAAGAATTTTGGTTTGAGGAGGCAGATGATCCCGGAAAAAGAGTAATTTCACCATGGATACTTTGGTTTTTAACGGTTGTTGTTTATTTGCTGTATATGATACAAATGCTCAGGAACTGGGACAGATTACAGTGGTTTTAGGTATACTTGGTTCAGGATTTTGGTGTTATGAGGATGTGTGATATGGGAGTATTGCTTAACAGTGCAATAAATTTTGACAGCATAATACGTTGGATGATGTCTGCAACAGTAATAATTACTTATGGCTGGTACTTCAGGGCAGTTTCAAAATATATGGATAAAAGAAAGTATGCAACAAAACGAATTAATGCTGTTGTTGCATATAGAAAAACATCAAAGTTAATAGGGATTCGTTCTTTTCATCCTGTATACTATTATGTTTATATATTTACCGGGCTGGATGAATATGAAGGGGTTACTTTTTATGATAAGTCAGCTAAATTAGAGGAGCAGTATCGGATAGGTGAAAATGTTTCTTTGTATATTAATCCGGAGAATTTAGGGCAGTTCTGGGTAGAGAAAGCAAAAGAGATGGATAAAATGATATTCTCATGGATAGGTTTATTGATTCTGCTTGGCTTAATGGCGATAAAAATTGCCCTTAAAACTTTGGGGGTATAATATTATTCAGTTTTATAGTGGGGATAATTGGGTGTCTCTGGGAGGGGAGATTAGCTTTTAAATATAAAAAAATAAAAAGACATTTGACGAAACGTATAAATGCTGTGATTATAGGAAGTGCGAAATGGGGGAGGTATTATATTTATTGTTATTCGGGGCTGGACGAATATGATGGGATTATTTTTTATGACAGGTGTCTTGAAGTGAGGACAGAATATGAAGAGGGAACCATCGTTTCGTTGCTGATTAATGAGTACAATTTGGAAGAATTCTGGTTTGAGGAGGCAAGACAAAGCCATAGTAAATATGCTGTCGCATTGGGGGGAATGACATTGTTTGTTTTTTGTTTTATGTTGCGCTATTCAGCTTATGATTAAGTTTTGTCCAATATTATTCCGGTGTGATTTCCGGAAAGACAAGGATGGGAATATATTTACCAGAATATGTCGAAAACCAGCGATTTACATAAGAAAAGGAAATACCAGAGATACGGGCATGCTCTGCCTGCTGATGAATCCTAAGTCACGAAAGACGGTATGTGAGGAGGTAATAAGAGTGAGTTTAGTAACATCTGCAGCAGTGGCATATGGGAGTATCTTATTAGGAGTTGGACGAAATACAAAATCAGGTGGCATTATAACCTCGGTAGCAGGAATTATAATTGGAATATTTAGTTATATATATTTCCAGGGAAATTCCCAGTAACGATATATTTATACATTTACCGCAAATCCGTCAGTATCAATAAGGAAATCATAAAAAAGAGCTGCGCACTCATTATAAAATGCACAGCTCTTCTTTTTTATTTATTTTCTGCAAGTCTTGCTGTTCCATAAGATGCCGGGCTGGACCAGCAGGTATTGGTCGTGTCATACCAGTTTAACACTCCCAGCCTTTCTCCTGCCTTGCAGTCATTAACCTGCACCTCAAATCCGATCAGCATATCCGGCTGAACCTGGACTTCAGACCATTCTATAGCCATTTCCACCATGTATCCGTCTTCTGTCTTTACCGTTTCGGAAGTAATGTAATCCTCCTTGCACATGCTTCCGTTAAAGGAATGCACATTTTCACAATTAACACGGTACTGCTTATCATCTGTCTGGTAGCTTTCCGCCTTGTCATTGTTTTCATCAACAAATACCTCCACGGAATCCTTTGTATGTACTTCGGAGCCTGACACATCCAGATTAGGATCTGTAACCTTTACCAATACATAAAGGGCATGTTCATCCCACAGTGCCTTTGCCCTGGCCGATGCCTCCGGCTGTCCGTTTTCTGTGCCTACCACCGTCAGCTCCAGCTCCTGAGCCTTTTCCCATTCGCCTTCCTCGACTCCGTCCACATTTACAGTCCCCTTGTAAATAGTAGCGAAAGGTTTTAGGACAAGATTTCCATAGGATTCATTACTGTTGTCCTGGTTATTGTTTGTATCATTCCATGAAAGAAGCTTTCCGCCGTCATTTACCCTGATGTCAAACGCAATTTCCTCAAATGCCTCCAAATTCTTCTGGTCAAAAAATACGGTTGCCTCATAGCCTTTATCACTGGAAGTACCGTCTGCTCTGGAAACAGTGCTGGTCTGTATGTCCTCCATTCCTTTGCCTTCTGCCTTTATTCCGGCATAAACTGTTACACTGTCATCATCATCAGCCTGTTTGTCTTCTACCTGAATCCGGATACCCAGTCCCTTTTCATTCCATATAGGCTGGAATTTTACTTTCGTATCTTCGTCTCCGTATACGGTTTCCGTTACCCCTTCGTAATCATCCATATGTGACACCTGCAGATTCTGAATCAGGGGTTTCAGCTGTGTGGCATCCACAAATGCCCAGAATGCAGGTTTCTTTTCGTAATCAGCGTCGTAAAGCAGCGGACACTGTGCCCTTGTCCCATCAGCAGAACCCCCTACGGAGTTAGCATCCTGCAGCCAGGAATTACCATCATCTGTTCCCCAGAATACAATCGCTGTAATGGGGATTTTTTCT
>CANOLA010000034.1 GCA_947566705.1 uncultured Lachnospiraceae bacterium | reverse complement strand
AGCAGTACCAATACCGTAGAAAGTAGCACCTTTCTTGTTAATGATATCGTAAGCCTTTGCACCATCCATCTGGCAGTACTTTTCAAGAATTGTCTTATTATAGATAATTCCGTAGCACTCATAGCAGTTTGCCACTGCTGCAATCTTTCCATCATACTCAAGAGCAAGGGACTTATCTGTCAGATGGCTGTAGATATCACTGTCCTTTAAGTCATAAATGTGCTCTGCATATTCAGCACAGTCAGCAGTTGCTCCGATATTGAAGATTGTAGGAGCTTCTGACTTGGCAAGCTCGGACTGTAAGGTAGCCTTGTACTGTCCGTCTGCTGCAGTCATGACATTTACAGTCACACCAGTCTGCTCTGTATATGTAGCAGCCAGGTCCTGCCATGCACCATCTGACTCCGGCTTGAAGTTAAGCAGGTAAACCGTTCCGCTTCCGCCTTCTGTTTTCTGGCTTTCCTTTGAAGAACCCTGGGTTCCAGGAGTTGTGCCATCATCATCTGAACCACAGCCTGCAAACATACCGGCAACCATTGTAGAAACCAATAATGCTGATAACAATTTCTTTTTCATTTTTACCCTCCTTAAAAGTAAATCATCAACTTGTTTGGTAACGTTACCGAAAACGCTCTCGGTAACGTTATCGTTAAAATGAGTATACACCCGTTTCGAAACATTTCGCAAGTCCCTTTTTACTTTTTGTATACTCTCCCAAATTTGTTACGGAATTTTTGTGCAGATATGCCAAAAAGTGAACCAGAAAACAGGCAGAAGCCCCAAAGCTCCTGCCTGATAATAAGTCAACGCAGATTCAGTTATGCAGTGTCTGAATCTGCCAGCCGTCTCCCCTGTATGACGCCCGGCCAATAACTGTACGGCTATTTCCGAGACGCCAAGGCTAATATCTGCCTGTTATAAAACGCAGGAAGGATACCGGCTTGCGTCCACAACCCTTTGTCCGTTTTACATAGTCCTTATAATACTGAACCATCTGGGCAAAGGACATGGTTGGATCGATTGTATGCATTTCGATACACCTCCTTATACATACAGGTAATACCCTCTGGCATTACCAGTGCACACTGCTTCCGCTGTGCGGCACTTCATGCAGTATGCCCCATTTATACATATCCTAACCAGCAGCTGTGCAGACTGTACGGGAAATGCCTGACGGCATTACAGTTTACACACTTGAATATTTGCGGGGCAGGATGCTGCCTCCAAATACCACTAAGTAAGATATGCAGATACAATGAAACTGTGCTGAAATGATTTATTCATTTCGTTATATAGTATAGCACATTTTGTGGTGATTTTCAACAAAAAATGTACCTAGCTTTTGTACATTATATATAACAAGTTTGTAAAATGTACTGGCATTCGCTTTCTTACTTCAACGCAGCAATGCGCAATCTGACCATATTCCAATATATTCCAAACCATATATTTGGATAATTTTTACACCCGTTTTAACTGTCTGTCCACAATTTTATCTGGGTTTTGCAGTAAATACCATATGCTCACGCATGATTTCCTGATACAGTTTTTCAGCGCTCCAGAACACATTATCGGCTGTAACCACTGCCTTTAAACCTATGGGCGCCAGACCGGTTTTTTTATACTCATCCAGAAAGACATCCACCTGGGCAGAATTCATTCCGGAAAAAACAAGCATTTCCGCCGGAAACTCCGGACCTTCATACTTTTTCCCATCTTTTTTAAAACCTTCTATTCCAGCAAGTGCACCCAGCTTCTGTGCATAATCCCTGCGTCCAACGCAGATATTCTTAATACCAAGCCTGGCACAGATCCCCTGTAACATACTATGTTTATCCCGGTCCAGGCGAAATTCTAATATTGTTTGTGACATATATGTGGTTCATTCCTTTCTTAAATTGTGCAGATTAGGATTCTTTTTGTGAATCCGTTTTTATATCTGTTAATTATAGCATACCCTGGTATCTGCTGCATCATCAACCTGCATTCCATGTTTGAAAATAGATGCAGAACCGTGTATACTGTTTTCAGGCACATTGCCAGCGTTATCCCCTGGCCGATAAAACAAAAACTTTCGTCTGTAAAGTTAAAACGTCCATACATGAAAAGGAGTCCCATGAAATATTATCTTGCCCCTATGGAGGGAATTACGACCTATATCTACAGAAATGCATACCAGAAGCATTTTGGCGGTATTGACAAATATTTTACCCCGTTTATCGCCAGTAAAAAGATGAACCGCCGGGAAATTAATGAAATCCTTCCTGAACATAACCAGACTCTCTCGGTGGTTCCGCAGATTCTGACAAACCGGGCGGATGAATTTCTGCAGATTACAAAACAGATTGCAGAATACGGGTACAAATCGGTAAATTTAAACCTCGGCTGCCCTTCCGGTACTGTCACGGCAAGGAAACGCGGCGCCGGTTTTTTAAGTGTTCCCGATGAGCTCGACCATTTTTTATATGAAATATTTGAAAAGTCACCGCTTAAAATATCCATTAAAACAAGAATCGGCGTGGAATCACTGGATGAATGGGCAGATATTCTTGAAATATATAAAAAATATCCGCTTGAGGAACTGATTATTCATCCCCGGCTGCAGAAAGAATTTTACAAATACACACCCCACCAGGAGGCATTTTTTACGGCAGTGAATACCCTTACGAATATTCCGCTCTGTTATAACGGGGATATTGCCACGGTACAGGACTATGACGGGCTTTTGTGCCGGATTCCACAGACCAGCTGTATCATGGCAGGACGCGGAATCCTGAAAAATCCTGCACTGGTTTTACAGCTGAAACATACTGACACGGCAGAATTTTTCACAAAGGAAAACCTGAAGAATTTTCATGATGAGATATTTGAAAACTATGCCTCCATTATGGATGGGGAACGACCGGTTCTGTTTAAGATGAAGGATTTGTGGACTTACATGGTTACATGCTTTGAAAAACCGGAAAAGCACCTGAAAAAAATCCGTAAAGCGGCTGGTTTTACAGAATACAGGGCTGCTGTAAACCTTATGTTTCTGGAATGTGCGCTGGTTACTTTGTAATATAATCCCCGTATGTCCCTTTTGTCCGTTCCTTGATCTCATACAATGCCTCATCCGCAAGACTTAACAAGGTTTGTATATCCATACCGGCATCCTCTGTACTTGCAAATCCTGCTGATGCACTTATGATTTTTTTCTGGCTTTCAGAAAGTTCCACCGGATTCTTTTCAAGCTTTTCAAAAAAATCATCCAGATACTGCAGGATGTCACTTCTGTCACTGCAGTCATAAATCATCATACAGAACTCATCCCCGGAACGCCGTGCAGATAAGACATGTTCCGAAGACATGCTATGCATCACAGCTGCAAACCCCTGGAGATACCTGTCTCCTGCATCATGACCGAAGCTGTCATTGATTCCTTTGAAATAATCCAAATCCATCATAACCAGCGCACACATTTTCCCTTTTTGCATATTCTGCAGGATGTCTGCCGCAAGAATCTGAAAATACTGGTATTTATACAGCTGCGTAAGCGGATCATGCGTATTTTCATAACGCATGCGCTCTTTTTCCATGACGTCCCCGGTAACGTCCGTGATAACCCCAAGTTTTCCTTCCGTTGACGCCGACATATGAATCCGCACATATTTGCCGGAATGAACCTGATATACATCTTCCTCTTCTTCTACCGGTCTTTTTATAATCCGGCAGATAAAATCATCAAACTGCTTCGGACTTTTGCAAAGCGCTGTAACCCGTTCTTCTGATATACCCAGTACTTTCCCCAGTTCCGAAGTGGCAAAAACAGTTCCCACCCCATCTTCATACTCATACGCTGCCAGTGGAATCCCACTCATCTTAATAATGGCCGAAGTTCGATTGGAGATGCTGATGATACTTTTTACCATTGTATTGATTCCACTGCTCAACTCCTCAAACTCACGGTTTCCGCCAACTTCCACCACTGTATCGAGACTGCCGTTTGTTATACATGACAACTTGTCTATAATCCCGTGTATCCCATCAACAACCTTCCATCTGACAAGATAATTTAAAAGCATAATTACAGCTGTCTCAATAAACAGCAGGTATATAAGCGTACGGAAAATATTCCCCAAAAGCTTTTGTGTCAAAACCGCTCCCGGCAGTGCGGCACAAATCAAAGCATCCCCGTAACGTTCATACACGATGTACATTTTCCTGCCATCCGCCCCGTTTTTATATGCACCGTTTTTGCACTGCAAAATTTCATCCACCTGGTAACAGTCCGCAGAAAAATCCTTTTCAATATTTTCTGAATGCCCCAAAATTTCCCCCGTGGCGTAATCCACCACAAAAAATTCCTCCTTTTCATCCGTTGGAAATCTGGAGAAAATATAGTCATACGTATTTCTTGCCTGTGCCTCCATCTGTCTCTTCGGTTCAAACCCGACCTGTATAAAGCCTTCTTTAATCTTTTCTGCAACCCCGATATACTGCATGATTTTGCCTTCTGCTGCATTTGGGCGTGCTTCCTGAATCAGATAGTCCTTACCATCACTTTTTAAAAGATCAAGGAAAGGCCGTGTCTGTTCATCATTTGCCATATCCATCCCAATGTATTTGGAGACAGAGGCAGACACAATAATGCCATTTTCATCAATGTAATGAAGTTCGTCCACATTGAGCAGTTTTGCCAGGTACTGCATCTCCGAAACATCCATTATCTTTTCGTCCTGACGATCCAGTACATAGGCCGCCGCTTTTGCCCTGGTAAGATAATCTTCATCCAGATTCTCTTTCATGATCTCCAGTTCCGTCTGGTTGTTCTCAAGGGTATGTATAATCTGTTCAATTTTTATTTGAAATGTATTGAACTGCTGGCTTTCGAGCGAATGCCAGTCAAACAGAAAATTAATAAAAAGAATAAGAAAAATAGCAGACGTCAGAATTAGAACTGTATATTTAATAAAAATCTTTTGCATTGCATAATTTCTCCCTGTATTTTACCTGTTATTCGGAAGAATGCAGGAACAACATTCTTCCGAAATGGGTGAGAAGAGGCCAATTGTATGGAGAAAACACTCTCGTCTCCTTTACTCGGACCCATATTCATTATAACAGATTTCTGCCGGATACCCACTTCCGTTTCTTCGCAAAAGAGACTAAAACTTCGCAAAAAGCATGATATGAAATATACCGTTTTCACAGTAACATCCTGTATTTCCCCCAATTTTATCAGAAAATGCCTGCACACTCTGCATCCCAAGTCCATGATTCCTCCCTTTCAGGCTTTTTGGCAGACCAGTGGCGGAATCGAAAATAATCTCCTTTTCATATTCATTTGCCATGTGAACCAGCAGATGGTTTTCTTCGCAGCGGATAATTACATCCGCTGATTTCTTTTTCTGCCCAAAATCTTTTATACAGTCCAGTGAATTTTCAAACAGGTTTGCAATAACCATGGCAAACTCATAGCTGTTGAACGGAATTTTATCCGGCACAATAACATCCAGGTGAATTTCAGCTGCCATTGCCTGCGCCCGTTCCATCATGTTGGAAAGTACTGTGTTCACCACCAGATTTTCACAGTATTTTGTCACTGTATTCCCATCAGTTACAGAGTTAATGTGTGCAACCACCTTTTTAATCTCATCATATTCGCCCTGTTCGAGCAGGGACTCAATCACTGCCGAATAGTGCCGAATATCATGCCGAAGTATTTTCAGGTTTTTTTCGGACTGCTCCACCAGACTGTGCTGATTCTCCAGCCCCCTGATATGGGCTTCAAAAAGCACATTTTTCCAGTAGATGTTTGTGCGCTGCGACTCACTTGCCACATACCGGAACACAACCAGATATGAGATAAACATGGTAATAATAAAAACAGACACCCCGACTATATTTTCAGGATAATCTTCAAGGGAAAGCGGAAAAAACGCCAGCGAAGAAAACCCGCAGTAAAAAAACACGGGAATGAGGCAAAGCTCCCACCAGCTTTCCCCGGATTTACCCTTTTGGACAGAAAGCCAGATTTCCCGTATCCTGCTGTATAAAACCACCAGTATCACTGCATGTACCGCGATGCTTCCCAGCATGGAAACCAGAAGATTTCCTATCCAGATATACAGGCCGACTGCCGCAACGGTTCCGGCTATCACGTAGCTGGAAGCGCTTAATCCCACAAACAGCGCTTTACTATCCCTGTGCTTTGCAATGAATAATCCGGTAAACTGCGTTATGATAATCTGAAAAACTGTAACCACAAAATATGCCGGACTGCTTTGCGGAAAAACAACCAGCTTCAGAGTGTCCATGACACACAATGCCAAAAACGCGGCGGCACAGATTCCCGCTGTTTTTCTCTTTGAAAAACGGTGCACAATAAACAGGTACATAAACAGCATAAGAAAAACATGACTTATCATATATGCAATGCTTCTATAGTCCATTTTTCCCGCCTCCCTGGCCGTACCGCCTGGAGACAAACATAAGATACTCTTTTTTCACCTCCGCGGTTCTTGCCCTGCTGACCGGAATGTTTTTCCCACTTTCCATAGTAATACTGCCCTGTGCCAGCCTGTCCACATATTCCATATTGATAATAAACGATTTGTGTACCTGAATAAACCTGTTATCCTCCAGAACCGGCTTTGTTTCTTCATTAAATGATTTTCTTATATAGATGCTTTTTATATTTTTTCCGTCTGTCATACAGACATTTATCACTCTGGAATAATTTTCGATGTATTCAATCTGTGAAAACGGGACAGCAACCTGTCCCTCCTTTGTTTTTACCTGATATGAATTTTCCGGCTTTTTCTTTGGGATACTGTTAAACGCAAAATCAACCGCCTCATAAAACTGCTCTTTTTTGACCGGCTTCAACAGATATCTCACAGCATGCACGCCATACGCCTCCAGTGCAAAATCATCAGAGGCTGTAATGTATATGATAACACTTTTTTCATCTGTACTCCGTATCAGGCTTCCAATGTCTATTCCGGTTTTTTCAGACATAATCATGTCCAGTATATAAACGTCTCCCGGTTTTCCATCCAGAATCCTGCGGTAGAGCAGGTCTGAATCTGTAAAACATTCCACTTCAAACTCTGCATCTGCATGTTCGGTTTTATATTTTATCAGCAGTCCGTCTATCTCTTTCAGATCTTCCTTGCTGTCATCACAGACCACAATTTTCATTCGTTCGGCCTTTCCCTTCTGGATATGTACTGGTCTTTAACCACTCCGCAGTCAGAACTCCTCCGGCCTGACATTTATGCGCACAAGCCTGAAACCTTCTGCTTTTGTTCCTTCAATCAGACTGATTCCGCCATTATGCAGCTTTGTTTTTCCGGTACCCACCTCATGATCAGACAGCCCCGCCAGAAGGACATTAATTGCCGCCCCATGGGAGACTGCTGCAACGACCGTAAAGCCGGCACGTTCCATCAGCACAAGCGCCTGCTGCATCCGCACAAGAACATTGTCAAACGGCTCCATTCCTGATACGCCTGCACCGGCTGCCACTGCAAAGTATTCCTGTTTGTCTTTTACCATCTGTCCGGAATAAGGTCCCAGGTCCCTTTCAATCAGTTCTTTCATGGGATAAACGTCTTCCGCCTGCAGTCCGGTCTGCACTGCAATCTCCTGCGCTGTCCGCAGGGCACGCTGGAGCGGACTCGTATAAACCGCTTCAATCCCCAGATTTTTAAGCGCGTTTCCTGTCAGCTTCGCCTGTTTTATTCCGTCAGCATTCAGCGGAATGTCTTCCCTTCCCTGAAAACGGTGCACCTGGTTCCAGTCTGTTTCCCCATGGCGAATCAGATATAGTTTCATTTAAAAATTTCCTCCCAGCCCTGTAATTTCCCGTGCTATGCACTCCTTTGCTGCAGATAGTCACTAATGCCAGGCTTCAGTTCAAAAAATGCCTTAACAATATTCGGATCAAACTGCTTCCCAGACTCCGACTCAATGATATCATATGCACTCTGCAGGGAATAAGCCTCCTTGTAACAGCGCACGGAAGTCAGCGCATCAAATACATCAGCCACACTCATAATCCGGGCACATAACGGAATGTCCTCACCGGACAGTCCGAACGGATAACCGCTTCCATCCCACTTTTCATGATGGTATGTCGCAATATCCTGCGCAATTTTTACCCGCTCAGGCGTTTCAATATCCGACAAAATCTGCTCAACTATCCTGCCGCCCTCCACTGTATGCACCTTCATCCGCTCAAATTCATCCTTGGTAAGTCTTGCCGGTTTTAACAGTATGGTATCCGATACAACAATTTTACCCACGTCGTGAAGCGGCGCATATCTCTTCAGGTATTCAATATATTCCGGCGTAAGAACGTCCGTATAGATTCCCATCCGGACGAGCTGCTCCGCAATCTTTTCCACATAGTATGCAGTACGCCTGACGTGCTCTCCCGTCTCCCCGTCACGGCTCTCTACCAGCTCTGCCATGCCTTCAATTGTCTTATGCTGCATCCGGATAATGTCATCCTCATGCTGTTTCTGCTCTGCATTATAGCTAATGATGATATTATCTGAAAATTTAGTAAACAGTACCAGAAGCCCTGTAATGATTGCAACCGAAAATATCGCGGCAAACACCACCGCCACATTTGTTATATGGTTCGACCTGTCCAGGTTATCCCGGATTACGGCTATTTTTTCCTGGGCATATTCACTGATTTCCTTTAAATCCCCGTTTATGTCTGACAGCTGCTGTTTCATTACGGTATTTACATAATAGTTTGCTGTTTCGCGGGATGACTTCAGATTGATTTCTGAAAGCATACCCTGCTGTGACATATATCTGATATAGTCTGAATATACCTCATGAAAAAGGTCCTTTTCGTCATCATCAATGAGATTTTCTGAATGATAGGAAAATGTATCACGTATATCACTGTCCAGTTCCTCAATGTCACCCGCCATGGATTCAATGATTTCATCATCGGTTGAAAGCAGCTGGGATAATGTCAGCGCCTGAATTCTGTAAATGGATTCACTCAGACGAAGCACATCCTCTTCACTGACAATATACTGGTTCAGAATCTTTTCATAGTTTCTGCGCGTCTGGTAAAGATTCCATAAAAAGCATGCAACAAACGCAATGTTAATCACACAGATAACCAGCATAACTATCAGCAGTCTTTTTATTTTCCCTTTCATAAATATACTCCACCTCCTTCCCAAAAACATCTATGGATTATATTTTACTGAACCTTTTCTATCTTTTCCACCGTTTCATCCAGAAGCTCCTGGAGATCTCTGTCATCCTGGTTTCCGGACGCCACATACGTCCCAAAAACAGACATCGGCTCCCAGTAGGTATCCAGCACATTCTGGACCTTGGCATATTTATTCTGTTCCCCAAGCGCCACAATTGCAGCTGACTTCTTCACCTGGGCGGATGCCGCCGCCTCCACATTTGCCGGTGCATCCCCGACCTTTTCATAGCGGATCAGCTGGTTGTCATAATCTGTCAGATATTCTGTCAGCTTCATCGCCCATTCGGGATGCCTGCTGTGGGAGTTTACCCCAAAATATTTATAGCCGGCAAAACTGCCCATCTGCACCTGGTCCCCGGCAAGCGTATAGGTTGGCAGCTTTACCGCTGCACAGTCATCCCCCCGCACTTCCGCAAACATGGTTGCATTCCATGTGCCGTTTACCGCGGCAACGATTTCGCCCTGCAGGATTTCTTCCTTGATATTGTCTGCAACAACATTTTTGAATGCGGGATTTGCAGCAATATCCAGCATTGCTTCAGCCACCTGCTTTCCTGTATACTTCCCGTCCACAGAATTAAAGTTACATTCATTATGTGTTCCGTCTTCCGAAATCGTCACATCCATGCCCGCTCCGGAAAAAAACGAATACAGATACCAGCCGCTGGACCAGTCCATGCTTACATATTTTCCGTTTGCAGCCGCAACAGACAGCATCCCGTCGAGCGTCTTTACATCCTCATCGGAAAAATATGCACGGTTATAATACATGAAATATCCGTTACTGGAAGAGGACGGATACGCAAAAAGCCTCCCGTCTTCCATTACTGCCTCGACAACCGGGGCATCCTCGCCGCCGCAGTTATTCATCACTTCTTCTTTGTCAAGTGTAATTTCCTGCAGTGCCCCGGCAGCATACAGATCTGTAAACTGGTCGCTGGCAAAGTTGTAAATATCCGCTGCCGAATCCAGGTCCGCCAATACGGTCTGTTTCAGGTTTTCCAGGTTTTCCTCATGAACTGTAATGTCAAAATCCGCTTCTTTTTTGTGCAGCTCCATAAATTCGTCCACTGCCTGCTGTACAATCTCACGGTCATCCGATGATGCCCAGAGTGTCAGCTGTATCTGTTCTTTTTTCCCGCATCCCGTATTGAAAACGGATACCGTCATTACTATAAGGAGCAGGATCGTAATTCGTAATTTTCTGTTATTTTTCATGCAGTTTCCTCCGTACTCAGAACTCCACTCCGTACAATTCATACAAAATTGTAATACATATATTATTATTTTACCACAATTTAGACAAAGGGACAATCTTCTATTTGCAAAATTATTATCTGTTGACAAATCAGGTTTAACGTGTTAAACTCCAAACAAGGTCTAATGCATTAAACCTCATGTTGTATGCTAATGTTCGGGAGGAGATAAACATATGGGCAATACACCAAAAATTTTTGAAAGCGAATACCACTTTCTGCAGATTTTATGGGAACATGAGCCGGCTGGCAGCACACAGCTGGTAAAGCTCTGCCGTGAAACCCTGGAATGGAGCAAGGCAACCACCTATACCGTCATAAGACGGCTGTCCGAACGCGGGGTGGTCCGAAATGAAAACGCCACGGTAACCTCGCTGGTCTCAAAAGACGAGGTGCAGGAAGCGGAAATTGACGAACTGGTGGAACGTACCTTTGGCGGCTCCATTCCGCAGTTCGTGGCTGCCTTTACGAGAAAGGAAAATTTAAGCCGGGAGGATATTGCGCAAATCCGGCAGATGCTGGATGCGTATGACAGGGGAGGTGAACAGCCATGACAGAAACTGTATTTTCTGCGCTGCTTGACATGAGCATTCCTGCGGGAGTCTTTATTCTGGCGGCTGCACTGCTGCATAAGCTGAAAGTGCCGCACCGTATTTTTGTCATTCTGTGGCTGGTTCTGGGACTGCGCCTGCTGGTTCCTGTAAATCTGGAGAGTCCGTTCAGCTTTTACGACTTTACGGAAATCACCCGGACAGTCCATGGGCCGGCAGTCTCCGCAGCAGGGAAACTCCCGGCAGGCATGTCTGTGAAACATTTGATGACAGCCGCCAGTCCAAAAACAGATGGCAATCCTGTTCCTGACCGGATTCCTGCCGGTAATACAGAAAAACCGGCAGTCCTTACAGACCACCCGGCACGGAAACTGCAGACTGCAGGCCGGGTATGGCTGCTTGGAATGTGTCTGATGCTTGCGTGGGGCGCAGCAGGTTACATCCGTCTCCGGCTTAAGCTTCGTGACGCTGTCCGGCTTAAGAATATTGCGCCGGACAAACCTGCGGATGATTTGCCTTATATGGAAAACATCTGGCAGAGCGACTGGATTTCAACTCCGTTTCTCTTTGGGTTCATACGCCCGGGGATTTATGTTCCCTTCTATATGGACAAGGAAACTCTTGGATATGTCCTTGCGCATGAATACACGCACCTAAAAAACAGGGATCATATTATAAAATTTTTGTGGTATATTGTAACGTCCGTATACTGGTTTCATCCACTGGTCTGGATGGCATATATCCTTCTGGGGCGCGACATCGAGCTGTCCTGCGACGAGCAGGTCATACGGGAAATGGATTCCCACGAAAAAACATGCTATGCAGGCGCACTGCTTAATGTAAGCACAAACTGCAGGACATTGTCAGCCCCCATTGCATTTGGAAAGGCAGGTGTAAAAATGAGAATTAAACATGTACTGAATTACAAAAAACCGGCGGTATATATTATCCCGCTGTGCATCATAATTAGTGCAGTCCTTGCATTCGGGCTGCTGACGGTGCCGTCCTCTGCTACGGAAACACAGTCGCAGACCGGTGCACAGGGAACCATGGAAACAGAAAAAAACACACCATCAGAAAATGGTTCACAGTCTGTGAAAGAAGATTCTGTGGACATTTTAACAAAAGTATCCTTTGGCGCAACAAGTGAAATTGACTTAAACGGGGATGGTGCGGCTGAAACCGTGTCGGCGGACTTAGCGCATGACGACGGATATGATCCCATACCGGAGCTTACAGTTTCCGGAAAGACCTTCGACAGTGCCTATATGCGCGATGAGCTTTCCTTTTTTACTACAGATCCGAAAACTGAGCACTATTATTTTCTGGATCTGGATACCTCAGATTCTTTTGTGGAAATTGCCTTTTTCGATTATGGTCCAAGTGATGATCCATATACCTATGTGCTCCGTTATACCGGTGATAACCTCATACTGCTTGGCGGTTTCAGCGCATCCCCTGATGATTCTTCCACTACGATTCCGGGGGATGGAACCGTAAACGCGGTTACACGATGCGATATTATCCAGACTGACTGGACAATGGGAACATGGGAACTTACCGGGGAAAAGCTTGAAATGCAGGAGCTGACGGAAGGTGAATTCATGGCATACCATGAGCGTTACGGCAGTGATTATCCGGTGACAGCAAAAGAAGATTTTCATACATATTTTGCCGACCCTCTGAGTTCTGCCGTTGCAGCCATTCCAAAAGGAACAGAGGTTGCCATACGGAGTTTTAAAAAAGAAAAAGGCAGCGACACCATTACGATTTATTTTTCTTACAAAGATGACAGCGGTAAAGAGCAGAATGCCTGCTTTTCCATGAAAGAAGGAGATCCTTATACAATCATTGTGCTGGCAGAACAAAACGGCGCGTGGGTGCAGCAGGAAATTCCTTCCGTTGACTTATTTGACGGCTTAAGCTTTGCCGGTTAATAGCATGGAATACTATTCACTGAACCAGTATCTGAAAGATACCTTTGGGGAAAAAGTTTATAAACTCGCACTGGATGCAGGATTTACATGCCCGAACCGCGACGGAACGCTTGGCACAGGAGGCTGTATTTTCTGCTCCGGCGCAGGTTCCGGGGATTTTGCGGAATGCAGGAATCTGTCTGTCACCGAACAGATTGCACGGGGAAAGAAACGCCTGGAAAAAAAAATCAAAAGCGGCAAATACATTGCGTATTTTCAAGCATTTACGAATACCTATGCACCTGTGGAAAAGCTGCGTAACGTGTATGAGGAAGCACTTATGCAGCCGGATGTTGTGGCAATTTCCATTGCCACACGTCCGGACTGCCTGCCGCATGATGTCATAGACCTGCTTGCGGAACTGAACCGGATAAAGCCGGTCTGGGTGGAGCTCGGACTGCAGACCATCCATGAAAAATCCGCCGAATACATCCGCAGGGGGTATCCGCTTGTGGTATATGATGATGCCGTAAGGAGACTGAAAAACGCAAGGCTTACTGTAATCACGCATATTATTCTCGGACTTCCGGGTGAAACAGAGGAAGAAATGAAACAGACCGTTTCCTATGTCGGCGCAGGCGGCGCGGACGGCATCAAGCTGCAGCTTTTGCATGTCATTCACGGCACGGACCTGGAAAAGGAATACCTTGCCGGGAAATTTAGGACACTGGAGCTGGATGAATATGTACGGCTGGTGGCAGACTGCCTGGAGCTGTTGCCAAAAAACATGGTGATTCACCGCATGACCGGGGACGGGGACAAACGGACGCTGGTTGCACCGATGTGGAGTGCGGATAAGAAGAGGGTGCTGAATGCGCTGATGGGGGAGATTCGGGGGAGGTAAGAAGGACAGGCTGCATTGGGAATCTTATATTCATATTTTTAAAAAATGCGTTTAAATGCGTTTTCCATATTAATAAACGCATTTAAAACGCATTTAAACGCATTTAAACGCATTTAAACGCATTTGTTACAATAATATCTCGCCGCACGTCCTTTTCCTTCCAGCCGCAGAATTCCCTCAGACTGCATTTTATCCAGGGTGTCCCGTGCCTGCTGTCTTGTAAATCCACACAGTTCCCGAATCTTTTCATTTGTAATAAATTCAGCAGACTGCAAATATTCCTCTATCAGGCTTTTCGCTTTTACATACCGAATTACTGTATCCTGAACATACTCTACATCCGATTTAATTGCATCATATACTTTAGCTGTCAGCTTCTCTAAAAATAATATCAACCCCTTGTCCTGTCCTTTGCACATATTTTAATCGCTGCAGTGTCTCTGCAATTAATTTATTTCTTGGCGTAGATGGGTGCGTTATTATATTCTTTTCGGTAACCCCCTCTGGAAAAGCACCGGGACTTTCAATCACAATTCTGTCCGGGTAATGCTTTACATACACTGCACCGGTATTCATATAATCTCTATGTGATAATGCATTTAAAAGCGCCTCCTGAAACACTTTCTCTGAAAAATCTTCAACCTCCAACCGGAACAGTCCTACCTGCACATTTACAATTTTATTACTGTTTTGTATCTTCTCTGTCAGGCGGTCAATTACAGATATGATTGGCTGCTTTAAGTCTAATCTGGAGTCATACTCTTCCAGATTATCTGCTGAATAGTGAAGATATATGACTTCTGCCTGGGGCAGCAACCGGTTGATGGAAGTCTCTTTTCCCACAAAAAGCAGTCCTGCAATAGTCAGTCTGTCAATCATTCCATCCTCTTTTATAAAACCTAAATCCCTTAAAAAAGACATATCTTCCAGCTCTGGAAGAGAAGCGTTCGGATCACGAATTTTCAGTTTTTCTTTTAGATTATAAATTTCCAATGCATTTACATCTTCAATGGTGCTATCCGCCAAAATCTGCCCTGAAAAATCAGGATTCTGAAGAGCTGTATACTTATTGCTCATTTCATCCGGATAATAGGGTTTAGAATTCTTGCCCAGTCTTTTTAAACATCTTCCATCTGAAATTGCATATGTGGTTCCATCTCTTTCAACATTAACCGCCAGCACATCTTTTCCTTTATAGTTTATAACTTCTACATCTGTAAACAATGACGGACGCGTTCTGTCATAAATAGATTCCATTATTTTCTGGGTATCATAGCCTGTGCATCCTGTCACGGTCCCATCATCTTCGACACCCATATAAACAGTTCCGCCTTTCGCATTGGCAAATGCAACAAGTTCGTCCACCGCCAATGATATGCGTTCTCTCATATCTTTTGCGTGTATCCATGATTTAAATTCCACAGTCAGGTTTTCACCTTTTGAAAGAATTTGTTCAAATTCGGTTGTCGTCAAATGGTTCACCCCCTTGTTATACTTGACGTTTGATAATGTAATTATAATCTTTCTCACCAATCGAGTCAATCGCCGTACCTATTGCGCCGATGTGGAGTGCAGATAGAATTAATGCTTTTGCTATACGGTTCCCAAGGTACAGCTCATCTCATGCCATTCCTCACCGCCCCAAGCTGAATTGGCAATCCCTCTATCCTGAAATCCAAATTTTTCATACATTTTTATTTTTGAATCAAGGCAGGTGAGAACAAGCATCTGCCTGCACTTTTTGCGTTCCCTCTGCATATACCGGGATACAAGCTCTCTGCCAAGTCCCTGTTTACGGTAAGCAGGCAGTACATCCAGCCCCACCAGCATAACATTTTTTCCATTGGGATTATATAAGCCAATGTCTGTAAAAAACTCATCCCTGAAAGCACTTTCATCTGTAGCAATCCCATTTAAAAATCCTGCAATCCTTCCGGTTTCTTTGTCTACCGCAACAAGAAACAGTTCCGGGGCTGCCGCAATTCTTTCTTTCATGCTTTTTTCTGAGCATGCTTCGTTTGGCGGAAAGCAAGTCTGCTCTATTGCAACTGCCTGTTCTGCTTCTTCCTGTCTGATATTTCTGAATTCAAATTTCTTCAAAGTCTTATTTTTTTCCAATTTTATTTTCCTTTCTTTTACACATATACAGGTGTTTTATTTCCTATGGAAATGCTGTAATTACAAAAAACACAACGAACTTTTGTGTATTTAATACACTTTTTACAGCGAACTTTGTTCTTAAAACCCTGTATCAACCTCAATCAGGCTCCCGTTTTTCGTCTTTTTCACCCTGATTTGCTGGGCAATATTTTCCTTTAACTCTTCACGGTGACTGATAATTCCTACCAGTTTATTGGCAGCGGACAGATGAATCAGAATATCCATCGCGCTTTCCATGGATTTCTGGTCGAGTGTTCCAAACCCTTCGTCCACGAAAAGAGCATCCATCTGAACCCCTCCCAGATTTGAGGATACCGTATCCGACAGACCCAACGCCAGACTTAGAGATGCTTTAAAACTTTCGCCGCCAGAAAGATTTCCGACAGGTCTTTTATGCCCCGTAAAGTTATCCTTTACCTCAAGGTCCAGAAACTCCTTACTTTTCTTTCTCCCAGAATCCTCTTTCCGAATCAGTTCATACTGACCATCGCTCATTGGAAACAGTCGCCTGTTTGCTGCCGCGATAATGTGGTCAAATCCGGCGGCCTGTATATACTGTTCAAATGTAATTCTTGATTTTCCGGAGAGATTACCTGCCACCAAATCATAAAGCCTGCCGCACAAATTTTTTTCCTTTTCATATTTCGTCAGACTATTTTTTCGGTTACTCATTTCCTTCTTTATATTATCATTTTTGTCCATTCGGTTTTTTATCCGGTTCTGTCTGTCCCTGCGTTCCTCAATATAATTCTTTTGCTTTTTCACCTCTTCCTCTAATTTTTCTTCATCCACTTGGGTTCTGTCTTTTGCATCAGCCTCCGCCTGCTTTAACTGTGCTTTATTCGTTTCTACTTTCTGGTTATATTCATTGAGCTGCTGCTCCCTGTCCGTGATTTCGTTTTCTGTCACAAGAAACTCCTGAAATTTCTCGCTGGAAGAAAACTGGGATATTGTTAATTTATCTTCTAAAGCTTTTTCGGATTCAGAAGCCTTTATTTTCTGGGACTTTCCAGTCTCCTCTAACGTATAAAGTGCTGCTTCCAGCTTTGTTTTTTCTTTCTCCGCATTTTTCTTTTTCCTGTCTGCTTCTTCTATTGCATCATAAATTTTCTTTGCTTCTTTTTCCGCTTTCTTCTGTTCTTTTTTTGCGGTTTTTAAATCCGCATAATCCAGCTTCTCAAATTCTTTCAGTTCTGTCCGCTTTGTAACCAGCAGCGTCTGGTTCTTTGTGTATCTTGCATCGTAATCTTCTGTTTTTTCTTTCAGTGCCTTCGTTTCCTCATTTCTGGCTTTTTCAATCTCCCTGTTTGCTTTATCAAAAGCCCTGCAGTCTTTCTCTAACTGTTTTTGGGCATCTGAATTTCTTTGAATTTCTTTTTTTATTTTATCCAGTTTTTGTGAAACAAGCGGAAAAAACTCTGTCAGCTTTTTTGTGACAATTTCTTCCTCCGGGACATCTGACTCCATATACTCCAAAATCCGTTTCCGCAATGTTTTTTCTTTTGCTTCCACATCTTTCTTTGCCGTTTCTGCTTCCAGAAGAGCAGCTTCTTTTGCCTCTCTGGCTTTCTCTTCGTTACTTCTGAGCTTTTTAATCTCTGCCTCCGAAACTGTTTCGTCTGGTAATTCCGCCAGCTTTGGATGATGCACGGAACCACAGACCGGACACTCTTTTCCCTCTTCCAGATCCTCTGCAAGAATTCCCGCCTGGCAGTTTTCAAAAATACGTTCCCCGTGCATTCGTTTTTCATTTGCAACATCATACTTTTTTTGTGCCTTCTTTAAAGCTTCCTGTTTTTCTGCAAGCTCTTCAACCGCATTTTGGTATTCTGGAATTTCAGATTCTGTTAAAGCCTTTAATACTGCTTCTGTTTCGACAAAATCCTCACCCTTGTTTTGTACTTTGATAAACTCCGCCTTGCAGTCATTCAGGTCTTTTATTTTTTTATCCAGCCGGTTAATTTTATCCTTTAATTCGCTCTCTTCTTTTTTTAAATTTTCGTTTTCTTTCTCTAGTTCACTTCTTTCCCCATCAAGCGAGTCAATGGCAGAAACAGTTTCCTCCCGTTTTTCATATTTTACAAAATCCTCTTTCAGCCTGTCCGATTTTTTGCTTAATCCTTCTGCAACAGACCTTTCTTTTTCCGCGTCTTCCAGTTGTTTTTCTGCCAGCTTTGCCTGCTCTGCCGCGGCATCCAGTTCTTCACTTTTTTGTTTTATCTGTTTTTCGGTTTCTTCTGCTTCTTTTTTATCTTTTTGAAATGCGTCAAAAAACGGCTTCACTTCACGGACTGCTGCTTTCTGACGCTCCAGCAGGATTTTGAGCTGTTCGATATTTTCCTTTTCGGAATCCAGTTTTTCCTTTTCTTTTTGACATTCTGACAGACGGCGCAAAAAATCATTATTTGTTTTTGCAGTATTCAGCTCTTTGGTTTTTTCTTCATAGGTTTTCTCTTCTTTTTCAATTTCCTGACGGCATTTTTTAAGAGATGCTTCGTCCTCTTTAGTCACGCTGTCTATCATCTCCAGCATTTCGTCCAGATTCCATAAGCTTTCGCTTTTCCCCGCGTTTTCTTTCAGTGCTTCTAATTCTTCTGCATATGCACTTTCCTCTGCCGCCCCAGTGTCCCGGAAATACTGAAGCATACTGTCCTTTGTTTTCTTCCAGTCCGAGAGGCTCTTGTTCTTCCGTTCCTGCAGCTTGTCCTTAATATTTTCGTATCCCTCTGTCTGAAATATGGTTCTTAAAATCTTTGTCCGCTCCTCGGTTTTGGCATTTAACAGATTCCAGAATTCCCCCTGTGCTATCATCGCAATCTGCTTGAACTGGTTAAAATTAATATGTAAAAGTTCTTCTACTCTGGCATTTACTTCTTTTTTCCCTTCAACCGGCAGCTCATCTTCGCAATAGAACACTACTGTTTCCTTTTCAGAAATGTTTCCTTCTCCCCGCTGCTTTGGCCGTTCATATGAGGGTGTACGGCGGATATGGTATTGTTTCCCCTGATGCGTAAAATAAAACTCCACAAAACTTTTCTCCGAGCCCTTCGCATATTCGCTCCGTAAATTATTCTCATCCCGGTATGTCCCGCTTGTTTTTCCGTACAATGCAAAACAGATTGCGTCAAAAATTGTCGTCTTTCCTGCACCCGTATCTCCGGAAATCAAAAAAAGTCCTTTCTCCTCAAATTGTTCAAAATCAATTGGCAACGTTTCTTTGGCGTACGGTCCAAATGCACTCATAATCAGTTTTACCGGTTTCATTCTGTAATACCTGCCTCTCTTGCAACTTCTTCCATAATCTGCAATTCTTCATTACTGATATCCGTTCCATACATCATACGATAAAATTCTGATATCTGTTCAGAATAGGTTTTTCCCTCTGTCACTTTTGCAATGTCCACATGTTCCATTTCCCGTGTATGTGCATTATCGTATGTAATCTGCATCGTATTTTTATAATACTGCCGAAAAATATCCATGGCATTATTTACCGGTTCTTCGTCTGTCAGTGTTACATAAATGTAATCCTCCGGCGAAATAATGTTTTCCGGAGCCAGAAGCTGTTTCATTTTCCCTTTTATATGCCGAAGGTCCCGGCGGGGTTTTAATTCCACAAGTTCAACCTGAACCTCCCCCTTTTCCCCAAATGTAACCACCGGTACGGATTTGGCAGTATCTGCTTCACTCAGGGAATATTTAAGTAACGAACCTGCATACCTAATGGTTTCCCTGCCCACCTGCTGTGGGGAATGGATATGCCCCAGTGCGACGTAATCAAAACCATCAAAACAGTCTGTACCTATTTTTTCAACCGTCCCAACATTTTGTACCGATGCGCCCTCTGAACCTCCCAGCTTTATTTCCTCGCTTTTTCCCGCCACAAACTGGTGCGCTGCCAGAATGTTTCTTTGGGAAAAATCCAGATTCGCATGCGCCAGAACCGCACGGACTGCATCGTCATAAGATTCTATTTTTTCATCCGGATAAAAATGTTTTACCTGTGAAGCTTTTACAAATGGAAGCAGCCAGATATGAACCTTTCCAAATTCGTCACTGCATTCCTTTTCGTATAGTGTGCCATCGTATTTGGCTGCTATATGAATATTATTTATTTCAAATAAGCTGCTTCCAAAATTCAGTCTTTCATCTGAATCATGGTTTCCGCTAATAATAAATGTTTCGGTGTGCATCCCGGCGAGCTGACAGAGAAACCAGTCCAAAAGCTTTACTGCCTCTTCGCTTGGAATGGACCTGTCATAGACATCTCCGGCAATCAGAACTGCATCAATCTTTTGTTCTCGGATAATGTCCAGAAGTTGATTTAAAATGTACTCCTGGTCCTCAATCATATTAAAATCATTTACGGTCTTTCCGAGGTGAAGATCTGCTATGTGTAATAATTTCATTTTTGGGAATCCTTTCTCGTGAATGGGGTATTAGTGCGGTGAAATCTCTGGATAAAACAGTAGCAAAAGGGATCTGTAGCACAATTGTTCCATGACAAGATTCTACCACATTCCGTTACATTCTGGCAACTGTGCTGGTTCTTGTCATGTTATTACTTTATCATATAACTTTTTCCAGTCAGCCATTTAGCCTCCTTATATATCATTAACGTACGAGTGAATTTTTATTGCCTCTATTTTTATTTACTGTTATACTTTGTACATACCACAGAGAAAGAAGGGGCTTAGATGAATACTCCACAGACAATAAACGGTTTAATGAGGCATTTAAGAAATGATTGCAATATTCAAATCAACGGCAGTTACCAAAAACAACAATTAATCAGTTATGGTTACTATCATGGATATAAAGGCTATCGTTTCATTAAAAACAGACACAATCAAATTCCTTATACCGATTTCGGTGAAATAGTTGCTGTAATTGAATATGACAATAAATTAAAAGCCGCATTATATTCCGACTTAATGTTTATCGAAACTGCCATAAAGAATATAGTCTGCAATGAGTCTGTAAATGGTTTAAAACTCGGCACATTTGAACACGTCTATAAAGAACGCATGCGTGACAACACTACAAATACAAAGTTGCAATCCAAACGACTCAGACTAAGAAACTCTGTATATTCAAAATTATCCACACGTTACCGTGATGAAGAGGGCAATGACAACCAAATGATTCGTCATTTTTACAATCGTGGAGAAGATGCTCCTTTATGGGTCGTTTTTGAAATATTATATCTAAGTGATCTTGCCAGCTTTTTTGAATGTTTAAACGAAACAACGAGGGAACACATCATGAAACAATTAAACATGTTCGATGTTTCCATTGATACAAACAGAAGTCTGCTCAGCAGTATGCTTTACACCATAAAATCACTCCGCAATTCAGTTGCCCATAATAATATTATTTTTGATACCAGATTTAAAGACAGAAAAATCAGTCCTATACTTAAAAAGTGGATTGAAAAAGAAACAGGCATACAAAATATTACCTTATATTCTCTGATTGACTATATTATTATCGTATGTTGTCTACTGAAACGTGTTGATTTTAGTTCCACAAGAGCAGGCCAACTGGTTCATACCTACCAAAAGCAAAACCAATTTCTTCAAAGCAGTGTTGCACCTACAATTTATGCACAAATTATACAGCAAAATGTTACTCAAAAGACAACTGCTTTGGAGACCTACCTCAATACATAACCGTTTTGAAATCCAAAATTTGTCTTGCATTTTTCCAGTTCATATCGTATACTATAGTTATTGAAAGAGGTGTATGTTTTAGGACTGCACTGGGGGAGTCACTCTGTGGCTCCCTTTTATGTTGGTAGAATAGCTTTCATTCGTTGCAGCACCTCACAATCTTTGCACCACCATCAATTTTAATTAATGCGTTCCATCCATGTTTATGCTCTTTCATTTTCAACTGTACGATTTTTTCGTACACTTCACTTCCTTTTACTATACTTCTATTTCCTCTTAATATCGTTCCAGCCATACCTCCTCATTTCTTCCCGAAATGCCCGCCTTAGTGGATACGCATCCTTATACGATGTCATAAGCTTCTGTTTTGCCCCCATCTCTCCCATGGATTCACGCACTTCACCCAAAGCAGCGATATACGCTGCACATTCTCCATAATAGTTTCTGCGGTTTGCATCCATAATTCCTGCGGTCCGCTTTTCCAGCAATGCTGTGATTCTTTTTATGGCACGGTTCCTTATATCAGATGACATTTGCACCATGGACTTCCATTGTAAAAACAACTGACAAAACAAATCATTTTCTCCTGTTTCCTCAAGTCCGCAAGTACCTTTTCGATATTCTTCTGCAGAAAATTTCATTGCACTTTTTGCCTTCTCTGTCATAGCGGCGATTCCCTTACCAGTCCATTGTCCTTCATGCAAATATAACAAATACAATGCAATCCCCTGTTTCATAAAGGTCCCCGTCCAGCCCAGCGCTTCTGATTTATTCAATCCTTTGTCCAATACTTCTGCAAACTGTCCGTCTAAGAACCTGAGCACTAAAAGCATATTTTTGTCCGAGTTGTTTACCTCTCTCTCAAAATATGTACCACTTCCATATCGGAAATGATTCCCTTCATACAGCGTATAATAACCATCGCTCTTATTCTTTGGAAATGCCCTGAATAACTTTTGAAGTTCTTCCCTTTTCTTTCCGTTTCCATATCCATTTAACAATGCGCGGAGATAATTTTGTGCGGACGTATTTGATTCATATGCGGCAAAATAACACTTTTCCAATAAAGACAGTTCCCCGTCTGCCGCAATAATATACTCAGCCGTTTTCAATGCTACTTTACTACGGATAACATATTTCTTTGGTATCGTCTTCATCGCTTTGATTCCTATAGATACCATATCATTCACTGTCACAGATTTCCCGTTTTCCAGTATATTCAAATATAATCCCGGATGGACATCGGCATATTTTTTTGCATACTGTACTTCCAAAGAAATATCATTTAACAAATCAACAGCTTCCAAAATAAGCCAGTCCGCATCATGCCCGGTCTTGTCGCCAAGATATGTAACCCAGGACGGAAGAAATTCTTCAAACCCAGGCAATTCTTCATCTCCATGCTGCATAATTGCTTCTAATGTAACTGTATCCTCTTTCGCATTTACAATAACTCCATACAATGCCTCCGGACGTTTGTCAGACGGCACTGCATAATATGCGAGGTACGCTGTATCAAGAATAACCTGTTTCAGGTCGCAGTGCAAAAGCTCATGATGCACCATATCCCCAAGTGAAAGTTCTTCATCGCCATACTCATTATCACAAAAAATCTCCATTTCAAACATCTGCTTTCCAACTGCAAAGCCTTCCTTATATCTCTCTGTGTCCATACAGATATGCACAAAATCACAGGCTTCCTCCAGCATATCTGAAATGCCGCTTTTGTCCTCATAATAAAATTCTTCGCCACTGTCGTCATACCAGTCATCATATTCTTCGTTCAATATCCCAGTTAGCGTAATTTCCTGTGAGTCAATACTCTTTAAATTATCCCTGATACGACTGTACATTTCATCGAAATCAACCTCCTCTTTGTCTGCCTCTTTTTCTGCCTCTCCCCCTGCGGATTTCAGCATTTCCAGAAAATCTTCTCTGCGATGCTCCGGGCAAACCCTCCCAATATCATGGATAAAAGCAATAAGCTGGTCTGTTGAATATTGCGACGTCAGAGTATCTGTCTGTTTTAAAAAATTTGTTAAGTTCATAGCTGATCTCCATTTATCTACGTGTCCTAAATCTATACTCCTGCTTTAATCTCTCAAAAATTTTAAAAGCTACCGGACATATTTCTATCGTATCTAACATACTCAACAAGCTTGATAATCTCTCCGGCTGATCGGTATACGGATATTTTTTACAACTGTTCGGTTTGCAATCTCCCAATTTACAGTTACCGTCTTCCTGCCAGAAATCACAGGGTTTATGCTTGGTCTGATAGTTCAGAGCAAACTCCTCTTTTTCCAAGTAAGTGTCAATAAATTGTTCAGGCGAGATTCCTAAATATTGTGCATCCCTGTCAATATCTTCCGGTGGAATACTTCCTTTATACATCTTGCAACAGTTTCTGCATTTGCTGCAGTCGTAATCTGCAAAGAGTTCTTTATGTAAGCGCAGGAATTGACTGTCTAACTCGTCCTCGTCTACATGACATTTCAGGAAAGTACGAAACTTGAAATTTTCGTTTTCTCTTTTCTTTGCTTCTTCTCTCACTTTGTCTGGCGATATCATATATTTTTTTACCTCCGTTATGTATATCATAACCACATCTTGACTATTTGGGTTAAGATATGGTTAAAATGCCTCCTTTTTGCATTGTAGTTGTAGAATTTTGTTATCGCTTGATTCTATATCTTCTGTTTCTATTCTCCCCAACAATTTCTATATCTTCCATTTCAGAGAGAATAGCTCTTGTCCTTGCCAGACTTAAGTCAAGGTAATCTGCAATATCGCTTATTTTGGATAATCCGTTTTCATTAAAGAATTTCCTTATTTTCTCCTTGTTTCCTGCGGTTTTTATCGCTTGTTTTTCAATAAATTCAAGCGATAAAATTGTTCTGTCAGGATCAAAACGCTCCTCAATTACAGGTTCTTTCCACCCCTGCTCTTCCCATGTATTAAAAGTATTCGAGACTCCGCTGCCTGCCCGTTCACCAATATTTATCAGATTAAACATTTTCATTAATGACTTATTTCTGGGATCTGATTCTCCACCTTTACGCATCTGAACTTTTCCAGTCCTAATATATCCAGGATTTTCCAGTATCAACTTATCGGTTTTTTTTATAACACCCCCCGAGTACCATAATAGTCTGCATTTTGAAATCACTTAAATTCCCTGACTATACACCTGAACTGGGGTGTAAACGGTCTGTCCATCTTATAGTTGGATCAAGCATTTCCCTGTAATCAAGAAAATAATCAGGAAAATGCCTGACAATATTATACTCATCTCCAAACATCAACATCCCAGCCGCAGTAGGATGAAGTTGTTTGTCTTCTCTTGAAACAGCAGCTCCAATACTCCTAAGATATTCATCATCATTTAATCTTTCAAAAGGATGTCCTGCCTTTAACATCCTATGACGGTTTCTGTATCCGCGAACGGTCTCATAATTCAGATCCTACAACGGAACATCTTCCAGGATTTCCATATCCATAGTACTTTCCGCCTGATCACGAAGAATTGTTTTTATAGGTAATCTCGTGCAACGATAATCGCCTTCATGATTACTTCTAAATGTACCGCCAAATAAATCATCATTTATATAAGTCGGCTTTTCCTCCCTCTTAGCCATCGGCACATATATAACAATGATCAGCTCCCCATTAACATCATAGGTTACAACGTCATCATCGCGCAAAATATTAATATTGATTTTCTTTCGATTATTGATATTATCCCAAAATTCTTTGAGCATCTTGCTTTGATCTGCTGAATTCAGTCCAGTTGTTCTCCATGAACCATCCTTGTTTTCAACTACCCCAAGAATAATAACTCCGCCGTAACAATTTGCATAAACAGAATATGTTTCCCACAAAGAAACCGGTAATCCGACTTTTTCCTTTTTTTACTTCTCTTCTGTTTTCTTCTTTGTATAAATCAAATTTTGATATATCAAATAATTCTGGCATTCTGCATCATCTCCCCTTGCCAATCTCCAACAATACTGTATATTCAGTAGATTGCCTTGAATATTGTTATTCTAATTGTCTAATTCAAGCATTTTCTTTCCATATTAAAAATACCGGTCAAAGCACAAATATCTTCATAGTGCCAATCATCACACTCATCAAAATATATCTGTTCTTTTCTCTTTTTTAATATCCGAAACGGTCTATTGGCAGAATTATCATATATATGGCAAATATCACAAACTGTGATTACATCCTTAACTAAATCCAATGCCCTATCATATCTTGCAATCACTTTTTCTTCCGGCACGTCATGCCCACCGGATTCTACCCTCGCTTTTACACGCCATACATTAATCATTGAATCCGCTGTCAGAATATAATAATAGCGTATGAAATATCCCTTTTCCCTTGCCCTTTTTAACAGTATCAAATTGCGCTCGGTTGATAATACTGTTTCAAAGCAAAATTCCTGTATCTTCTCCAAGTGTTCTTCCCGTTGCTTTTCTGCTAATTGCGCAGCTTCTAAATCAGAACACTTCAAATACTTTTTGATTTCATCCGCATTGATATAGTCCATTGGTGGTTTTAATAATTGCGTAAACGTACTCTTCCCGGAACCATTCGGCCCGGCGAAAATAACAATCTCAGGCTTTTTTTGAAATTCGCTCACTATACCGCTCCTTTCTCAGCCTTTTTCCAACCTCTGTCCGAGTTCCATCATCATTTTCCCGATATATAATTTGGCTTTTCCTGTCATATACAACCACCGGAACCCCCAATGCCCTATTCTTCTCTAACTCAATTCTTACTGCTTCATTCGCACGTTTGATAACTGTTTCATCTGAAATATAGTCTTCTCGTCTCATGGTCTGCGCCTCCCGCAAATATTTTTTATGTTTGTTTCATTATCTCAAAACAACTGATTTATACACTGTTTCGGTTATAATATAATCAACCACACTTCGCTTTATTCTTTCAACATGGTCGCCATTCTTTCCGTAATTAATTTTATTGCATCATGTATTATATCAAAAGCATCTGCTATTCACAAAATTATTTATCCCTGCAGCTTACGGCCCCAAATACACTAAATTGCATTCATAATCTTAAGCAAACTCTGATAGCTGTCCACATCATGATACTTAACCTTGCTTGTTGACATTTCATTAAACAGCTTCTTTTCACAAGAAATCTTCGCCTGCTCTATCGGTCTTAAGTTCAGGCTTTCCATGGTTCCTTTCGTTTCAGCAACAAAGAAAATATGTTTTACTTTACCCTCGTAAAAAACAATCGCCCAGTCAGGGGAATAATTTCCGACCGGAGTAGTGATTTGGAATGTCCTTGGGAGTTTTGCATAAACACATACTTCCTCAGCAGCATCCAGATTCTCCACAAATTTTTTTTCAATGCTCTTGTCCGCCGAGCCATCCGTAAACACATAATCCTGAATTGCTTTTTTTTGCAAGAAAAGCCTTATCAAAGCTCTGTGTATTCTTTCCAGCAGTAAAAATGTCTGAATCATATCCGCCCTCAATGGTATCATAAGAAATATGTTCGACTATCATTGTGGCTTTCTGCTCGTTGATGGGTTTAATAACCTTTGAAATAAACTCCTCCGGATTATTCCTGAACATATAGAGCTTGTCCTGCCTAATCCCCTGCAGGACTGCTGATACAGTTTTTCGTGTAAGTACCGTCCCCTCTGCCACCTTACCAATAAGGTCATACTTAATCGGACTTTCTCCGTAATGGTAGCAGCAAGTTGCCAGCAAGTTAAATCATGCCCACGCCTTTCCAGTCTGTCAAAATAAGGATTCAATGTTTGTGTTGAAGATTCATAAAAGTCGGTAAACCCTATAAATGCGCAAAAAACACCATGAAATTGAATATATGAACCACTCCTATTTGTAAAAAGATTAGCCACATCATCCTTCGTTAATTTCTCACAAAAATCTGCATCTACACGTCTAAGCTGCACTCCATTAGCCATTGTATATAATTCAGGGAATTTATGTATATACTCCTGCAAAACATTCCACATTGCCTGCTTATCTTTCAATGCAAGTGCATCATTTGCTTTCTTGCATTTCATTTTACATATTGTCACTACCTCTCGCGTTTTTTCAACAGCCTTAACTATTATTTTACAAAATGTAAGCACCTTTTCTTCATCTGTATAAGTTAAATTTTGCGCATATTCTTCTGGCTCTGTAAATTTAATCATGACTTCACCCCTATATACCTTCTGCGGTAATACTCCATGGTGCGATATTCCAGAATATCTTTTAGATGGCTCTTAAACGCTTCATTTTCTATGATTCCTTCCAGATCATCCCTGAGCGCAAGTGCATATCCTTCTTTTTCGATAAAAAAACCTTTTCCGGAAGCCTTTAAGAATTTAATAGGCATGTTTTTTGCCTTGCTCAGATGCTGCTTGTCAGTCATTGCCTGATAATCAGCATAAGTAATATCCGCTGCAAAATCTCTCCAGTTTGTTCCGTTATCAAAAAATTCTTTCCAGGCAGCTAATACCTCTTCATCTGTAACTGCCAGCCGCATGTCGCCGCTATTATAGAAACTGTATAGAACCGGCATTTTATAAACCTTCTGCATATCCGTCATTTCAACCATTGCCAGAAATTCCCTTCCAATTCCAGAATATACCCCTTCTTCCTCCTCAGACAGTTCATTCATTTCATGTAAAAATTCCATATATCCCCGAAACGGATTTTCCTTTGCATGTTTTATACAATACTGATATATGTCATCATCCATGTATGTAAACAGCTCCATCCGTGTTGGAATTTTGCCATCCAGTAATTCCTTTACCCTGTAAAATTCCTGCTTAATCCGCTCTTTCACTGATAATGATTTCTTCTCCAGTTCCCTGAACAAATCAATCAGCCGCATATCAAAGTCTACAATGCAGTCGTCCGGATATTCAATATCATAATAACCATGAACCACACTTTCTGCGGATGTTTTTCCTCCACTTAAAAGGAACGGCGCTCGTCCTGCTTTTTCATAATTACCGATAAAATCCAAAACATTCAGGTATTCTTTCCCTTTATTGGTACGAAGCCCACGGCCTAACTGCTGCAAAAATACAACTGGTGACTCCGTCGGTCTTAAAAACATAACCATATCAAGAGCAGCAATATCTACTCCTTCATTAAACATATCCACAGAAAAAATCACTTTTATTTTCTGGTTCTTCAGCCTTTCAATTGCCTTGTTCCTGTCTTCTGAATACTCACCATCCGCATTACTGTATACCGCAACCGATTCTGTTCCTCTTTTGCAAAATTCTTTCGCCATTTCCTCTGCGTGCTGTCTGGAACAGCAAAATCCCAGTGCCCTTTTAGAACGGTATTTCATATAATACTTGTAAATCAGATCGTATCGTTTTACATTTCCAATATAAGTCTCATTCAGTTCCTTTTCATCATAACGACCTTTTACAAGATGCAGGGAAGAATAATCCGTTTCATCATAAATACCATAATAATGAAACGGAACCAGTGCACCTTTGTTAATTGCTTCTTTCAGTGAAATTTCATACGGCACATTATAATCGCAGATTTCATAAATATTCTTACCGTCCATTCTTTCAGGTGTAGCCGTGAGTCCCAGTAAAAACTGCGGTTTAAAATAATTTACAATTTTCTGGTACTGGTCATTTACGGCATGATGAAATTCATCTATAACCAAATAGTCAAAATAATCCGGAGCAAAAAAATCTTTTGTGAGGTACTCGTTTCTGCCAAGTGTTGCAACTGATGCAAAAATAACAGATTTGTCCGTATCTTTCTGTTTTCCATTAAAAAATCCATAATCATCCGATTGTCTTACATTTTCAAAAGAGAGCGCTGCCTGCTTTAATATTTCCTCCCTGTGAGCCACAAACAATACCCGCTTATATCCGGCAGAATCAAAGGCCGCCAAATATGTTTTTCCAATGCCGGTAGCTGCCTGCACCAATCCTTTTGCCGCGCCTTCTCTCCTACTGTTTTCCAATGCATATAAAGCTTCTATCTGTGCTCCCCTTGGCTGAAAAAGTGCTTCCACCCTGGTATCTGTATCGTCTTCCAGATTATCATATTTTGCCAGATCTTTTGATACTGCAGGCTTATGCCAGTTTTTCGAATAACTTGCCAATTCTTTATCATCAATTACAATCGAATGATTTTTAAATAGGTCAACAAATGTGTCATAGAATAAAGTGAAATTCATTTTGTCATCAAGACTGCTAAAACGATAATTCCATTCTATTCCGGAAGTTAATGCGCTTCTTGAAATATTGGAAGAACCGATATAGATTTCACCTGTGTTTTTATAATGAAACATATAGGATTTCGGATGAAATGAACGTTTTTTATCATTGTAAAAACGCATATCCACCCGGTTGCCTAATTCCTTTTTCAATAGATATAATGCAGAGGGCTGGGTAATACCCAAATAATTTCCAGTAAGAATTCTTACCTGTACCCCACGATCCAAAGCAGCCTTTAAGTCCTTAAGGAGCAGCTTCACTCCAGATTCCATAAGGAATGAAACAATGATATCTATCCTATCTGCTTTTAACATGCTCATTTTTAACTGGTAAAATAAATATCGGTTTCTATTTCTGTCACCAGTCATTACATCCGTAGATTCTATTTGTAATTCAGTAATTTCTGCTTTTTCCGCAAAATCAGGTTGAGCCATTTCTCTTCACCTCTTCCCGGCCGCACATCCGAAGTTGTCCACTGTTCTTCCACTTCTAAATCTTCTATTTCCCCTATAAACTCTGCAAATGTTTCCTCTGTCATATCTGTAAAAAAGCGCCCATTTCTTTCACCCGCAAAGAATCCATATTTGAAAGAAGTATAAATTATTCCATTCTCTTTTAGCGCAGCTGCCATCTTTTTCATGACTTCTTTCAGCTCATCAATCGGCAGATGTAATATGGAAGAACATGCCCAGATGCCGTCATACTTGTCCACCTCTGCCAGATCCTGAAAAAACATTTTTTTCACTTCAATTCCTATGTATTCGTCAGCCAGCCTGCATAGTTCAGCAGAGCCGTCAATTGCATCAACGCGACAGCCCTGCTCCAGAAAATATTTTGTATCACGTCCGGAACCACAGCCGAAATCGAGTATATAAGAACCCTTTTTCAGTTTTGACAAGAAACGGTTTTGCGTTGTGGAAAATTCAATGTTTACAGTGCTGTTGTAGAATTCATCGGCATGGTTGTCGTAGTAGCCGAGGGTGTTGATGTTGTTATTTGTCATGTTGGTCCTTTCTGGGAAATGAGATTTTTGTTTACAAACCGCGACTTCTCATGTATAATAATTTTCGTATTACATAAGTTATTTAAGCGCTGATGAATCGGTGCCTATTTATAGGTGCTTTAGTTCTAAGGTGCTAAACCAATCATAAAAGGGCTTTCTGTACGGTGTCTGCTTTGCAGGTGCTTTAGTCAGGAAGTTCTTTTATTTTCCCCACTTCATATAATCATATATCATAATCAAGCGTCTGATATTTGTTCTTATAGGTGATTTGGAATTCTGAAGAACGTTTATATCAGTTTTGAAAATTTCCTTTAAAATCATCTCCAACTCATCAATATCAATCTCGTCTTCTGGCAGATAAGCCATTAAATCGGTTGCCTTCTGCAGGGAATTCCTCAATTCTATCCCTGCGAACTGCTGCAAACCATACTTTAAATAGCTCAGCTTTTGGAAAAGTATTTAGTCTTGCTTTATGTCTTTTTATTGCCTGATTCTATATCTTCTATTTCTATTCTCTCCAACAATTTCTATATCTTCCATTTCGGATAGGATGACTCTTGTCCTTGCCGGACTTAAATCAAGGTAATCCGCAATGTCACTTGTTTTGGATAATCCATTTTTATTAAGGAATTTCCTTATTTTCTCCTTGTTTCCTTCGGTTTTTATCGCTTGTTTTTTATCGCTTGTTTTTATCGCTTGTTTTTTATCGCTTGTTTTTATCGCTTGTTTTTCAATAAATTCAAGCGATAAAATTGTTCTGTCAGGATCAAAATGCTCCTCAATTACAGGTTCTTTCCACCCCTGCTCTTCCCATGTATTAAAAATATTCGGAACTCCGCTGCCTGCCCGTTCACCAATATTAATCAAATTAAACATTTTCATTAATGACTTATTTCTGGGATCTGATTCTCCGCCTTTACGCATCTGAACTTTTCCAGTCCTAATATACCCGGGATTTTCCAGTATCAACTTATCGGGTTCTTTTTTTATAACAACCCCACGAGTACCATAATAGTCTGCATTAATTAAGCAGTTGGCAATCGCTTCCCGAAGCGCCTTATGAACAGGCGTATCATCAACCCTGTCTCCACCATCCATTACAAACGGAACTTTAACCTCCTTAATCACCTTATTGTATACCCGAAAATAGAAATCACATAAATTCCCTGACCATTCACCTGAACTAGAGTGTAAACGGTCTGTCCATCTTATAGTTGGATCAAGCATTTCCCTGTAATCAAGA
>CANOLA010000033.1 GCA_947566705.1 uncultured Lachnospiraceae bacterium | reverse complement strand
GGATACTGTTACAGAATCTAAAATGGCAATCGCAATGGCAAGGCAGGGTGGAATCGGTATTATCCACAAAAACATGTCAGTTGCAGCACAGGCTGATGAAGTCGACAAAGTAAAACGTTCCGAAAACGGTGTTATCACCGATCCATTTTCCCTTTCCCCGGAACACACCCTTCTGGATGCAGATAATCTGATGGCAAAATTCCGTATTTCCGGTGTCCCGATTACCGAAAACGGCCGTCTGGTTGGTATCATTACAAACCGTGACCTGAAATTTGAAACGGATTTTACCAAAAAAATCAAAGAATCCATGACAAGTGAAAACTTAATTACCGCGCAGGAAGGCATCACCCTTGATGAGGCCAAAAAAATTCTTGCCAGCGCCAGAAAAGAAAAACTTCCGCTGGTAGATAAGGATTTTAACCTTAAGGGACTGATTACCATTAAAGACATTGAAAAACAGATTAAATACCCGCTTTCCGCCAAGGACGAAAAAGGACGCCTGCTCTGCGGCGCCGGCGTGGGAATCACCGGAAACATGATGGAGCGCGTGGATGCACTGGTTGCCGTTCATGTGGATGTCATTGTTGTGGACAGTGCGCACGGCCATTCCAGAAATATCATTGAAGCCGTAAAACGAATCAAGGCAAAGTATCCGAACTTACAGGTGATTGCAGGAAATATTGCAACCGGAGAAGCTGCCCAGGCATTAATTGATGCCGGAGCAGATGCTGTCAAGGTCGGCATCGGACCTGGCTCCATCTGTACCACCCGTGTAGTTGCCGGTATCGGTGTTCCGCAGATTTCCGCCATTATGGACTGCTATGAGGTCACAAAAAAGAACGGTATTCCGATTATTGCAGACGGCGGTATCAAGTACTCCGGCGACATGACAAAGGCAATCGCGGCAGGAGCCAATGTATGTATGATGGGCTCCATGTTTGCAGGCTGCGACGAGGCTCCCGGAACCTTTGAATTATACCAGGGCAGAAAATACAAGGTATACCGCGGAATGGGCTCTATTGCAGCCATGGAAAACGGAAGCAAGGACCGTTATTTCCAGGAAGGCGCAAAGAAGCTTGTACCGGAAGGTGTGGAAGGCCGTGTGGCATACAAGGGAACGCTTGAGGATACGGTATTCCAGTTAATCGGGGGGATTCGCTCCGGTATGGGATACTGCGGCTGTCCGAATATTGAAAGCCTGAAAGAAAACGGCAGGTTTGTCAAGATTTCGGCTGCAGCGCTCCGTGAAAGCCATCCGCATGATATCCATATTACCAAAGAGGCTCCAAACTACAGCACGGATGCCAGCTAATTCAAACAGCATCACAGTTCGCTTACGCGAAGTGATTTGCAGGCAATACACCTGCTTCGCAGGAATATTACATTATAAGAGGTGATTATACTTGGACCCCAGTGATATTATACAATTAATTATTCTGGTAGTTTTACTGCTGCTTTCCGCCTTCTTTTCCTCGGCGGAAACAGCCCTGACAACGGTAAACAAAATCCGCATGCGCACGCTGGCAGAAAGCGGGGACCGGCGTGCTGAACGGGTACTGCGCGTTACTGATAATTCCGGAAAGATGCTTTCCGCCATCCTGATTGGAAACAATATTGTCAATCTGTCAGCCTCCTCCCTCTCCACTTCCCTTGCAATCAGGCATTTCGGAAGTGCCGGGGCTGGAATTGCGACCGGAATCCTTACCTTTCTGATTCTGATTTTCGGTGAGGTCAGTCCAAAAACCATGGCAACCATCCGCGCAGACCAACTGGCACTGCGTATTGCCGGTTTTATCGGCGTACTGATGAAAATATTTACACCGCTTATTTATATTGTAAACCAGCTCTCCATGGGACTTCTGTTTCTGTTGCGGGTGGATCCGAAAGAAGCGGGCCGTGTCATGACTGAGGAGGAGCTGCGAACCATTGTGGACGTCAGCCAGGAATCCGGCGTCATTGAAGATGAAGAACGGGCGATGATTCATAATCTCTTCGACTTCGGAGATGCTGAAGCAAAAGAAATTATGATTCCGCGCATTGATATGACCTTTGTACAGGTGAACGCAACCTATCAGGAAGTACTTGAAGTATTTAAACAGGATATGTTTACACGTATACCGGTTTATGAGGATACAACGGATAATGTCATTGGTATCATCAATATGAAGGATTTCCTTCTTCAAAATGATTCCGCGGAATTTTCCGTGCATTCCATTATGCGGGAACCGTATTTTACATTTGAACACAAAAATACGGCAGACCTTTTCCTTGAAATGCGCAAATCCTCCATCTCCCTTGCCATTGTTCTTGACGAATACGGTACAACGGCAGGACTGGTTACTCTGGAGGACCTGCTGGAAGAAATCGTGGGGGATATCCGTGATGAGTATGATGCGGATGAGGAGGACGACATCACCGCCATTAATGAATACGAATTTTATGTCCGCGGTTCTGCCAATCTGGATGATGTCTGCGACGCACTGTCCGTAAACTTTGTCTCAGAGGATTATGATACCATGGGCGGCTACTGTCTGGACCAGCTCGGCCACCTGCCTGAGAAAAATGAGGTTATCCGGACCAAAGACAAAATTCTTCTGCGCATCGAGCGCATGGACCAGAACCGCATCGAGCGCGTCTATGTCCGTCTGCCAAATGCGCGGGAGTCAAAAAAAGAAAACAGGTAAACATAAATCCGGCAAAATAAAAAGCTGCTGCAAAGTAATCATTCCCTGCAGCAGTCTTTTTATATTCAGGAACACCCCTTAAATAAAGCCGGCTCCTTTATTCTCTTCATGCACCTTTCTGGCACTGTCTGTCAGACTCCTCTTCCACCATTTTTTCCACTGTCACCATACGGACAACGGTCACAAACACCTTAACTGCTTCTTCAAGCTCTTTCATGGAAGGATAAGTCGGTGCAATACGGATTACAGAATCATCCGGGTCTTTTTTATAAGGGAACGGCGCCCCGGCCCCTGTCAGGACAACCCCGGCCTCCTTACACTTTGCCACGATTTTTTTCGCACAGCCAGGTACTGCTTCAAAGGAAAGGAAGTAGCCGCCCTTCGGAATTACCCATTTGCCAATTCCGTGTGATGCAATCTCTTTTTTCAGGTATTTCTCCACAAGCTCAAATTTCGGACGGATAATCTCTGCCTGTGCTGCCATATGCTTTCGGATACTGTCTGCATCCGGAAAGAATTTTACATGACGCATCTGGTTAATCTTGTCATGTCCGATGGTCTGCAGCGTAAGATGCTTTCTGATATCATCCAGGTTCGTTTTTGATGCGGAAACTGCTGCAATACCGGCTCCTGGAAACGTTACTTTGCTGGTAGAACAGAACTGGAATACCATATCCGGATTTCCGGCTTTTTCGCACTCTTCGAGAATATTCAGGATTTCTGCCCTGTCATCGTCATAAAGGTGATGTACTGCATATGCGTTATCCCAGAAAATACGGAAGTCCTCCGCTGCCGGCTTCAGTGCTGCAAAACGGCGTACAGTTTCATCTGAATAAACAATTCCCTGCGGATTGGAATACTTCGGCACACACCAGATTCCTTTTACGGCAGGATCATTATTTACATATTTTTCTACCATGTCCATATCCGGTCCTTCGTCCGTCATCGGGATATTTATCATCTCAATGCCGAAGTCCTCCATAATTGCAAAATGTCTGTCATATCCCGGAACCGGACACAGGAATTTTACTTTATCAAGCCTGCACCACGGTGTGCTGCCGCAGTAACCGAAAACTTCCGCCCTGGAAATCTGGTCATACATAATATTCAGACTGGAATTGCCATAAACAATCACATTTTCCGGCTTTGTTCCAACCATTTCCGCCATCAGTTTTTTTGCTTCGTATATACCGTCCACAACGCCGTAATTACGGAGGTCTGTACCGTCAGCTGCTTCAAGCACTGATTTGGAATCCAGACAGTCTAACATACCCATGGAAAGGTCAAGCTGGTCAGCTCCCGGCTTTCCCCTTGACATGTCAAGTGCAAGCCCTCTTGCCTTAATCTTTTCAAAAGCGGCCTCAAGCTCTGCCTTTTCTTTTAATAATTCGCCCTTGCTCATTTCCTGATAGGTTTTCATTTATAATGTCCTCCTTTTGATTGTAATTCATGCTTCCATTGTCTGTTAATCCGGGTTCTCTTTTATCTTTTTATAATATTCACGAATTTCAGCTTCGTATCCGTTTTCTGACGGTTCATAAAAAATCTGGTCCGTCAGTCCGTCCGGAAGATACTGCTGTTTGACATAATGATTTTTATAATTATGTGCATATTTATAGCCGAGTCCGTGTCCCAGCTTACCCGCCGACTGGTAATGTGCATCCATAAGATGCGGCGGAACCGGCGGCGTCCTCGTGGTTTCCACAACAGACATTGCCTTACTGATGGCATTCACTGCCGAATTGCTTTTCGGCGCGCTCGCCATATATGTCACTGCCTGCGCCAGGATAATCTGCGCTTCCGGCATTCCGATCCGCTCGACTGCCTGCGCCGCAGACACCGCAACCGTAATTGCCATCGGGTCTGCATTTCCGATATCCTCCGAAGCCAGTATCATAATCCTTCTTGCAATAAACTTAACGTCCTCCCCGGCATAAAGCATCCGCGCCAGGTAATACACGGAAGCGTCCGGATCCGAGCCGCGCATGCTCTTAATAAATGCCGATACCACATCATAGTGGTTATCCCCCGATTTGTCATAGGAAACCACGCGCTTCTGAATACATTCGGATGCCACGTCAAGTGTGATATGGATGATTCCGTCCTCACTCCGCTCTGTCGTCATAATGCCAAGCTCAACTGCTGTAAGCGCGGCCCTTGCGTCCCCGTTTGCCACATCAGAAAGAAACTCCAGCGCATCCTCGTCTATCTGCGCCTGATAGGACCCCATTCCCTTATCCTTGTCATAAACGGCACGGAGAATCAGTGTTTTTAAATCCTCACCGGAAAGCTTCTCCAGTTCAAAAATAACGGACCGGGAAAGCAGCGCCGGGTTCACTTCAAAATAAGGATTTTCAGTTGTCGCACCAATGAGAATCACGGTCCCGTCCTCCACAAAAGGAAGCAGGTAATCCTGCTGCGCTTTGTTAAAACGGTGAATCTCATCTATGAAAAGGATTGTCTTTTTGCCGTACATTCCCCGGTGGCTCTTTGCCTCCTCCACGACATGCTCCATGTCCTTTTTGCCGGAGGACGTTGCATTAATCTGCACAAACGCTGCACTTGTGGTATTTGCAATTACCCTGGCAAGCGTTGTCTTTCCAGTCCCCGGCGGACCGTAGAAAATAATGGAGCTTAGCTTGTCTGCCTTAATCGCACGGTATAAAAGTCTGTCCTTTCCCACGATATGCTGCTGTCCGACAACTTCCTCAAGCGTTGCCGGACGCAGCCTCGAGGCAAGCGGAGATTCCGTCTCCATATTCTGTTCTCTCATATAATCAAATAAGTCCATGGCTGTCTGTATCAATTTTTGTAATTTGCATAAATAAGTGTCGGAAACTTCATTTCATCTTTCTTAGAATACATGATTTCCCGACACTTTACAACACCTTTTATCGAATTTTTATCAATTTCCACATTATGCCAGAAAACAAATGCTTTCATCATTTCTTACTGTGCAAAACGTAAAATTTAATTCGCATTTTCTTTTACATGCGCTTCAAGTGAACCGCCTGATACGCCTATTTCTATGGTATCCCCGGCTCTTGTCACATCCTGCAGGATGAGCTTCGCAGACAGTGTTTCCACATACTTCTGCAAAAATCTTTTCAGCGGCCTTGCACCGTAAACCGGGTCATAGCCGTGCTCTGTCACAAAGCTCTCCGCTTCCTCTGTCAGTTCGACACGAATCTCCTTATCTGCAAGTCGGCTGTTCAAATCCTGCATAAGCAGTCCAATAATATTTCCAATGCAGGTCTTATCCAGAGGTTTAAACATGACGATTTCATCCAGGCGGTTTAAAAATTCCGGACGGAAATGCCCCTGCACTTCCTCCATAACCGCATGTTCTGCTTCTGCCGCAATACTTCCGTCCGCCTGAATCCCCTCCAGAAGACAGGAGGAACCAAGGTTACTGGTCATAATGATAATTGTATTTTTAAAATCCACCGTACGCCCCTGGGAATCGGTAATCCGTCCGTCATCCAGCACCTGCAGCAGAACGTTAAATACATCCGGATGCGCTTTTTCCACCTCATCAAACAGTACAACCGAGTACGGCTTTCTTCTGACTGCTTCCGTCAGCTGACCGCCCTCATCATACCCCACATATCCAGGAGGCGCCCCGATCAGGCGGGAAACGGAGTATTTCTCCATATACTCGCTCATATCCAGACGGACCATGTTTGACTCGTCATCAAACAGGCTTTCCGCAAGTGCTTTTGCAAGCTCGGTTTTTCCAACTCCGGTCGGACCTAAAAACAGGAAGGAACCAATCGGTTTGGTCGGATCCTTGATTCCCGCCTTGGAACGGATAATCGCTTCTGTAACTTTTGTCACACCGTCATCCTGCCCGATGACGCGCCGGTGCAGTTCTTCGTCCAGATGCAGTGTCTTATTCCGCTCACTCTCGCTCAGCTTTGCGACCGGAATCCCGGTCCAGCGGGAAATAATCCGGGCGATTTCCTCATCCGTCACATTTTCATGTACAAGGGAAAGGTCACGCTCCTTTAGTTTTCTTTCTTCTATTTCTATCTGCTCTGTCAGTTTCGGTAATTCCCCGTACTGTAACTCTGCTGCCCTGTTATAATCAGATTTCTGTTTTGCCTGCTCAATTTCCGCATTGATATTCTGAAGTTTTTCACGCAGGCTGCTGACAGAATCCACGGCGTCTTTTTCACTGTTCCATTTTGCCTTCCTGCTGCTAAGTTCATCCTTTAATTCAGCAAGTTCCTTCTGCAGACTGGCAAGGCGGTCCATGCTCAGTCTGTCCGTTTCTTTTTTCAGAGCCGCTTCCTCGATTTCCATCTGCATGACCTTGCGGTTTAACTCATCCAGTTCTGCCGGCATGGAATCGAGTTCCGTCTTAATCATGGCGCATGCCTCATCCACAAGGTCAATTGCCTTATCCGGCAGGAAACGGTCGGAAATATAACGGTTGGAAAGTACGGCGGCTGTCACCAGCGCAGCATCCGTAATCTTTACCCCGTGAAACACCTCATACCGGTCTTTAAGTCCCCGCAATATGGAAACGGTATCCTCCACCGTCGGTTCATCCACCATAACCGGCTGGAAACGGCGTTCCAGTGCAGCGTCCTTTTCAATATATTCGCGGTATTCATTCAGCGTGGTCGCTCCCACGCAGTGCAGTTCCCCGCGTGCAAGCATCGGCTTTAACAACTGCCCGGCATCCATCGCCCCGTCAGTTTTTCCTGCTCCCACAATGGTATGCAGCTCATCTATAAACAGGATAATCTGCCCGTCGGAATTTTTAATGTCATCCAGCACTGCTTTTAACCGCTCCTCAAATTCCCCGCGGTATTTTGCACCTGCAACAAGCGCTCCCATATCCAGTGCAAACAGTTTTTTGTCTTTCAGACTCTCCGGCACATCCCCCTTTACGATCCGCTGTGCCAGTCCTTCCACGACTGCCGTCTTACCAACGCCCGGTTCCCCAATCAGCACCGGATTATTTTTCGTTTTACGGGAAAGAATCCTTACTACATTCCGGATTTCCTCATCCCTGCCAATCACCGGGTCCAGCTTCTGCTGCCGGGCACGCTCCACCATGTCATAACCATACTTCTCCAGCGTATCATATGTGGCTTCCGGATTATCGCTTGTCACACGCTGGTTTCCGCGTACAGTGGAAAGCGCCTGCAGAAAACGCTCCCTTGTCAGCCCGTATTCCCTGACCAGCTCTTTCACTGCCGGATTCGGATATTTTAAAAGGGTTAAAAAGAGATGCTCCACGGAAACATATTCATCCCCCATCGCCTTTGCCTCATCCTCGGCATGAATCAGCACGTTATTTAACGCCTGGCCTACACGCAGCTCACCGCCGGATACCTTTACCCTTGCGGCAAGTTTTCTTTTTGCATTATCTGTAAAATGTTCCAGCTGGATTTCCATTTTTTCAATCAGTTTTGGAATCAGCCCGTCTTCCTGCTCCAAAAGGGATACAAGCAGGTGTTCCTGCTCCATCTCCTGGTTGCCGTAGTCACAGGCAAGCTTTTCACAGCCATTTATCGCTTCAATAGACTTTTGTGTAAATTTCTGTATGTTCATAGCACGCCCTCCTTCTTGTGAACATCAGTCCATTCAAAGCCTTCCTTTGGCAGACGGGCTGATGCTGCATGTCAGACTTTCACTAAACACCTGACACAACCTCTGTTTCTTCACTAAGAATAGCACGATTGTTAGCACTCGTCAATATAGAGTGCTAACAAATTATCTAAACTTTTTCTAAAGAGAAAATAAACTGGCAGCCTTTTTTGTGGTCAAAAAAGAACCCCTGAAATTCAGGGGTTCTCTTATAAGCTATGTAATTAATTTATACCTGAGCGAGCAGCTTTGCCTTTTCTACCGCAAACTCTTCTTCTGACAACAGTCCGGAATTCTTTAACAGTACCAGTTTATCCAGTTTCTCCTTAAAGACTTCTACTGATACCTTTCCGTCTTCTGTACTCATTTTCTGATCCTCCTTTATTAATTTCCCTGTCTCCAGAACATCTGCTTCTGCTGTACTGGTTTCAGGTTTCTGACGGGTTAGGGCCTTTTCTGCAGCTGTATGCTTTGACATTTCCTCAAGCATACTCTGCTTCATTGCCTCCTCAACAAGACTCTGTCTTGGCCGTTCCTCTGCTGTATTGTGTACCGGTCTTTCTGTAACGGTAACCTTTGGTGTTTCCTCCACTTTCCTGCTCTCCGGTTCTTCCATAATGGCAGCCTGTTCCGGAATCCTCTCTGCCACACTGCGCTTCGGTTCTTCCATAACAGTACTCTGCTCCATGGCTTTTTCCTGCTTCGGCATTTCCTCTGCAGTGTTCTGCTTTACAAATCCCTGTGCGGCAACTGCCTGCGTTACGAGTGCCTGTGCTGCAAGTGCCTTGGCAGCAAACTCTTCTACCGTCCTGCGGTTTGCTGCAGGTTCTTCGGCTTCTGTCCTCTGCTCTGCCACTTCAACTGCTGCTGCAGACTGTGCGGCAAGTGCCTGTGCTGCCATCTCTTCAATCGCCATCTTTTCTTTCTCTTTTGCAGCTTTTTTCTCTTCAGCTTCAGCTGCTGTATGATTCTGCACAACTGCCTCTCCTGCAGCAGCGGCTCTTCTGTCCGCTTCCTGCTGCGCCAGTCTCTGGATTGCAGCTTCTGCAATCGCAGCCCTGCGAGCTGCTTCTTCCTCAGCTTTTCTTGCAATCTCTTCTTCCGCGGCCTTACGTGCACTGGCTTCCTCTTCCGCCCTGCGGACTGCCGCTTCCTCGGCTGCCTTGCGTGCTGCTTCTTCAGCTGCCGCACGTCTTGCCGCCTCCTCAGCTGCTGCACGTTTCTTCGCCTCTTCGGCTGCGCGTTTTGCTTCTTCTTCAGCAGCTGCGCGCTTCTTTGCTTCCTCTTCAGCGGCCCTGCGCGCTGCTTCCTCGGCTGCAAGCCGCATTGCTTCTTCCGCTGCGGCACGCTGTGCTTCTTCTTCCGCCGCCTTTCTTTGTGCTGCTTCTTCGGCTGCCGCACGCTTTCTGGCTTCTTCCTCAGCACGTTTTGCTGCTTCCCGCTGCGCTTCCTCTACTGCCCTCTGTTCTTCTGCAGCTCTTCTTGCTGCCTCCTCGGCGGCTCTGCTTGCAGCTTCTTCCTCGGCTGCCCTCTTCTGTGCTTCGGCAGCAGCAGCGCGTTTTGCTGCTTCCTCCGCTACCAGGCGCATTGCTTCCTCAGCAGCGGCACGCTGTGCCATTTCTTCCGCAGATATCCGCTGTGCAGCTTCTTCTGCCATACGCGCAGCATCATTCTCTGACTTTCTGGAAGCTTCTTCCGCCATCCTGCGGGTTTCCTGCTCTGCCAGTCTCTGTGCTGCCTCTTCCGCCATTCTGAGCGCTTCATCCTCCGCAACACGCTGTGCAGCTTCTTCTGCTGCCTTAATTGCCGCATCCTCTTCCGCTGCCCTTCTTGCAACTTCCTCAGCCGCCCTGCGGACCGCCTCTTCTGCTGCAGCACGGCGTGCCGCTTCAGCTGCTTCTGCCTGTGCAGCCTCCTCTTCCTCGGCACGCTGTGCAGCGGCCTGCTCTGCGGCTCTTCTTGCAGCATCTTCCGCCTGCACTGCTGCCTTCTGGGCACTCTCTTCAATTGTTGCCCTCTTGGCATCCTCGGCAGCCTGTTTCTTCTGCTGGCGCCTCTGTGCGGCTTCCGCTTCTTCTGCTTCTTCCTGTTCCTTGTATTTAGCTCTTGTATCGTTGATCAGCCGAATCCATTTATCGCAGTCATCAATACCCACGATTTCTGCATATTCTTCTGTTCCGCTGTGCGTATTGTACTTATTATATGCAATCTGCAGAACCTTCTGATTCTCTATAATCTGTTCAGATACACTTCTTACCATTTTAATTGGTATATTAAAAGAAACGGTATACTGGCTGAGTCTGGATGCATCACGCATAAATCCCTCGCCCTCTAAGCGGGAGACAAAAACGGCAAGCCTGTTCGAAAATTTCTTTCCCCCAAGCAGACCCTTTTTAAATTCATAGCTAAAACTGTCGATCGGATTTGCACTACCTGTCATAAATATCCCCTCTTTTCTGTATAAAATCTGGCATCCGCGCCACAGCTATAATCCTTCATCAAAATTATAGCACACTTTCACCAAATTGAAAAGCTTTTTATGACATTTTATGTAACTTTTTCATAAATAATGTCTATGGTAATTACAGTGTCTTTAAAACCTGCATCACCCTGTCATATGCTTCCGTTACTTTTGGCATCAGTGCTTTTCCTTCTTCAAGATTACCGCCACGCAGGGCTTCTGTCTGCTCAGACACAATGGAAAACAGACTGTCAAACGAAAGATTCCCGCAGACGCCCTTTAATGTATGCGCCGCTTTAAACGCTTCTTCCGTTTCCCCTGCGTCCAGTGCAGCCGTCAGCGCTGCATAACTCTTGTCATCCAGAAACTTCTTAAACAGACGCTCCATCAGCGAGGCATTGTTCATAAACCTCTTCATTGCTGTGTCAGTATTTACTCCAGCGTCCTTTAATTCCTGTATTTTGTTATCATCCATGTCCAGGATCCTCCTCCCGTGCTCCGGTACTTTTTATTGCGGCGCCCTCCGGGCAGCCGCCCCTTATACGGGACATGCAGCATTCCTGAAGGAATGCACTGCCCGTACCTTTTAATTTCCGAACACTAACAGTATTATTCTACCACTGCTGCATTTATTTTACAACACTGATACTTCCTGTTCCTGCATGACATCCTGAAGGACTTCTTTTAATGTATCGGCAGATTCATGCAGTTTCGCAACCTCATCCGGATCTAAATCTATAGGAACTTTTGTTTCATAGCCGTTTTTCCCCACAATGCAGGGAATGCTTAAAACCACATCCGAGATTCCATATTCCCCGTGCATCATGGTGGAAACCGGAAGAATGGATTTTTCATCACGGATGATGGCCTCACAGATGCGTTTAACGGACATCGCAATTCCGTAATAGGTCGCACCCTTTTTTTCTATTATTTCATAGGCACTCTGCTTAACAGACTCCGCAATCCTGTCGTTCGCCTCCACATGGTTATAGTGTCCGCGCATTTCACAGAAACTGTCCAGCGGAATTCCGGATACATTTGCACTTGACCACGCCGCAATCTCGCTGTCCCCATGTTCCCCCACAATAAAAGCATGGACACTCCGGCTGTCCACGCCAAGGTGTTCTCCCAGATGGTACTTAAGCCTCGCACTGTCAAGCACTGTTCCTGAGCCGATTACCCGGTTCTCCGTATAGCCGGAAATTTTCAGTGCCGCATAAGTCAGAATGTCCACCGGATTTGCAACCACAAGCAGGATTCCTTCAAACCCCCGCTGTGCAATCTCAGGTATGATGGAACGGAAAATTGCCACGTTTTTGTGAACCAGGTCCAGCCTCGTCTCGTCCGGTTTCTGGTTTGCACCGGCCGTAACCACAACTATTGCCGCATCCACAATATCATCATAGCTGCCCGCATATATTTTCATCGGACGCCCGAACGGAATGCCGTGCACAATGTCATCCGCCTCTCCTTCTGCCTTGTCATGATTTGCATCAAGCAGTACCATTTCTGTAAAAAGTCCGCTCTGCATCAGTGCAAAAGCTGACGCAGAGCCGACAAACCCGCAGCCAATGACTGCCACTTTTCCTTGTTTTACCATATGCGCCGTAAATCCTCCTTAAATATTTAATCTTAGTATAACCAACCGGATTTACTCATATTCCTTCTTTCAGGCAAACAAAGTTAATTTGGGTTTTAAACCTCCCACTCAAAAAATTTATTCACGATATAATTTGCTTCTTCCGTTTCGTCATTCTCCGGGGATATGTTGGATTTTACATAAAATGTATCCATTCCGGCACTCTGCGCCCCTGCTATATCACATTTGCTGTCATTTCCGACAAACAGGCACTGCGCAGGATTTAGCGAATGGCGCTGCACCAGGATTTTAAAAAACTGTTCATCCGGCTTTCTTGTCCTGTAGTCGGATGAAATCAGAATATCATCAAAATAGCAGCTGATTCCGAGGTCTTTCATCTCATAAGCCGTAAAAATCCTCTGCGCATTGGACAGCAGATAAATATTCTTTCCAAGTGTTTTCAGATGGGAAAGCATTTCCCTGGTTCCGGGATAAAGCCTGATATACTCTGTGGCAAGCACCCGAAACAGCTGTCCGCTGTAAACCGCAAGCTGTTCATCCGCGCTTATTCCCTTGTCCCTGTATAACTGCAAAAATACACTGGTAATCTCAATTTCCGGAGAAGATTCATGTGAATCCTGCCGCTTTATGTCCAGTACTTTTTTTAGTTTTCCTTCCTGCTCTTTGACAATTTCCCCATAACGCCTGCACAATTCTTCCGGTTCATAATGCGCCCCGTAATAGCCGAAAAAAAGCGCCAGTTTTCCCCATACGAACTGCCTGGTCTCGTCTGTGCGGATGTCCACCAGTGTTCCGTAAAGGTCAAATACATAATTTTTGTAATTTTCCGGTAATACCGCTTTATTCAGGTGTTTCCCCATATTCTTTCCCCTTTCCGTAATATCAGCCCATGCTAAATTTGCCGATGCTGCATGTCAGGTTTTTACAGAAAACCTGACACATTTATTATACTAAATCATCCCTCCATATACAATCTCTGCCGCAGCTTTGTCAGTATCTTCCGCTCCATACGGGAAACCGCGACCTGGTTTGTTCCAAGAATCCTGGCAGTTTCCGCCTGTGTACGGTTCTGCATGTACCGCAGGCTGATCAGTCTGTTTTCGTTTTCCTCCAGGGTGTCCATAACCTGCTGCAGGGCAATGCTGTTGACAATCGGAGTTTCAAACTGTTTCTCGTCCGCCAGTTTTTCCCCCAGTGTCAGGGAGTCCCCGTCTTCTCCCGCAAGCGGACGGTATATGGAATCCACTTCGCTTGTTGCCTCCATTGCCGTAACGATTTCTTCATATTCCAGTCCGGTCAGTTCCCTGAGTTCTTCCAGTGTCGGGTCTTTATTTTCCGTCTTTTTCAGTTTTTCTCTGACAATCGCTATTTTTCTTGCATTCTCCTTCACACTTCGACTGATATGAATCATTCCGTCATCCCTTAAAAACCTCCGGATTTCCCCGATAATCAGCGGAACAGCATAAGTGGAAAAAGAGTACGGCAGTGCAGGGTCAAATTTGTCAATTGCCTTAATCAGTCCGATTGCCCCGATCTGAACCAGCTCCTCCCGGTCTGTTCCGCGCCCCTCAAAACGTCTGGCTACCATATACACAAGCCCCATGTTTTCAGTTACCAGCTGCGCCCGGATTTTTTTGTCCCCGTTTTGTGCCTTTGCAATTGACTTGCGCCATTCCTCATTCGTATCCAGACTACTGATTTTTTTCCCTTTCTATGTATTTCCACATCACGACCTTCGTGCCTTTTCCCATATCTGAACGCACTTCAATTTTGTCCATGAAAGCCTCCATAAAGGAAAATCCCATGCCGGAACGTTCCAGCTGCGGTTTTGTGGTATAAAACGGCTGCATGGCCTCCTGAAGATTGGCAATCCCAATCCCGTGGTCCTCAACCGTTACGACAAGCTGCTGTCCGTTCCGCTCACAGCTTAACTCCACCAGCTTGTCCTCATCTTCATATCCGTGAATAATTGCATTCGTTACTGCTTCGGATACTGCAGTCTTGACATCCGCAATCTGTTCCAGCGTAGGGTTCATCTCCGTCATAAAAGCTGTCACCACCATACGTGCCAGCCCCTCGTTGACTGATTTTGCATCGAAACTTACCTGCATATGATTACATATTTCCATTTTCTTTTCCTCCTTTCTCAGACCGTTCCACCGTAATTACACGAAACAGACCTGATTTTTCAAATATCTTTTCCACGCGTTCCCCAAGATTGACTGCACGCATTTCACCGGAATACAATTCCATGGTTTTTTTACGTCCAAGTAACACCCCGATTCCTGAACTGTCCATGAAATCTGTCCCCTCAAAGTCAAAAATGAGTGTTTTCACATGCCAGGAATCCACAAGGAAATCAATTTCCCTGCTTAAACTTTTTGCCACATGGTGGTCCACTTCCTTTGGCATGGGTACCACCATCCGGTCCTCCTTGATCTGATATTGCAGTTCCATTTTTTCTTTACCTCCTTCAATTTACTGCCTTCATGCTTCTGCATGTCCCAACCTTTCTGGAAAAAATAAAAAGACGCCATCATTGACGTCTTTTGTAAGATTCAGTCGTATGAAAATTCGCTGCGCGAATACGACTGCACAGGTAATACGCCTGCAAAGCAGGCATATTACAGTTACTGTTCCTGTGCATTCACATAGTTCTGTGCTGTTCTGGCACGTTCGGTATCCGGATAATTATCTATCACATACTGGTAATACGGCTTCGCAGACTGTAAATCATTACTCCTGCGGTAGGACTGTGCCAGATAATATGCCGCATAACCGTCATGAAAATCTTCCTTTTCATCGGTAATCTGCTTAAATGCCTCAATTGCCTCTGCATACCGTCCCTTCTGGTATGCCGAATACCCTTCACGGTAAAGCTGCGTAAAATACTTTTCCATGACAACATCACTCAGTTCCTTGTAAATTGACTTTGCGCTCTTGGACAGATATTTGGTCTTTACCTTGTCCAGGGCTTCCCCTGCTGCCGTAAAATCTTCTGAAACATAGGAAACATAGGCACTTAACAGCTTGTCATACGAGCTTATCTGCGACTCAACCTTAACGCTGTTCTCCTGCTCCTCTGTAAGCTGCTGTTTTAAAGTCTCAATCTGGCTTTCCAGCTCTTTCATTTCCTGGCCGTTACTGGATATGGTATCGCTTGCTTCCAGCATCTGCTGCCTGGTTTCTTCCTTCATGCGGTTTCTGACGGTTGGAACAATCAAAAATGAAGTAACTGCCGTACCGATTAACAGACCGATAACTATGGAAAGCAGTGTGGTGCCAACCGAGGATTCTTTAAACCTCTTCGGCATGATAATCGTTTCATTCCCGCTCTGGTAGGAAATCAGGTCCTCATCCTTTGACTTTTTGGAAGAATTTTTTTCTTTTTCCTTCAGACGGCGGTTGACTTCCTGCATGTAGCGGAGCGTTATCGTGTGCCCGCTGTCAATTTTTGCCGCATTGCGGAGAGTCCTCTTTGCCAGCTCCAGTTTATCCTCCTGCAGGTACAAAAGCGCCAGAAGCTGGTGCGCCTTTACCATTCTCGGATTCATGGAAAGAACTTTTTTTAGCTGGATAATGGCAAGATCCCGGCTGTCCTGCTGGCAGTAATGCAGCGCCTGGTTATATTTTTTAATTGTCTGGTTCTCGGAATCCAGCCGTCCGCGGTTTTTCTGTACTTCATCCAGATAAACACTTGCAAGATTGTCACTGGGCTGGTAACTTTTACTGATAACCCATTCCCCCAGCGCATCCACAACCTCACCCATCTCAAAATACACAAGTCCGAGCAGATTGCGGGCATCTATATTGTATTTATTAAATTTCAGGCTGTTTTTCAGGCTGATCACTGCATCCGAAAGATTCCGGATTTTTGCCTGCTCCAGCCCCTGGTTATAATATGCGCCGGAAATAATTCGTATTTTCTTTAAAACGGCAAGATTTTCCCCGCATGACGGGCACCGCTTTTCATTTCCTGCTTCCTGTCCACATCTGTAACAAATCATATTAACGGTTCCCCTTTGCTTCACGCAGCATCTCAGCGATTAAATCTGTCACGTCTGACAGATCATGGTTCTGGATCACAGCTTCTGCCTCCTCCACTTCAGCGCTCGGCTTAAAGTTTTTCAGTTCTTTTTCAAAATTAATCATGGAAGCCTCCTCAACCTTTTATCAATAACAAACGACCACTATATTTTATTATAATATAGTGGTCGCATTATGCAAGCACAAATATTATGAAGTTTTTAAAAAACATCGCAAATTGTGTGGTTATCCGACAAGAACGTCTTCCAGCGCCACCATCACGACTTTTCCTTTTCTCTTGCGGAATTCGATTGTCTGCTGCTTATCTTTTACGGTCAGCTTCATCTGGTCGATACCTATGGTAGTACCCGGATACACGTCACGCAGTACCTTGACAGTAGCCTCCTTGCCCCTTTCCACAATAACATTCAGACGGTCCAGTTCTTTCTGGATTGTTGCAATCTCCGCCTGCTTTGTCATCCTGGTACGTAAAAGTGCAATTCTGCGCTCATCATTCCGGTTGTCAATCCCGCGCTCCTTTGACACAATGTCAAACTGCTGCAGACCTCCGGTAATCTTTTCAACCATCTCGTTTGCTTCTGTCATCTGGTTCTGCAGGTCAATGATTTCTTTTAATACAGAAGTATTTGTACCAACATGGATATTTGTTTTTACTTCGTTCATATTGCCGACAACCGCGACATCCACACCGCTTGTCGCATAAACGCTGCCGCCCACAATACTTGCTTTTTTGCCGGCAACGTAAATATGGTCATAGCATGTAATATTACAGCTTAATGCATAATTAAACTCAATAAAACCTTCTGCCTCCACGCTGCAGTACTCCAGAAACTGTGCATGGATATTTGCCTTTGAACGAATGACCGCACTGTGTCCTCCCAGCACTCCGCCACGGAGAATAATATCCTTGCCCGCATCCAGCATGCAGTTTTCACAGATACCGTCCACGGTAATGGATCCGGTCGCCTTGACAACTGCTCCCGGCGTAACGCTGCCATGAATCAGAACATCCCCGCGGAAATCAATATTACCGGTATGCAGATCCACATCCCCCATAACCTCATGGATATTACTAATCATAATACGGCCGTTCTTCATCTCAATCTTGCCGTTTAAATCCGCAGTATAGGTACAGTTATCCTCAGAACGGGTAAATCCTTTTCCTGCAAGCGGCGGAAGTGCACGGGCACGCTTGCATGGAACAACCTTATCGGTAACTGTTTTTCCATCAGAACCCTCAACCGGCTCATGATAGGTAGCAATTACCTGCCCCTCTTCCACTGTTTCAAGAGTATGGATTGACCAGTAGTCCACAGAACCGTCAGAGTTTTCCTGCGGCTTTGAATTTAAGTCCATATTGAACTTATATTCAAAGAATCCATCCTGCCCTTCCACCGGACGAATGCCCGTTGCAACGCATACCTCACGCTCATACGCCATTGTGTCAATTATTTTACGGATCCGCGCCTCATCAATCCCGAAAACCACTCTGCCGGCATTAAGAAACGCAACAATGTCCTTTACCGTATACTTCTGTCCCACCGGAAGCGCCGGCAGAAACAGAAATGCCTCCATCTCATCATATGAAATTCTTATCCTTGCGTCTTTAAAAGCAGATAATTCCATACGTCCACTCCTCAAAATACATTTTCCAGTTATATATTCTTTAGGTTATTTTAACATATTTCTCCTGCCAGTTCAATTTATTCCTGTAAAATATCGACATTTTTTTATCCCGCCCCATTTACCGGCAGAATAAAACGTCAAATCATGACCTGAATTACTTCATCTGTGCAAGGCGTGCCTCCACGGATGCCATCATCTGTTCATATTTTACCAGCTTGTCTTTTTCCTCCTGCACCTTCTTTGGTTTTGCATTATTTAAAAACTTCTCATTTGAGAGCATCCCCTTTGAGCGTGCAAGTTCCTTTGAAAGCCTGTCCTTCTCTTTGTTCAGGCGTTCTTTTTCCTTTTCCAGGTCAACCAGGTCCTCCAGCGGCAGATAAACGACAGCATCCGGGATAACCGTTGATACCGCATCCTCCCCGACCCCGGACTTATCCTGCTGTACACTGATTCCGTTTGTAAATGCAAGGTTTACATAAACTTCCCTGTTGTCCTCAAATACCTTACGTACTTCTTCTTTTTCTGATACAACAAACAGCTTTGCCTTTCTTGACATCGGCACATCCATTTCCGTACGGACACCCCTGACGCCCTTTACCAGGTCCTTGCAACGCTCGATTGCAGCTTCCGCCTCCGGGAAGTTCCAGCTTTCCTTATACTCCGGCCACTGCGAAAGCATAATGGTTTCCTCATCATTCTGCAGCGTACAGAAAATTTCCTCCGTGATAAACGGCATATACGGATGCAGCAGCTTTAACGCATTTGCCAGCACAGTCTTTAATGTCCAGAGCGCGGCATTTGCGGAACTTTTGTTCTCATCCTTTTTATAGGTGCGGACCTTTGCAATCTCAATGTACCAGTCACAGAACTCATCCCAGATAAAATCATAGACCTTCTGCACGGCAATTCCAAGCTCGAATTTGTCCATGTTTTCGGTAACATCATGCGCCAGTGTGTTTACTTTTGAAAGAATCCATTTGTCTGCTGTATGCAGTTCTTCTGCAGACGGCTCCGTTACTGCTGCCCCATCCAGGTTCATCATGATAAATCTGGATGCATTCCATACTTTGTTTGCAAAGTTTCTGGATGCCTCCACACGCTCCCAGTAAAAACGCATGTCATTTCCCGGGGCATTTCCGGTAATCAGAGTCAGACGCAGCGCATCTGCACCGTATTTGTCAATAACCTCAAGCGGGTCAATTCCGTTTCCGAGCGACTTGCTCATTTTACGTCCTTCGGAATCACGGATCAGCCCGTGGAATAATACCGTATGAAACGGCGCTTTCCCGGTCTGCTCGTAACCGGAAAAAATCATGCGGATAACCCAGAAAAAGATAATATCATATCCGGTTACCAGTACGTCATTCGGATAGAAATAATCCAGGTCTTCCGTTTTGTCCGGCCATCCCAGTGTGGAAAACGGCCAGAGTGCAGAAGAAAACCATGTATCGAGCGTATCCTCATCCTGCGTCATATGACTGCATCCGCATTTTGGACAGGCACCTGGCTTTTCCACGGAAACCTCCATATGCCCGCAGTCCCCGCAGTACCATGCCGGAATCCGGTGTCCCCACCAGAGCTGGCGGCTGATACACCAGTCGCGGATATTGTCCGTCCAGTTAAAATAGGTCTTGTCCATCCTTGCCGGAAGCAACTTAATATCCCCGTTCTTTACCGCGGCAACTGCAGGCTTTATCATCTCATCCATTTTTACAAACCACTGCTGCTTGATCATCGGCTCCACCGTGGTATGGCAGCGGTCATGAGTACCTACGTTGTGGGAATGAGGAACAACTTTCACGAGAAGTCCCATTTCCTCCAAATCCTTTACCAGTGCCTTTCTACACTCATAACGGTCCATTCCGGCGTATTTCCCGGCTTTTTCATTCATGGTGGCATCGTCATTTATGACAACGATTTCTTCCAGGTTATGCCGTTTTCCCACTTCAAAGTCGTTCGGGTCATGCGCCGGGGTAATCTTTACACAGCCGGTTCCAAACTCTTTGTCCACATAGGAATCTGCAATGACCGGAATTTCCCTTCCGGTCGTCGGCAGTACCAGGGTCTTTCCTATGATATCCTGGTATCTTTCATCTTCCGGATTAACCGCCACTGCAGTATCTCCGAACAAGGTTTCCGGACGGGTGGTTGCGATTTCCACAAATCTGCCTTCCTCCCCGGCAACCGGATAATTGATATGCCAGAAAAAACCGTCCTGTTCCTCATGAAGAACCTCTGCATCGGAGATTGAGGTTTTACAGACCGGACACCAGTTGACAATACGGGAACCTTTGTAAATCCAGCCTTTTTTGTACAGTTTGATAAACACGTCGTTGACTGCACGGGAACAGCCCTCGTCCATGGTAAAACGTTCCCTCTGCCAGTCTGCGGATGAGCCCATTTTGCGGAGCTGCTTTACGATACGCCCGCCGTATTCTTTCCGCCAGTCCCAGCATTTTTCCAGGAACTCCTCGCGCGTTAAGTCTGCCTTTTCAATTCCCTGTTCTTTCAGGGACTCGATGACCTTTACTTCCGTTGCAATGGAAGCATGGTCAGTTCCCGGCTGCCAGAGTGCGTTATAGCCCTGCATTCTTTTATAACGGATCAGAATATCCTGCATGGTATTATCCAGTGCGTGCCCCATGTGAAGCTGTCCGGTAATATTTGGAGGCGGCATCACGATGGTAAACGGTTTTCTGCTGCGGTCCGCCTCAGCATGGAAATAACCGCTGTCCTCCCATTTTTTATATAAACGGTCCTCTATATCTTTTGGATCATAGGTTTTTGATAATTCTCTGCTCATGTTTTTATCCTTTCTAGATGTGTAATATTCCTGCACAGCAGGGACACTTCCTGTTATTTGTCTTCCCTGCCCCAAAAATCCACCGGTTCATAATCCTGAAGTTTTGCAAGAAATCCGTATTCCTGCAGTCTTTCCTGTATCATGTCCAGTATTTCCCCGCTGTCTGCGGTTATGGTATGGTAATGGTAACCGGATGTCACATTTTTTAACAGGCTGGATTTTCCGGAAGCGATGTCCTCCATATACCTGCGGATGTCCATGCGGGACCTGATATGCATTTCCGCCCTGAGAATGCCATATACCCTGTGACAGACAAACACGTCCTGCACTTCCCCGCCAAGGTCCACAATGCAGGTCAGTTCTTTTTCAGCCTCATCATCTTCATGCCGGACCTTAAACACACGGCTTTCTTTCCCGCCGTGCATCAGATACCCCCTGTTTGTAGAAATAATATCCACTCCGTTCGCACGCAGCAATGCGATATCCGAAACGATTGCCTGTCTGCTGACCGAAAGCTGTTTTGCAAGTTCTGTTCCCGGCAGGGGACTCTTTCTGTCCCTTAACAGTTGTATGATTCTGCCGCGCCTTTCTTCACCGTTCATTACAGTATCCACTCCTACAGTAACCGTTTATGCAGCCCTTAAACGGGTCTTAAATTCTTCAGTGAAATATCCAGAATCGGGGCCGAATGCGTTAATGCCCCGCTTGATATATAATCCACCCCAAGACCTGACAGTCTTTCAATGTTTTCTTTCGTCACGTTTCCGGACACTTCGATTTCTGCGCGTCCGCCGATGCAGTCAATTGCCTCCTTTAATGTTTCTATGTCCATGTTGTCGAGCATGATGATATCAGCCCCGGCTTCCACCGCGTCCTTCACCATATCAATTGTTTCCACTTCCACTTCAATCTTTCTCACAAACGGCGCATATGCCTTTGCAGCCCGGACGGCTTCCTTCACGCCGCCAGCCGCCCCGATATGGTTATCCTTAAGCAGTACGCCGTCGGAGAGGTTGTAACGGTGGTTGTTTCCGCCCCCAGTGCGTACCGCGTACTTTTCAAAAATGCGGTTGTTCGGCGTGGTTTTTCTTGTATCCAACAGCTTCATCCTGCTGCCTTCCAGAAGCGACGCCATTTCCCTGGTATATGTGGCAATCCCGCTCATGCGCTGTAAATAATTCAGTGCTGTGCGCTCCCCGCAGAGCAGGGTTCTGATATCCCCGCGTACCTTTGCCATCAGCTGTCCGGCTTTTACTGTATCACCATCCTGCACAAAAAACTCTGCCTCAGTATTTTCATCCAGTAAAGTGAACACACGCTCAAAAATCTGCAGACCGCAGATAATTCCGTCCTGCTTGCAGATTAAATCCACCTCGCCCGCCTGGGGATGCGGCATCACGCTGTTTGTGGAAACATCCTCACTGGTAATGTCCTCTTTTAACGCGCTTAAAATAAACGGGTCTGCATTTAATTTTAATGTTACCTGGTCGTACATAGTATTTTCTCCTTAAATCACGATTTTCTTACGAAAAGCCACCTTTGCCTGTCTGTGGGAGTCCTCTTCTTTGGACGCTTCCATTTTTTTATCAGCTTCCAGAATTGCCCTTCGGACACTTTCGTGATACCTGCCTGCCAGCGCTTCCTTATCCTCATATTCTGAAAAATCCAGTGAGGCAAACATATCATTTTCCACAGTAAATTTTTCATCCATGCCCGCTGTCATCCGGCCTGCCGCACGTTTTGCAAAGACAAGGCTTTCCAGCAGGGAATTGCTTGCCAGCCGGTTTCTGCCATGGACGCCGTTGCATGCGGTTTCCCCGACTGCATACAGATGCTCCATGGAGGTGGCGCTGTCGTGGTCCACCCAGACGCCCCCCATAAAATAATGCTGCGCCGGAACAACCGGAATGCATTCATGCATGACATCATAGCCCATCTCCCTGCAGTGTTTTACGATATTTGGAAAATGGGTCACAAGCTCGTCCTCCGGAATGGTGCGTAAATCCTCCCAGACAAACTCCGTCTGGTCTTTTTCCATCTGTTTATAGATTTCCACCGTAACGACGTCACGCGGCAGCAGTTCATTGACAAAGCGGTTCATATTTTTGTCATAAAGCTTTGCCCCTTCCCCGCGGACGGATTCTGATATCAGAAAGCTGCGTTCCTCTTCGTTATCCGTATATAATGTTGTCGGGTGAATCTGTATGTAATTGATATCCTTTAAGCGGATATTATGCCGGATTGCCAGGGCAAGTGCGTCTCCTGTCAGATGGCGGAAGTTTGTTGAATGGCTGTACAGTCCGCCGATTCCGCCGCATGCCCAGACGGTATACTGTGCCTCCACCGCATCAAGGCTTCCGTCCTCCTTCCGGATAACGGCGCCGTAACAGCGGTTGTCATGCGTCACAATATCCACCATCCGCGTATGCTCCAGAATCGTTATGTTTTTTCTTTTTCCGGCAGCAGCAAGCAGTTTGCCTGTAATTTCAGCTCCTGTAATATCTTTGTGAAACAGGATTCTTTTATCGGAATGTGCTCCCTCCCTGGTAAAAACCAGGGTGCCATCCCCGTCACGGGCAAAATCCACTCCGTAATCCAGCAGATCCGTTATCACGTTTCTGGAAGACTTTATCATAATACTGACGGAATCCGGGTCATTTTCATAATGCCCCGCCTTCATGGTATCTTCAAAATAGCTGTCATAATCAGCGTCATCCTTTAACATGCAGATACCGCCCTGTGCCAGATAGGAGTCGCTGCTTTTTACATCGGATTTTGTAATCATCATGATCTGTTTATCGTCAGGCAGCTGCAGGGCACAGTACAGGCCAGAGCATCCGGTTCCAACAATAAGTATGTCTGTTTTCATCTCTCCCACGCTTTCAAAAAACTCCATGTCATCTTTGCCTGACATGGAGTATAGCACATATCCTGACAACTGACAAGACAGAAACCCTTTTATTGCCAGTTGTTATTATTAATTAAAGCCAACCACTTTCTGGGAAAGCCGGTATGCTGCAACGGAAATTTTTCTTCCGCCCTTTCCCGGCAGGTTCATGGTCTGTCCCATAATTCCACGGCGCAGCTTATGGAACAGTTTGATATCCCTGTCCTTAATATATTTCCAGAGCGCACGTTTTTTCTCAAGGTTTTCCTCTGTGCCGGAACGAATCAGCATAATTGTTGAAACCACTGTTATAATCTCCAGGTAATTAAACATGTATTTCCGGCATTTCGGGTTTTGCACCTTCCAGAGGTTTACATCGTCCAGCATTATTTTGTTTACACGGATCTGCTGGTCAATCCGCGAAATCATGACTTTTTCGTTGACCGACTGGTCTTCCCTTCCAATATAATAACGGTAAAAATCCACATCCAGATAATACATGGTCCGCACATACGGAAGCGGTTTGTAAACGTAGATATTATCCACGTAAAAGGTATGCTTCGGAAGCTCAAGCCCGCATTCCCGCAGCAGTTTTGTACGGTAAATGACGGAATGCATAAGGATATAATGCCCTTTGTAAAAATGCCTGACATCACTCCATGTAAAAAGCCTGTCTTTTGGAAATCCGGTCTGCCGCATTACTTTTTTATTTTTCGCACCTTCTTTTTCATAGACATAGTTGGAAAGCAGCATATCCAGTGTGGTTTTGCTTCCGGTCAGCTCACGCAGTGTCTGCAGTACTTTTTTGTATGCTTCCGCGTCCACCCAGTCGTCACTGTCCACCACTTTAAAATACAGTCCGGACGCATTGCGGATGCCTGTGTTGACGGCCTCCCCGTGTCCGCCATTTTCCTGGTGGATGGCGCGGATAATGGAAGGATAACGCTTCGCGTAATCGTCGGCAATCTCTGCCGTACGGTCCTTTGAACCGTCATCGATAATCAGAATTTCAATATCCTCGCCCCCCGGCAGGATTGATTCAATACAGTGTTCCATATAATCCTGTGAATTGTAACACGGGATTGCAAATGTCAGTAATTTCATCTGAGTTCCTCCGCAAGATCCATTGCCTTTCTGCACATGGCATCTATATTGTAATATTTATATTCCGCAAGCCTGCCCAGCAGGTAAAAATGCGGATATTCCTCTGTCAGTTTTCTGTATTTTTCATACAGTTTTTCATTTTCCTCATTTAAGATTGCATAATAAGGAATTTCGTTTTCGGCTCCTGTATAGGCAAACGGATATTCCTTTACTATGGTCGTTCCTTTTGCATCCTTCTGTCCGGTCAGGTATTTAAACTCGGTAATGCGTGTATAATCCTCGCTCACGGTATAGTTGACCACGCTGTGTCCCTGGAAAGAATCCTGCGGCAGATGCTCAAACCTAAAATCAAGCGAACGGTACGGCAGCCTGCCGAACCTGCAGCCGAACAGTTCATCAATTGCCCCTGTATAAACAACGCCCCCTGTATACTCACTGCCCTCAAAATATATTTTTCCATTCTTAAATTCCAGGACCCTTCTGCAGTCCGTACCAGTCCTGATTTCGATATTTTCATGCGAAAGCATCTTTTCAAACATCGGCGTATATCCATGAAGCGGCATGCTCTGGTATTTATCCTTAAAATAACGATTATCCCTTGATATGACAACCGGCACACGCCCCGTAACCTCCGGACTGATTTCCTCAGGCTTTTGCCCCCATTGTTTCATGGTATAGTATAAAAATACGTTTTTGTATACAAAATCTGCAATCTCACGCACATCCGCATCGCTGTTTTCCCTGAGCTTCATGATGGGTACGCGGCTTCCTTCCCCATACTCTTTTACCAGCTTTTCCTCCAGCCGTGCTGCCTTTTCCCCGTCATACACCATATGCAGGGTGTTCAGGTTAAACGGTACGGGAATCAGCCTGTCTCCCACCTTTGCCACCACTTCATGACCGAAATCATACCATTCGGTGAAACGGGATAAAAACTCTCTCACTCCTTCATCCTCTGTATGGAAAATATGCGGGCCGTATTCATGAACCAGAATTCCGTATTTGTCCGGTTTATCGTAACAGTTTCCCGCTATATGACTTCTTTTCTCTATTACCAGAATTTTTTTATTCTTCTCCTCTGCCAGCTTTCTGGCAACTGCTGCACCGGCAATCCCGGAGCCGACAATGATATAATCGTACATATTTTTCCCCTTTGTCTTATTTCGTATCATTTATTATTATACACATTTTGTGAATACAGTCGAACTTTTTTTACTTAATTTTGTCTTAAGAATCACTTTGTTTTTTCATTTGTTCACATTTTATTAACAGAATTCTCATAATCTCCACACATCAATTTCATAAATAAAACTTATACTATCTACTGTAAGCAAGAAAATAACTTTTTTCTTTTTCATCTTCCTCGCACCCTTACACGGCGCGGGGACCTCCCTTAAAAAACAGATTTTTCTTTCTCATACTTAATCTTTTTCATACAAAACCGGTGTGGCATGCACCGGTTTTCCTCTTTTCATGTGTTTTATCCCTTGTTTAATTCATGTTTATGAATTCCATGTACCGTGCAAAGGCTGCAGGAACTGCATACTGTCTGCTAAGTTCCGAAACCTCCACAAAAAATATTCCGTTTCTGCTTTCAGGTACTTCCTCCACCTGCACTGCATATCCTGTCATATGCCATTCCACATGGGAAAAAACATGCTTTGCTTCTCCAAGCGGCCGGATTCTTATCGGCATATAGCCAAGTAATTTCATATAGGAAAGAGCCTCATCCTGTTTCATATGCCCTTCATGTCCGGGAAATTCATACAGTCCCGCCAGAAGTCCTCTTCTGGGCCGCTTACGTATGGCAATCTTCTCACCATCCTTTATGATGAAAATGGTTTTTTTCTCAATCCTGCGTGCCCCTGCCTTTGACCTGACCGGAATTTCTGCAGTTCTCCCCTGTCTGTATGCCTCACAGACATCATTTAACGGACACTGGCCGCAGTGCGGCTCGCCGTTCGGAACACAGACCAGCGCTCCCAGTTCCATCAGCGCCTGGTTAAAGATACGGGGCTTTAATTCTGTTTCCAGGTCCGCGGTCATGAGACTTCTTAATTTCTCTTCCATGTGAGTCTTAACGGACTGTTTCATAATATCCGAATCATCGCCGCTTATTCTGGAAATAACCCTCAGTACGTTTCCATCCACTGCCGGAACCGGCTGGTTGCAGGCTATGGAGGCAATTGCGCCTGCCGTGTAATTTCCAATTCCTTTCAGCTTCAGCAGTTCTTCATAATTAGACGGAATCCTGCCGCCGTAATTTTCCACAATCTGCTTTGCTGCCGCATTCATATTCCGCACCCGGTTATAATACCCCAGTCCTTCCCAGAGTTTTAAATACCTGTCCTCAGGACATTCTGCAAGCGCATACACATCCGGCAGTTCTTTCACAAACCGCTCAAAATATGACCTGACTGCCTCCACTCTGGTCTGCTGCAGCATAATCTCTGAAATCCAGACATGATAGGGTGTGGGATCGTCCCGCCACGGAAGAGTCCTTGCATTTTCCAGAAACCATTTCTGCAGTGGTTCCACGATTTTGTTTAAATTATACTCATCCAGCATGATATATCCTGCCCGTTTCCCATTTATAAAACAGGACGGGAAATACAATGATTTCCCGTCCATAAGTATGTCCGTTTTTCCGGCAGATTAAAAATCTGTCAGATTGGCAGCCCTCTTCTCCAGGAACGCTCCCATGCCTTCTTTCTTATCGTTTGTATCATTGACAACGCCAAACAGGTTTGCCTCCATCTCTACTGCGTTTCTGATATCCATATCATAGCCGTTGTTGATGGCAGCCTTTGCAACAGATACTGCATAGCTTCCCTTGGAAATAATCTTTGCAGCCATGTCTTTTGCAGTCTGCATCAGTTCTTCTTTCGCTACTACTTTATTTACAAGTCCGATACGGTATGCTTCGTTTGCATCCACATTGTCACAGGTAAAGATCATTTCCTTTGCTCGTCCCATACCTACCAGACGTGCAAGTCTCTGTGTTCCGCCGAATCCCGGAATGATTCCAAGTCCGCATTCCGGCTGTGCGAATACTGCATTGTCACTTGCGATACGGATATCACAGCTCATTGCAATCTCGCATCCCCCGCCAAGTGCAAATCCGTTAATGGCAGCAATTGTTACCTGACGCATATTCTGCAGTTTAAAGAACGGCTCTGATGCCTTAATTCCGAATGCGCGTGCCTCAGGCGCTGTAAAGTTTACCATCTCGGCAATATCAGCTCCGGCTACGAATGATTTGAATTCATTGCCTTTCTTATCCGGACCGCCGGTTAAGATGACAACTTTAATGTCATCATTCTTTTCGATCTCGCACAGGCAGACATTTAACTCATCCAGAGTCTCAGAGTTTAATGCATTTAATGCTGCCGGTCTTGAAATGGCAAGAACAGCGATTCCATCTGACACATCAAGTGTTAAGTTTTTAAATTCACTCATAGTAAAATTCCTCCTAAAACCTTTATATTTTTTTAATGGGGCAAAGCACATGAAAATCCGCTTCGCGAAGGCAATATTCCTTACGGAATACTACAATTTATGGTAACATTTTGACAAATTTTTGTCAATCATTCCCAAAGCTGCTTTTGGTTATTTATTTTACCGCCAGCTTCTCCATACCGCCCATATACGGCCGCAGTGCCTCCGGGATATTCACGCTGCCGTCTGCATTTAAGTTGTTTTCCAGAAATGCAATCAGCATACGCGGCGGTGCCACAACGGTATTGTTTAATGTATTCGCAAAATATTTTTTACCGTCTTTTCCTTTCACACGGATTTTCAGCCGTCTTGCCTGGGCATCCCCCAGATTTGAACAGCTTCCAACCTCAAAGTATTTCTTCTGCCGCGGGGACCATGCCTCCACATCGCAGGATTTCACCTTAAGGTCTGCCAGGTCTCCGGAACAGCACTCCAGTGTACGCACCGGAATATCCAGACTGCGGAATAAATCCACGGTATTCTGCCAGAGCTTCTCATACCATATGGATGCCTCTTCCGGTTTGCATACAACAATCATTTCCTGCTTCTCAAACTGGTGAATCCGGTAAACGCCGCGCTCTTCTATGCCATGCGCTCCCTTTTCCTTACGGAAGCACGGAGAATAACTTGTCAGTGTGAAAGGCAGCTTGTCCTCGTCATTAATGGTATCAATGAATTTTCCAATCATGGAATGCTCGCTTGTCCCAATCAGGTAAAGGTCCTCGCCTTCAATCTTGTACATCATGGCGTCCATCTCGTCAAAGCTCATAACGCCCGTAACAACACTCGAACGAATCATAAACGGCGGCACACAGTATGTGAACCCTCTGTCAATCATGAAATCCCTTGCATAGGAAATCACTGCGGAGTGAAGCCTTGCAATATCACCCATCAGGTAATAGAAGCCATTGCCCGCAACCTTTCCTGCTGCATCCAGGTCAATTCCATTGAATTTTTCCATAATCTCGGTATGGTACGGAATTTCAAAGTCCGGTACCACCGGCTCCCCGAACTTCTCAATCTCAACATTACAGCTGTCATCCTTTCCAACCGGAACGGACGGATCAATGATGTTTGGAATAGTCATCATGATTTTCGTAACTTTTTCAGAAAGCTCTTTTTCCTGCTCTTCCAGCTCGGCAAGGCGGGCTGCATTTGCTGCAATCTCTGCCTTGACTTTCTCTGCCTCATCTTTCTTTCCCTGCGCCATCAGCGCTCCAATCTGTTTGGAAATCTTATTTTTATTCGCACGCAGGGCGTCTGCCTCTGCCTGCGCTGCGCGGGATTTTGCATCCAGTTCAATCACTTCGTCCACAAGGGCAAGTTTGTGTTCCTGGAATTTCTTTTTAATGTTATCCTTAACAATTTCCGGATTTTCCCGTAAAAATTTAATATCAATCATAAGTTCCTCCCGAACTTTGTATTATTCAAAACTCTGCAATGGATATTTCTCTGTCAGGGTTTTCACAATTGACTTCGCCTCGTCCACTGCGGATTCCCCGTTTTTAACCAGCATCGCAATTGCAGATGCCACCTGGTCAAAATCATCTTCCTTCAGTCCCCTTGACGTAGCCGCAGGCGAACCAAGACGGATACCGCTTGTGACAAACGGCTTCTGCGGGTCGTTTGGAATCGTATTTTTGTTTGCTGTAATATGCGCACTGTCAAGAAGCTTCTCCACAGCCTTTCCTGTCAGCTCATACGGAGTTAAATCCACAAGCATCAGATGATTGTCCGTACCGTCGGATACAATCTTGATATCGCGGCTCTGTAAGCCTTTGCACAGCGCTTGTGCATTGTTTACCACCTGCTTCTGGTATTCCTTAAATTCCGGCTTTAACGCCTCCTCAAAGCAGACTGCCTTTGCCGCAATGACATGCATTAAAGGTCCGCCCTGGATTCCAGGGAAAATTGCCTTGTTAAAGTTATATTTTTCATTTACCTCGTTGCTGCATAAAATCATGCCGCCGCGCGGTCCGCGCAGAGTCTTATGGGTCGTGGTTGTGATTACATGCGCATATGGTACCGGACTTGGATGAAGCCCTGCCGCAACCAGTCCTGCGATATGGGCCATGTCCACCATAAGTACTGCGTCCACCTCATCCGCTATTTCACGGAATTTTTTGAAGTCAATGGTCCTTGCATATGCAGATGCTCCCGCAATGATCATTTTAGGTTTACACTGGAGCGCAGTCTCCCTTACTTTATCATAATCAATAAATCCCTCATCATTCACCCCGTAAGGCACAATATTAAAATAGCTTCCGGAAAAATTGACCGGTGAACCATGGGTCAGGTGTCCGCCGTGGTCTAAGTTCATTCCCATAACGGTATCGCCAGGTTTTAAAACAGCAAACTGCACCGCCATATTTGCCTGTGCGCCGGAATGCGGCTGGACATTCACATACTCACATCCAAAAAGCTTTTTTGCACGCTCCCTTGCAAGGTCCTCAACCACGTCCACGCACTCACATCCGCCGTAATAACGTCTGCCCGGATATCCTTCTGCATATTTATTGGTAAGAACGCTTCCCATTGCCGACATAACCGCCGGACTTACCCAGTTCTCGGAAGCAATCAGCTCAATATGGCTGCTCTGCCTTTCAAATTCCGCCGTAATTGCTGCTGCAATTTCAGGATCTACTGTCTGAATATCTTTTAGTGTGTACATATTTTTTCTCCTTAATCTTTTATTGCACTCCCCTTCGGGAGGTATTTCAAACCCTATTACCAGTAATTATACTAAATCACAGAAAACAATGCAATGATTTGTATCACAAGTATTGCGGGAATTCCTGCCACAAAATACCAGTGCCTTGTTTTATGCCGGAATACATACATTCCGGCCCATGCCCCGGCGCTGCCGCCAAGAAGGCTTACGGCAAAAAGGGTGCGCTCCGAAATCCTCCACCTGTGTTTTTTTGCCCTTTCCTTATCGGCATGCATCAGAAAAAATCCCACAGCATTTACTGCGATAAGGTAAATAACTCCCGCCTGTTTCCACATTTTTTCTTCCCGTACCTTTCTTCCATAAATAACAAAGCGGATATGTCCACCCTGGATAAAAAAAGGGACTGTGAATCCAATCCACAGTCCCCCGCATCATTTTTATTACTGTTTTACTTTTTTTGCAGATGACTTCACCAGTTTTCCCTTACCCAGGTGAAGCTTCATAACATACCACAGACAGCCTGCAATAAAGATGGATGAGTAAGTACCGCTGACTAACCCGACCATTAACGGCAGTGCAAACTCACGGATGGATGATACGCCTAAAATAAACAGCAGCAGAACCATCACAATCGTTGTAACTGAGGTATTGATGGAACGCCCCAGCGTCTGTGTCAGTGAGCGGTTGGCAATTTCTGCCAGTGACTCCGGCGTCTGTTTTTTAACCCCATGCATGTTCTCACGGATACGGTCAAAAATGACAATTGTATCGTTAATGGAATATCCGACAATAGTAAGCATACATGCAATAAACGTGTTGCCGACCGAAATACGGATCAGCGCATATGCGGTCAGCATTACCAGTACGTCATGCACAAGCGCTGCAATTGCGCTTCCTGCAAAACGGATATCCTTGAAACGGAGCCAGATATACAAAAGCATACAGATACATGCCACAATTACTGCAAGCAATGCGTTTCTGCGCATCTCACTGCTGACCGTGGAACCGATACTCTGGCTCTCAATGGTGGATTTGTCCACACTGAATTTGTCCACCAGCAGGTCATTCACTGCTTCACGCTGTTCCTGGGAAAGCGTCTTTGTCTTAAATGACACAACATTGCTTCCCGATACGGTACTTGCCTGGATGTTTTTACTCTTTATCACATCTGCAATCTCCGGAACAATGGTATCCTCTACTTCATCAACTGTGTAATCCTTGCCAAAGTCCGCAGAAATCGCTGTACCGCCGACAAACTCCAGACTGTAGTTTAATGCACCTTTTCCGCCTGCCGCATATGCAGCCATTCCCACAAATCCAGCTACAATTACAACAAGGGATACTGCAAACCATTTATAACGGTTTTTCATAAAGTCAATCGTCTTACGCTCTTTTGCACGTCCGTACAGCTTTTCACTCTGGAACCCGACTGCATACAGCGCAAGATTCAGGTATCTGGATATCACAAGCGCAGTAAAGGCTGAAACCAGAATGGAAATCATCAGAGTATATGCAAATCCCTTGACGGTACCTGAGCTGAGCCACATCAGCACAAGGGCTGCAATAAATGTCGTTACGTTTCCGTCAACAATTGCCGAAAGTGCTTTCCTGTAGCCTTCTTTAATTGCCACAAGCACGGACTTTCCGCCCGCCACCTCTTCGCGGATTCGGGAGATGATAATAACATTTGCATCCACCGCCATACCGATACCAAGGATTACACCGGCAATACCCGGTAATGTCAGGGTAATCTCAAACAGATAAATCAG
>CANOLA010000032.1 GCA_947566705.1 uncultured Lachnospiraceae bacterium | reverse complement strand
TTAGATAATCTCCACATTTTTCATAAGTTATATTCATTGCCTGTTCCTCTCTTTCCATAAAATCTACATTTCCTGCTGCCACTGCTTACCCTTTTCGGGCAGTTCATGCCGCTGTGCGTTTCTCTGGCGGCTTTGTTCCGCAGAATCAGCTTTTGCATCCTCCAGTTTTTGTTTCATCGTCTTTGGCGCAAGGGATTTTACAAATTCCACAAACGCCTCTCCAAGTCCTCTTGATGCTACAAACCGCTTTAATTTTTCAACCTGATCAGTAAGCGTTTCTATCCTCTTTTCTAAACCGACTATTTTCTTCTCATACTTCTCCAAGAGATGATTCCTCGATACTGCCCTGCCGAACGCATTCAGCATTTTGTTCCAGTCGCTTTTCTTCACTTTGACATATTCCTCTCCGCCGAAAAGATTTGTCATCGGAACCACCACGCTTTTCATCTTTTTTGTTTCCGCATTCACTTCTTTTGAAATTGTTTTGAATGTTTCCGCCCTTAAATCATGTTTGGCGAGAACCTCGTTTGTCGCTTTCTCTTTTTCTTCCGCTTTTTCTATCTGCTCCACAAGCTCCTGCGCCTGCAGAGCCAGCTCATTGTTATGTGCCTCCATTTCCTGCGCCTGTGCAGCAAGTTCCGATGTACGCTGTGCCAGATTGCCATTCTGCTGCTCCAGTGCCTCATTCCGACTGTCCAGCGCTTCCGCCTGCTGTTCCAGTTCCTCCACTTCACGCATTGCCGCTTTATATTCTGACAGAGAAAGATTATCACGCTGTATGCCAAGAATCTCTATCTCAATTCCCCGTTCCCTGCAAAGTTCCGTCAGATATTTCCGTTCCCTTTCCTGCCATGCAACCGTTTCATTCTGCTTTCTGCTGACTGCCTTTGCAAATCCCATCTGCTGGAATGCTTTTGTAAGGCTGTTGCGAGTTTCCATGCCGTTTTTATATCCATGTGCTACCGGAATATAATCTATATGCAGATGCGGCGTTGCTTCGTCCAAGTGCATCACACAGTTAAAAAGATATAAATTCGGATTCCGTTCCTGAAAAGTTTTTGCATACTGTTCTAAAATCTCTATGGCAGTCTTGGCGTCTTCCGTCAAATTTCCATTTTCATCCACCACAGAAGTATCTTCCTTTTTTCCGATCTGAACAATATTCTCATAAAAGGTCTTTTCCTTGTTCCCAGAATTTTCTATCTCCTTCAGATAATCTTCTTTCTGCCTGTCCTTACGCTTCTGTGCGGCGTTATAATCCCTGAGCGCCTGCCCGAAACATTTCTCATAAGCGTCCTTCAATGGCTCCTGTATGTAAGTCCGGTTCCAAGATATCCGTTCCGGCACCACATTGTTACAGATAAATTCCCTGTTGTTATGAGTAAGATGCCCTTTCCCCTTTGGAAAAGAAATTGTTTTTGCTGCCAATGCACCACCTTCTTTCTCAAATTTTACATATGCCGGCTAACTACGGTTTTGTTACTTTTGTCAAAAGTAACGCCTTATTACTTCTGACGCATACGCATCAGAAGTAAGGCGCTCTCCGAGGGTATTCTGCCTATCGGCATCCGTAGTCTGTCGTGAAAGTTCCCACGTCAGACTGCTCATTCCGGCAGAGTACCGCCATCATTCGCTATGGGCGACGGCACCGAATAAATACCTTTCGGAACCGTTCCATAGGCTTCCTTTTCAGAAATGAGTACCGAATATTAAAATTTGGAACCGCCTATTCACCCATTGCAAATGCAAATGCCATCATATCCTCGGATAATTCCGGCTCCTGCATCTGCCCCATCCCGTCTGCATTAGTCTTTTCTATCAGCTTTTCTGCATCGGAATGAACCGCGGAAACATATTGACTTAAACTGTCGCTGACCTGCTCTGCCAAAACTTTCTGCAGCTCTTGAAGGATTCCATGGAATTTTTGTTCCAATGTCCTGTCCAGCATCTTCCAAAAAATATCAGTATTGTGATCCAGCAAAATAGCAGAATCACTCACCGCCTTATCATTTCTATCCAATATTTGCCTATCAATAACCGCCACAAACGCATCAGAAAGTATTTTCCCATAAGAACCGTCTTTTCGTGTCATGCCCTGCAAATATTCCCAAGTCCTGCGCTGGTTTTCATCTTCCATGCAGAATTTTATATTGCTGCATTTATAGGTCTTTCTCATTCCATAACCCCATTTCTACACTGCCTGTCTGCGCTGTTTCTGCGTTGCAAGGTACTCGTATCCTTTTGCATTGGCACAGATGTCCTCAATAAAAGTCACATGTCCCTTTGATGCAATATCACTGTAATGCCTGAGCAGGCAACCGCCTCCGCCAATCACATAGAGATGCACCAGATTTTCTTTATATCCATAATCAATCAAACGCTTTAAAATATTCTCTGCGTATCCTGCGGCAATGCGCCCTACAACCTTTGCTGTTGCGTCCACTCTGCCCTTTAACCCGTTTATCAGCATCGGCTCAATCATAACCTCTAGTATGCTCTCCCCTGATGATTTGGATAATTCCTTTTGTATTTCCTTCATACAAATAGAAACACCAAACTTATCTGTCACAAGACTTTTCTCTAATGGTCTGCCGTCAATAATCTGCATCACGTTCATAGTGCCATTTCCGATATCCGCTATCATGTTGAAGCCTTTCATAACTCCGGCATTGCATACCGCTGCAAATCCCTGTGGGAACACCTCCACTCCGCACAAATGCACCCTGTAACTTTCTTTGCGGAACGAGAAGAACAACTCCTGCTCCTGCATCAGATATTTCTTAAAATCCGCCGCCTGACTTTTCGCCCAAGCAAGCGGAAGTCCAACCGCCAGCACCACTTTTGCCTCATGCAGACCTCGGAATTTCATTTCCTCCGCCAAGCCTGCAAGCGTAAAAATATAGAAGTCTTGTGAATCGGTCTTGATGCCCTGATAAATCAAATGGTTTTCCCCGATCACATAATACTTATCCTTATACTTGATATAATTCATGCTGACAATTGGTTCTTCCTCAAAACACTCCACGCCTGTCCTGAATATCCTGTGCGCTGTTTTTATGTTACCGTAGCCATGATCCAGCCCGATAATGATTTTTATGTTATTATAATTCTGCATAATGAATGCCCTCCCATTTTCTGTTAATCTTGCTTTTCCATTTTCCAAATTTTCTGTTGACACCGTTGACAAGCACCTCAAACCATTGATTTTACTGTACTCTCTTGTAAACGTCTGTTGACAAAACTGTCAACAGACTGTGTCAACGACACTGAAAAGAGTTCCATAAAATTATTTTTACTATTCAAATGGTGTCTGTACATCTTGGGGGATTGATGAAAACTCTCCTCCATCGGATTTTCTTTTCCATCCCCGCTGCCTGCCGTATCCTTTATCGAATCTGTGAGAATTAACTTTCTCCCACCCTTCAATGCAGGTGTTCATAATATCATTGATTTCGTTAATCTCCCAACGTTTCGGTTCTTCATACTCATGCCGAAGTGCTTCTCTGTAAATCATCTCACTGCACACATATTCGTCAGTACAATCGTCAAGCCAAGCCTGAATAACACCCACCTTTGTATCCTCCGGCATAAACTGTTTCTGCATCTCTTTCAGATATTCTTCCATTTCCTTTGACAGCTTCAATTCATGTGGACAGTTCTTATAGATAACCATTGCCTCCGCCCATGCCTGCACAATATATTCCCTCGACTCCTTTTCGTCCTCAAGGATATGTTTCTCCACACGCTCCTGATGAACCAGAACAGGCGCAAACCTTCTGTTTCCTGTCCTGTCCAGCGGAAGAAAATCAAGATTATTTGATGTGCCGACAAAAATACACTGTCTTAGTCTGTCCTCAGCATAAGTCTGATATGGAATACGGTATGTTTCTTTCTGTCTGCTCAAAAATGATTTAATATCTTCAATGCTTTTTGCATTGACAGTGGCAAGCATTTCCGACATCTCAATAATCCAATGCCCCTGCATCTTGCTGTAAACATTTTCATCATCCATACGCTTCAAATCGTCTGTAAACCACTCATCATTGACAGCAAGAAAACGGAAAAATGTGGACTTTCCTGCGCCCTGACCACCCACAAGGCAGACCATAATCTCAAACTTACAGCCCGGCTCATAAATCCGGTGTATCGCCGCCAGCATCAAAAGCTGCATGATTTCTCTTGTATATTCGTTATCATCTGCGCCAAGAAAACGTGGGAGCAGACTTGCAATTCTGTTTTTTCCGTCCCATTGTAAGGCTTCAAGAAAATTTCTGATTGGATGATAACTTTTTTCACTTGCTACAATGCTGACTGCCTTGTTAATTGCCTTATCACTGGAAATTCCATAATTTGTTTCTATGTAACGCTGAATCTGGTACATATCCACATCTGTAATGCAGCTTCCATTCCGTTTCCACGATAGTTTCTTTACAATATCTATTTTATTTGTCAATTCATTTTTACATATAGCATCCTTCAGCACTGGATCTCTGTATAAAATAGTCATACAGTTCTCAATGGAAGATTTCACATTCCCTTTCTGTGTTCTTGCAAGCGATTCCAGAATATCCTCTATGGTACTCATTTCTGCATCAAGCGCTTCCCCTACTGCATCCCATAATTCGTTTTCTTCCTGCACAGAATTTTCCTGCAAGTTCCTCCACCTTCTTTCTGTCTTTTAAAAATAACTCCTGCCTTTCTGAAACATCTCCCATACACAGAATATCCAGCCAGTAATTGATAATCGGCTCTGCATGGAGCATCTGTGCATAATCTTCCGAAAAAATAATATCAGGCGGTTTTTCAATGAGAAAATGATTTACATCGTCAATCTCCAAGATACAATTCCTCAACATATCAATCGTCTGACTGCACCATTTTTCAAAACGCTCTTTAATATGCGCTATTCTTTCACGCCCTGCCTTTTCCCTATGAATACGTTCTTTCTCCTGTATATTTAACTCTGTATTTCCCCTTACCTCAACAGGCAGAGAAAAGTCCCCTATCAGCTTTAACGCTGCATCATACTGTGACAGTCCAAACATACGGGAAACATAATCAACCGCATCTCCACCAACACCACAGGCAAAGCAGTGATAATTTTTATCAATCTTCATGCTTGGGTGTTTATCATCATGAAATGGACAACAAACTAAGTCATTTCTTTTAACCTGCAAACCATAATATTCTGCCACTTGCCTTGCTGTCAAATGTTCCTTTACCTCTGAAAAAATATTCAATTTTAATGCCTCTCCTCCTTTTCATTCGGAAAAGCCTCTGTTATAATAAATCTGCAAAATATATGCAAAGAGGCTTGTCTTTTTTGCACTCAGATTAAGTTGCTCCAACAACCTAATCTGTTTCCGAAATGCTCCTATTACCAGCAGGAGCATTTTCATTCTGCCGAATTTCTAATAGCTGCTTTACCAGTTGAAACAGTAATTTTTCATCTTCTGTATTTCCGCCTTTCAGATGTTCCAATATCTGTTCTAAAGCTTTTGCGACTCTGTTAGACATATAATTTCCGACAGTTACCGTCACTTCCTGTCCCAATATGGCTTTGCGGTAATAATCTCCTTTGGGAAGTCCCGATAATATAATCCTCGCTTCCACTTGGGCTTTTTCTTCATCACTCAGCCAGAATGCGATTGTATTGCGCCGAAACCTGTCCTCACGTTTACACGCCACTTTCCTCACCCCTCTCCACTTTTCCAAGCCTGTCCGCAATCTTTATCTGCGCATCCATAGACTGATGGCAGTACGTTTCAATCGTAGTTGTAACTTTGCCATGCCCTAACCGCTTTGCAATCTCAACAGGACTAAATCCCATCTGTACAAGCATACTCGCATGACTGTGTCTGGTACAATGGACGGTAATCTTTTTTACACCGGACAGCTTGATTCCCCGTTCCATTTCATGTTCAAAAAAACTCTTTGTCCTTCCTGCAAAAAGGCGTGTGCCTGCCCTCGCCCGATAAAGCGTTGCAATATACTCCTTTATCGCCTCCTGCAATTCTTTATGTATCGTAATTACCCTGATGGAACTTTCTGTTTTCGGTGCGGTTATTAAATCTTCCCCGTCAATCCTCGCAAGGGATTCATCAACGGTAATCGTGCCTTCCTCAAAATTTACGTCCTTTACCTGAAGCGCAAGCAGCTCTCCCAAACGCATCCCTGTCCAGAATAAAATCTGGAATGCAACCCACGAATCCTGCTTATCCATAATTGCATCCGAAAACTTCTGAAATTCCTCCAAAGTCCAGTATGGTCTTTCATCCACCCTGCTCTTTCCCATACTTCCTGCTTTCCGGCATGGATTGGAACGCAACTCATAAAAATTGACTGCATAATTCAGAATAGCGCTGAGCTGATTATGTATGGTTTTCAGATAAGTAGGCTTGAAGCCTTTCTCCATCATTTCACCCTGCCACTTTCTTATCATAGGGGCAGTGATTTCATTGATTGGTGTCTTGCCAAAATAAGGCAGGACTTTATCATTCATCACATACTCCTTCTGTTTCATGGTAGTTTTCCGCAGGCGCTTTTCCATATCTGCCTTGTAAATCTCCCAAAAATCAGCCAGCGTCATTGTTGGATCAGAAGATTGCTGCAATAAGAAATGTGCATACCATTCTTCCGCTTCCTTCTTTGTTTTAAATCCTCTTTTCTGTGATTTCTTTTTTGCTCCTGTCCAATCCGTCCAGCGGTATTGTATCCGCCATGTGCCGTTGGGATCTTTCTTTGCATTACAGCTCATACAACCGCCTCCTTTGCCGCCCCGTACCATTTTTCTTTGAAATAGGCTACGGGGATTTTCCCTGCGATTGTGAGAAAGCCTTTAGAAGATAATTCGCTGTTCATTTCCCGCAGAATCTTGTAAGACTTTCCCATGCTGATGCCGAGCATCGCCGCAATGTCTGCGGCATTGTAATAAAGTTTTTCGTTCATTTCATTTCCTCCTGTTTATACCATTTGATTTTTATGTGTATCATTTTGATACGTTTATATATTAGCGTATCTTTTGATGCGTGTCAATAGCTTTTTTAATATCTCTTTATTTATTCCGTATCTTATGATATTATTAAGTTGCATTTGATATTTGCTTATATTGATGAAAAATACCATAACACAGGAGGCATAATAATTATGACAGTCGGCGAAAATATTCGACGCATACGTCAAGAACGAGGTCTGACATTAAAGCAATTAGGAGAAATGGTTGGCGTCAGCGAAGCCTACATTAGAGCATATGAGAGCGGGCGCAGAAACCCCAAATTAAAATCATTAGAAGCTTTAGCACAGGCACTCGCTGTCAACGTAGAAGTATTAACCAACTCTGATTTTGACGGCATCAAAGCTATGCACAGGCTTTTTCAAGTGTTCCGCCAGTATGACGGGCATTTGTTTGAATATCAGGATCAGGACGGCAATGATATGGTTGCTGTCAGTTTTGGTACACTTTCTTTAATGCGCTCATGGTGTGATCGCTACGAAGAATATATAGAAGAAGTGGAAAAATGTAATTCTATTAAGGATGTGAAGAAACGCGGGGAAGCACTATTAAAGGCTGAAGCAGATTTCAATTTGTGGATGGATATTTATCCTGAATCGGAACCTTGGCTGGATCGCCTTAATATACAAAAAATTCATGATGAGACTATGGATAAAATAGGATTGAATCCCAAAAATTAATACAAGAATAGGAGCATGCGCACATGAAAAAGAAACTACAAATTTTTATATCCTCAACATACAAAGATTTACAAGATGAACGCCAAGCTGCCGTAGAAGCAATCTTAGGGAGCAATAACATTCCTGCTGGTATGGAATTGTTTAAAGCTGGAAATAACTCCCAATGGGAAATAATTAAAAAATGGATAAATGATTCCGATATTTATATGCTTATCCTAGGCGGCAGATATGGTAGTATAGAACCGACAAGCAAGAAAAGCTATACCCAATTAGAATACGAATATGCAATCTCTAAGGACATCCCAGTATTTGCTACTGTACTGTCCGATAGTTTTATTAAACGTAAAGAGAGTATTGGTTCAAATCCAGATGATATCTCTGAACATAGCAACAAATACTTATACGACGAATTCAAAAAATTAGTAATGAGCAAAATGGTAAAAATTGTTGATGACTGCAAAGATATTAAATTAGCAATCCATGAATCCCTTTCAGAATTGAAAGAAGATTATGACTTTGAAGGCTGGACACGAGGAGTCAGTGACTCAACCTATAATAATCTTGTGGAACAAAATTCTAAACTTGTACAAGAAGTTAATGAATTAAAAGAACAATTGAAACAAAAGACAGATTTAAAGCAACCAGCCAGCACCCAATCTGAGTTTTGGAATAAAGAAATAATTTTAAATGTGTCAGGAGCAGTAGAGTTTATGGAAAAGTTACGCAATTCACAAATTACCCTTAAAATAAACGAAATATTCCAAATTATCGCTCCACTTATCATGACGCCTACAAAATCATCAAAAGTAAAAGAAGATTTTGAACAAAGCTTAAAAGAATTGTATATGCCAAATAATTATTCTCTCTATGTAGAGGATAATCAATTTCAAAAAATTAAAGCTTTATTATTCTCTAAGCAATTGATAAAATTAAGCAAAGATACTAAGGATGCAGAATTAATTGAGTTAACTTCCGATGGTACAGAAACTTTAATTGAAATGCAGAATTAAGATTTCTGTACCCAAATCGTACCCATCGCCACCTAAAAAATCCCCGCAAGCCTTGATTTTTCAAGACTTGCGAGGATTTACCCTCTCACTCGAACTCAATCGTCCCCGGCGGCTTACTAGTCAGATCATACATCACCCTGTTAACCCCCTTAACCTCATTAATAATCCGCCCCATCACCTTCTGCAGCACCTCAAACGGCAAATCGACTGCCTCAGCCGTCATAAAATCATCCGTATTCACAGCTCTAAGCGCCACTGCATAATCATACGTCCTTCCATCGCCCATAACGCCCACGCTTCTCATATTCGTAAGCGCCGCAAAATACTGGCCCATGCCTTTATCCAGCCCCGCATTTGCAATCTCCTCACGGTAAATTGCATCCGCATCCTGTACAATACGGACCTTTTCTGCGGTCACCTCACCGATAATGCGGATGCCAAGTCCCGGTCCGGGGAATGGCTGACGAAATACCAGATGTTCCGGAAGTCCAAGCTCCAGTCCTGCTTTGCGGACCTCATCCTTAAAAAGATTTCGCAGTGGTTCTATGATTTCCTTAAAATCCACATACTCCGGCAGACCGCCCACATTGTGATGCGATTTGATAACTGCGGACTTTCCTCCCAGGCCGGACTCGACTACATCCGGATAAATGGTGCCCTGCGCAAGGAAATCCACTGCTCCGATTTTCTTCGCTTCTTCCTCAAAAACATGGATGAATTCTTCTCCTATGATTTTGCGTTTCTGTTCTGGCTCCGTAACTTTCGCAAGCTTTTCATAATAGCGTTCTGCAGCGTTAACGCGGACGAAATTTAAATCAAAATCCCCTTCCGGCCCGAAAACTGCTTCCACCTCGTCACCCTCGTTTTTACGGAGCAGACCATGATCCACAAATACGCAGGTAAGCTGTTTGCCGACCGCACGGGATAACAGCCCCGCTGCGACAGAGGAATCTACGCCGCCAGACAGCGCAAGAAGCACCTTGCCGTCTCCGACCTTGTTTCGTATTTCCTGAATCGTCGTTTCCACAAATGAATCCATTTTCCAGTCGCCGCTGCAGCCGCAGATGTTTTTTACAAAGTTTTTAAGCATTTTCACACCTTCCGCCGTGTGCATGACCTCCGGGTGAAACTGCACTGCATATAAATTTTTTTCGGCGCACTCCATTGCCGCAACGGGACACACCGGCGTATGCGCCGTTACTTTAAATCCGGCTGGAGCTTTTTCAATATAATCCGTGTGGCTCATCCAGCAGATAGTCTTTTCAGACACCCCTGCAAATAATGCCGCATCCTTATCCGTTTCCACTTCGGTCTTGCCATACTCGCTGACCGGTGCGGCCATTACCTTTCCTCCAAGCAAAAGCGCCATAACCTGCGCCCCGTAACAGATTCCAAGAACCGGAATTCCCAGCTCAAAAATTTCCTTGTCACATAACGCGGAATCTGCGCCATAAACACTGTTCGGTCCTCCAGTAAAAATAATTCCCTTTGGCGCCATCTCTTTTATTTTTTCAAGGCTCATGGTGTAAGGATACACCTCACAGTATACATTGCATTCCCTGACCCTGCGCGCAATCAGCTGGTTATACTGCCCGCCGAAATCCAGCACTATGACCGTCTCTCTCTCCATCGCTGTTTGTACCATGCTGCAGACGTTGCCTGCAGCCTTTTTCCTTTCTTTTATTTTATAATGTCTTTTATCTGTCCTGGCTGCGTAATTAAAAATGTTTTCCGGCACTTCCGGAAACCTAAATGTTATAAAAAGAAATCACATCCGCATAGACCTTTTCATGATCTTTCTCATTTAAAATTTCATGCCTCATGCCTGCATAAAAATGAATGCTTACTTTCTCAAATCCTGCTTTCTGCAGAACCGACGCGGAGTGCAGCATCCCCTTTGAAAATCCGGTGCAGGGATCCTCCCGGCCGCATGCTATCAGAATTGGAAGATAGGCATTGACATTTCTGTAATTCTCCGGATGGTTCATCCGCTCAACCAGTGTAAAAAGATCATAAAAAGCTGATGCACGAAAACCATGTCCGCAGTATGGGTCCTCTTTGTAACTGCTGATATTGTCCCTGTTGAAACTCAGCCAGTCAACCTCTGTCTGGGGATTTTTAATATGTCTGTTAAAAGAACCAGTGCTGATATTCTGTAAAAGCTTTGAAAAGTAATCCGGCCCCTTTATCATACTGATTACACCTGCCAGAAAACGTCCCATGCATATTTGCAGTTTACCCGGATAACACGGACAGCCGGAAAGTACCACCCTGTTATAATCCATGGACCGTGTCTGTAAAAGATTCCGGGCAATAATGGTTCCCATGGAATGTGCAAACAGGCTCACCTGGTCAACTCCAAACCGTTTCTTAATATATCTGGTAATCAGCATCTGGTCTGTCAGCAGATATTTTCCCCCTTTTTCTTCCCGGAAAAAACCAAGAAGCGGTGCATCTTCTCCGTGTCCGCGCATATCGGAGGTTACAACGGTATATCCCGCCTGGCAGAGCCTTTTGGCAAAATCCCCGTAACGTTCCTTATGTTCTTCCATTCCATGAATAAGCTGGATACAGCCCTTCATATTATCTGCTTCGTAAATGCCAAGGCTGAGTTTATAACCGTCCTTCGCCGTAAGCGTCACTGATTTCATACCATTTCCTCCACAAATTCAAACGGTTTACCTTTCTACCATTATATCTGTAATTACTGCTGCTGGCAAGAAAAAAAGGTTTACTTTTCATACGATAAACTGCAGCGGCCCGCTCCCTTTTCCCAGATCCAGCATGGCAGAAAGCGCACGGGAAAGGTAATCCTTTGCATGCCGCACGGCAGACTCCAAATCCTCTCCTTTTGCCAGTCCGGCGGCAATCGCACTGGAAAGCGTACATCCTGTTCCATGGGTATTGGGATTGTCAATCCGCTTTCCGTAAAACCAGACCGCCGGACCGTCGGTTCTGTAAAGCAGATCATTTGCATCATTAAGCTGGTGGCCGCCTTTCAGCAGAACTGAGCAGCCGTAACTTTTGGAAATCCGTTCCGCCGCTTTTTCCATATCCTCTGCCGATGTAATCCTCATTTCACTTAACACTTCCGCTTCGGGAATGTTCGGCGTAACTACTGTGGCAAGCACCAGCAGCTTTTTTGTCAGGGTTTCCACTGCTTCCTCACTCATCAGCCTCGAACCGCTTGTGGCAACCATAACCGGATCCACCACAATATTTTTTGCATGGTACTCCGTAAGTTTTTTCGCAATTGACACAATTAACGGCGCAGAAGAAACCATTCCTGTTTTCACTGCGTCCGGTACAATATCTGTAAAAATACAGTCAAGCTGCTCCTCCAGAAAATACGGCGTAACCTCCATAATATCCTTAACGCCCATGGTATTCTGGGCAGTCAGTGCCGTAATGGCACTCATGGCATACACCCCATTAACCGTCATTGTCTTAATATCCGCCTGGATTCCCGCTCCCCCGCTGGAATCACTTCCTGCAATTGTAAGTGCTGTTTTCATAATCTGCTGCTTTTCCTTTTCATATTTTTTAACCGTAACTATTCAGAACCCCCTGGAATAAGATAAGCAGAATCGTCATACCTGCATGTAAGAGTCTGTTTATCTTATTCCAGGGTGGCTCGAATAGAGCACCGGTTTTTACAGATTCACATATATCAGTCCGTACCTCCAAGACGTACCGCAATTTTACGCAGCTCTGCCGCTGCCTGTCCGGTATCTTTGCATGCAAAAATCCCGCTGACAACCGCGATTCCTGCAATGCCCCTTCCTTTCAGCAGCATCGCATTTTCCGCAGTAATTCCGCCGATTGCCACAACCGGAATCTGCACGCTTTCACAGATTTCCTGCAAAAGGTCATGATCCAGTGGAATGGCGTCTTTTTTGGTACTGCTGCCAAACACTGCACCGCTTCCCAGATAATCTGCCCCGGAAGCTTCCGCTGCCTTTGCCTGTTCGACAGTCTTTGCTGTCACTCCGATTATTTTGCCGCTGCCAAGAATTTCCCGTGCCTTTTTTATTTCCATATCCGACTGTCCGATATGCACGCCGTCTGCCCCTGTCCTCTTTGCCAGTTCCACATCGTCATTAATGATAAGCGGTACATGATACATATGGCAGAGCGGCAAAAGCGCGCGCGCTTCTTTTTCAAAATCCTCCATAGACAGATTTTTCTCCCGCAGCTGCACCATTGTCACTCCGGCTTTCAGTGCCTGCTCCACCTGCTGGTACAAAGTTTTCTCCCCCAGCCAGCTTCTGTCCGTCACCGCATATAATGTAAGCATTTTTCGTTCCAGTCTCATCCGTTGTCCCTCCTTTGAACATCCGCCCTTTTGATGGAGTATTACAAAATCTACAACAAAGTTGCAATTAACTCTGCATTGTCCTTTGCACTCAAATAAGCCGGAGCAATGTCAAATACACTTTTACATCCGGTCTGTCCTTCTTTGTACAGGCGGTATGCAGCTCTTGCATAAGAAACAAGAACACAGGAAGTAAATTCCGGATTGGAATCAAGTTTTAAACTGTATTCAATCAGATGGCTGTTTTCTTCTTCCCAGCCGGTCTTTCCACTGCGGAGAACAAAACCTCCATGCGGAATGCCGCTGTGGTTTTTCTTTAATTCCTCCTCACTGATGAAATGTACAGTTGTGTCATAATCCGCAAAATAATTTGGCATGGTTTTAATTTCATTTTCTACTTTTGCAGCATCCGCACCTTCTTCTAATACTACAAAACATTCTCTTGTGTGTTTATCACGGGTCGCCAGTTCAGGATTTTCTCCATTTCTTACTGCGTCCAAAGCTGCACTGACTGGAATTGTATACTGCTTTGCATCTTTTACCCCTTCAATCCGGCGGATGGCATCCGAATGTCCCTGGCTGACGCCTTTTCCCCAGAACGTATAGTCCTTTCCGCTTGGCAGAATAGCACTGGCATACATACGGTTCAGGGAAAACATACCAGGATCCCATCCTGCTGAAATGATACCGATTCTGCCGGACTCCTTTGCAGCAGCATCCACTTTTTTATAATGCTCCGGTATGTTCGCATGAGTATCAAAACTGTCCACAATATTAAACATTTTTACATATTCCGGCGACTGTACGGGTAAATCCGTAGCACTTCCGCCACACAGTATCATGACATCAATTTTGTCCTTCCAGTTTTCCACATCCTTTACATGACAGACTGCTGCTGTCTTGGTAAGAACAGATAATTTTTCCGGATCTCTGCGGGTAAATACTGCCACTAATTCCATATCCGGATTCTGCTTAACGGCACATTCAACACCACGGCCTAAATTTCCATAACCTAAAATTCCAATTCGTATACTCATAGTTTTCTCCTTTTTCATATATCTCTTTTGACCTTCATATCATTATATAAATTCGGGAACAGCCTTGTCAAGCCTTCCCCGGACAGTGAAAAACCGCTGAACAATTCCAGCGGTTCCTAAATCACAATATTTAATTTCCCATGTCATCAATCTTGATTGACGACGCTATATGTGCGGTGTTCTTCCGCACAGTAAAATAAGCATCTTTTTGCTTATTTTACCCTATGCACTATGCTGATGCGCATATTTTTCTTTGGTTGCCATGCCGCCGCGGATATGCCGTTCGGATTTATTAACATCCAGTACTTTTCGTGTCTCCTGTGCAAGGGATGGATTCACTTGTTCAAGCCGCTCTGTTACATCCTTATGTACGGTAGATTTCGAAATCCCAAAATGTTTTGCGGCCTGACGCACAGTTGTGTTATTTTCGATAATATAATTAGCAATTTCCACTGCCCGCTCTTCAATATAAGTTTTCAAAAAAATACTCCTGCATTGTCTGTTTGTACAGTGTATGCAGGGTAATTTCCACTTATGATTGCAGGAGGTAAAAATGAATCTTTACTGGTACGTTTACTTAAAAAAATTTACCGCCTGCTGGAATTTTTCAGCCATCGTACTCATAAGTCCGGACTTGTCACTAATTTCTGAAATCGCATGTGCAATATTCTCCACACTGGCGGTAACCTCCTGGTTGGAGGCTGCATTCTCCTCGCTGATTGCACTTAAGTCCTGTACATTACTGATAATACCATCCTTAAGACATTTCAGTTCCTCAGTTTTCCTGTCAATGCCGTCAATCTGTACCAGGGACTTCTCAATCTCCAGGTTCAGACTATTAAACCTGTTCTGTGTTTCTGTAATCTGATTCTGTTCAGCTGCTATCGTTTCTTTAATTACTTCCGTCAGATTCACGGAGTCCCCGGATTTTGAAATGATTTCATCCGCCAGTTCTTTAATCTGGTTTGCACCGTCGCTGCTCTGCTCGCTTAACTGCTTGATGCTTTCCGCCACTACTGCAAAACCTTTTCCCACATCACCAGCACGTGCAGCCTCTATGGATGCATTCAGGCTTAACAGTTTCGTCTGGTCCGCAATTCCCAGAATCAGTTCAATTGCATTGTTGATTTTCCCAACAGATTTATTTGTGTCAAGCACCTGCGTGTTAATGGAATTAATCGCCTCAACCGACTTGTGGCTGCTGTCCATCACCTGTCCCATGGACTCCATCGCCTCGCTGCTCACACGGTGCATGTTTTCAGAACTTGCCGCCAGCTGCTCAACATTCACGGAAATGTCCGCAACGCTCTCACCCATGCGCATAACCTGGGCGTTGACACTCTGTACATTTTCCGCCATGCTCATTGCCGTACTCGCCAGTTCCCCTACCGCATTGTTAATCAGGACGGCATTGCCCGAACTTTCCTCACTCAGCCTGTCCACTTCCGTCACCTGGTCCATCAGGTTTGATGAGGTGGACTTGACATCGTCTACAATGCTCTTCAGGTTTCCCTGCAGTGCCTTTGCACTCTCAATCGTATCCGAGGTTTCCTTCAGAAAACTCCGTGTCTCAAGCCCTGTATGAAGGTTCCCTCCTGCCAGAACCTTCATGTTTTCCGTAATCTGTGTAAGCGGTCTGCGGACCCTGAATGCAATAAAAACAATTACTATAATAGCAGCAATAATTACAACAATCGCGGAAACGACCAGATTGCGTATGGTATCCGCAAGCGCGTGGTTAACTTTTTCCGTTGTTTCCCCTGCAAATGCCATCCCCACAATCTCATCATTACTATAGATTGGCGTATAATACACGTAATAAGAAGTCTCATTGATTATTGTGCTGGGAGAGAAATAATCCTCCCCGTTTTTCAGCACTGTCTGGATTACTTCATCACCTGCCTTCGTCCCATTGATCCGTTCCCCCCGGCTGTCCAGAATGGATGAAAGATATCTGGTATCCCCCTTAAAAACGGTAATGTCAATCCCGTCCTCCTGATGCGAATCCACAAAGTTAAAATCATCCTCTCCCAGCTGTCCCTCCGCCATCCATTCATCCCAGTCAATGCCAAAATAAAAGTTTACATCCTCACACACCGCAGCCAGTCTGGATTTTGTCTGGCTGACCAGGTTCTCTTTCAGCATGCCGGATGCCATCACAATTACAATCAGCATCGCAATGAACAGCGGCATCATGCCTATTAACAACAACATCTGCATCATGGATAATTTCTTTTTTTTCTTTTGCATAAATCATACTCCTTTTCAGGTACGCCAAACTCAAAAACAGCACCTAAACCATTAATGACTCAGGTGCTTTATTTTCCATAAATGTATTCTACCACGTCTGCTGAAGGGCTTCAAGAAAAAACTTTTTAGAGTTTCTAAGTGAGTTTCTAAGTTGTTAATTTTGTATTGGAAATAATTTTTAATAAAAATTTGCAGGATTTTATACTGCTCTGCCATGCCCTGGCAACTCTTTTTTGAAGTTTGCGGTTATTGGCTGTATTCTTGACATTTTTATTTGCTGCTTATATACTGTCATTGATATTTTAATATAACTTCCCACGAATAGCTCAAGAGACGATATTATATTTTTATAATATATCCATAAGGAGTTTTTACTATGAACAGCACCGCAAACACCGGATGGGCTTCAGTCCCAAAAAAACAGATTGAAGAAATGCGTCTGCGTTCAAAAGAAAATCACGGACCGGACATCCCATGTCCAGTCCCGCAAAATACGGCATTTCTCACTTTGTGTCGTGTTATTCATAAGGCAGATATGCTAATCTGCATTCGAAAGGAGAAACATATGGACCAGAAAAAAACGGGCAGCCTGTTAAAAGAGCTGCGCAAAGAAAAAGGGATGACGCAGGAACAGCTTGCCGAATACCTGAACGTATCCGGAAGAACCATATCACGCTGGGAAACCGGCGCAAACCTGCCTGACCTCGACCTGCTGGTTACACTTTCGGATTACTATGACATTGATATCAGGGAACTTTTGGATGGAGAAAGGAAAAGTGAGAAAATGAACGAAGAACTTAAGGAAACATTATTAAAGACAGCCGATTACACGAACCATGAAAAACAGCAGATTGCAAAACGGATGTGTGTCCTGTTTTCACTCGGACTGGTTGCATTTATCATCTATCTTGTGCTGGAATACCTGGGCATGGCAGACAGCGGAATCACGGAAGATATTGCAAGTGCAGCCCTTGGATTTTCCTTTGGCATCATGATATGCGGTGTTTTGTATACCAGCGGCTGGCTGTTTAAATTCAAGGCATTCAAAAAGAGACTGCTGGACAGACATTAAACAAGGCTTGACATTTAACTGTAATAGGTGTATATGTATTACATTAACAGATTTCAAACAGCAGCTATCTGCATCAGAGAAAGGAGTAAGCAGGCATTTTATGGAAACGATATTATCCGTACAGAACTTGCAAAAGACATTTAAGCTGTCCAAAAAACAGCAGAAACTTGAAAAAGACCACAAAACAACAAAAGTTGCCGTGGCAGGGCTTGACTTTGAAGCCTATAAAGGGGAGGTATTCGCACTGCTTGGACCAAACGGCGCAGGAAAAACCACAACGCTCCGGATGATTTCCACATTAATCAAACCGGATGCGGGAGACTGCATTGTAGACGGGTCCAGCATTGTCTCTGCCCCGGAATCAGTCCGCAGCAAAATTGGTTTTCTTACCAGCGAACTGAAACTGGAGGATTTCTTCACCCCGAATTATTTATACGATTTTTTCTCCGACCTCCACGGGGTTCCGGAATCCGAACGTATGGCAAGAAAAGAAAAGCTTTTTCAAACCTTCGGCATCGACCAGTTTGCAGAAGTAAAGGTTTCCAATCTTTCCACCGGTATGAAACAGAAGGTTTCCATTGCCATCTCGCTCGTACATAATCCGGACATTATCATCTTTGACGAGCCAACCAACGGACTGGACGTTATCACGGCAAAAACCGTTACTGATTTCCTGGTTTCCTTAAAAAATGAGGGAAAAACCGTCATCGTATCCACCCATATTTTCAGCCTGGTGGAAAAACTTGCAGACCGTGTCGGTATAATTATCAATGGAAAAATGGTCTGCTGTGATTCACTTGCAAACATCACGGCAGAAAAATGCCTCGAAGATGTATTCTTCGATATCTATGTTGAGGAGGTTGGAACTGATGAAAAGTAATTTAGCCACAATTATAAAAAAAGAACTGTCCCGTTTCTTTATGGACAGAAAACTGCTTCTTAACACAGTCCTGATACCCGGTCTGATGATTTACATCATTTACACACTGATGGGAAGCGTATTTACCAGCCTGCTGACTACAGATGACAATTACGTTTACAAAATTTCCGCTGTCGGCATGCCGCAGAGTATTGAAGCCGTATTAAAAGAAGCCGACATCCCGTACAAAGAAATCAGTGAAGATGATGTAATGGCAAAAAAGGATAAAATTACGGATGGTACCGAAGACCTCTGCGTTGTTTTCCCGGATAATTTTGATTCCGCTGTTGAAAGCTATGACAGCCAGTCAGGAACTGCTGCACCTGAAATCCAGATATACTACAACTCAGGTGAAACTGCATCATATGAATGCTACCAGACCTTCACCAGTCTGCTGGACGCCTATGAAAACAGCATGATCAACAAATTTGACATCAACTCCTCTGACAAAACATTTGACCTGGCAGACGGTTCCGATCTGATGTCACGCATGATGTTTGCGCTGATTCCGATGCTGTTTCTGACACTGCTCTTCTCCGGCTGCTGTGCAATTGCCCCGGATTTTATCGCAGGGGAAAAGGAACGCGGCACCGTGGCAACGCTGTTAGTAACACCGATGAAGCGCAGCTCCCTTGCCTTCGGAAAAATCATCAGCATGAGCATCATGGCACTGTTAAGCGGTCTCTCCAGTTTCCTCGGTGTGATGCTGTCCCTGCCAAAGCTGGCAAACATGGGAGAAAACGGAAACAGTATGTTTGATTTTTCCGGTCTTGGAACTTTGGAATACGTACTGCTTTTACTGCTGGTTCTCTCTGTTGTCCTGGTATTAGTCTCCGTGCTGTCCCTGATTTCTGCGCAGGCAAAAACTGTCAAGGAAGCCGGCACTGCAATGGGACCGTTAAATATTATCATTATGGTTGTGGGAATCGCAGGAGGATATATGGCTGCCGCTGATACCGGAATCGCCACAAGCTTCATTCCGCTTTACAACTTCGCCAAAAACATGACCTGCATATTTGCAGGGACTCCAGATGTGCTGGCAATTACTGTTACTGTGGTAAGTAATCTTGTTTACACCGCAGTATGTACCTGGGGACTTACCCGCATGTTCAACAGTGAAAGGCTTATGTTTTCAAATTAGAAATGAAATAAAAAACAGCCGGGACTCCGCAGCTCCCGGCTGTTTTTATTATGCATTCTAATGTAATATCCCTGCTGTAATATCCCTGCTTCGCAGGAATATTACATTACGCGCCAAGTGCGTGGTAGCTCTTACTTAAGAAGACCAGATACAGTATCTGTGCTACCAGTGATACAATCAGCACTATAAAAGTAGAAATACCTGCAATAATGGTAAGTCCCGGAATCATTACAAGTATTGCCATTACAACCAGAATGATATCACAGACCAGTGTAATCTTCCATACGATTTCTCCCATTGAAGCAACGTCATTTGCACCAATGCTCAACATCACAGATGCCACTGACGTACAAACATAAAACGTTGTCAGGAATGAAATAACATCTCCGGCAAGTTCAAAAACCAGCCCCAGGACCGGAGCACTTTTAAAAAAATTCTTCAGAACACTGACCACAAGATTTATAATGGTAAGGATAAATGCTGTCCTGCATCCCTCAATGTCCTTTCCAGCTCCATACAGCCCCACAATACTGATGATGGAAAATACAATCATTCCAATTGCTGCCACTACTGCAAACAATACAAGTATACCGGCAGAGGCCAGTGAACCTGCTCCTGCAGAAACCACTGTCCCTGCCCCTCCCAGTGCTGCACACACCATGCAGATAATGACTCCGATTGCAGCAATAAACATCTTCTTCAGCCCCTGCGCTGCGTTAAAATACTGGTACATAACCAAATCCTCCTATATTCATTTGTATGATTTCAGTGCAGAATGCCATATTCTTACAAAATACGAAAAAAATCTGCACAAGTAACATCAAACATTATACTGGGTTTCGGAGGTTTTGTATAGTAGGACTTTATTCCTATTTTATAATTTTTTTACACTTATTTTATGATTTTCCCGCTTTTTTACGCAGCAGGTCATATACCCATTTGCCGCTGGCGCTTAAATCGCTCCGCTTAAAGCCGCTCTTTTTCTGGCAGCTGCTTTTAATCATTGCAGAGGTTTCATTTTTATTCGACAGGTTCCATGCCACATAACTTACATGATATTTGTCCAGAAGCTTTATCCACTTGTCCGCCTGCTTTTTATTGATACTGCCGTTTCCGCTGGCATCACAGATTCCAAATTCGCTGACAAACAACGGAAGTCCGCTTTTAATTGCGCTTTCTGCTGTTTTTCGCAGGGAATCCTGGTGTGTTCCTGCATAAAAATGCAGCGCATACATAATGTTGTCCTCTTTCACCGGATCCGCAGCTGCCTTGTCCACCTCCTGCGACCATGTCGGCGTCCCGACAATAATCACTGCATCCTTATCATTTTTACGGATAACCGGAATAATACTATTTGCATAGGATTTAATCGTTTTCCAGTCTGTCCCGCCATTAGGTTCATTGCAGATTTCATAAATCACATTTGTGTAATCAGAAAAATCATCTGACATTTCCTTAAAAAATGTCTTTGCCGCTTTTGTATGCTTTTTCGGGTTTCCGTCACTTAAAATATGCCAGTCAATCATCACATACATATCGTACTTCGCCGCCAGCTTTACACCTTTTTTCACCAGCTTTTTCAGCTCCTTTTTATTGGTGGAATTTCCGGTACAGTATCCATTATATTCCTCAGTATACATAGCAAGGCGAACAACATTTGCACCCCATTTGTCATGCAGCTCCTTAAAGCATTTGTCGTTTACATACTCCGGATACCAGCTCAGCCCATGGGTGCTTACCCCGCGAAGCTGGACTGTTTTTCCGTCCTCATCACACAGTACGGTATCCTCCACATGAAGCGCAGGCAGCTTTTTCTTTGCCTGGACCGGCTGGATTCCGGTAAATAAAATTCCAAAAGCCAGAACACCGCACACTAACGAAAGAAATCTTTTTACACTTTTTTCCATTTTCTTTTTTCCTCCCAATGTCAGCAGCAGTCCTATGCAATTGAAGTCACTTTATAATCCTGCTCCTCCACCGCGCTCTTTAACACATCGTCGGCAACCTCCTCCTTCAGTGTCACAACTGCTGTTCCTGCTTCATGGCTCACCTCTGCTGTTTCGACGCCGGAAATTGCCTCAAGCGTTTTCTTTACACGCGCCTCGCAGTGTCCGCACATCATTCCTTCAATCTTCATTGTTTTTGTCATAGTCTCTTCCTCTCTTTCTTTCTTTATTTTTACATCCGCAGCTTTTACTTTCCGTCCCTCCTTATGCGGGGAAAACAGATTCAGCCGCAGTGCATTGGTTACAACACAAAAACTCGACAGGCTCATTGCCGCTGCCGCAAACATCGGGTTCAGTTTAATCCCGGATATAGGATACCACACTCCGGCTGCAAGTGGAATCCCTATAATATTATAGATAAACGCCCAGAAAAGATTTTCCCGGATATTCCGCAGTGTTGCCCGGCTTAAACGGATTGCAGCAGGAACATCATTTAAACTGCTTTTCATCAGTACGACTGACGCAGCGTCAATCGCCACATCGGTTCCTGCCCCTATGGCAATACCCGTATCCGCACTCGTAAGCGCAGGGGCATCATTGATTCCGTCCCCTGCCATTGCAACCTTTGCCCCGCTGGCACGCAGCCTTTCAATTTCCCTTGCCTTTCCCTCCGGCAGCACGCCTGCAATAACTTCGCTGACCCCTGCCTGGGCGCCGATTGCCTTTGCCGTCTGTTCATTGTCACCGGTCAGCATCACAACGTGGATTCCCAGGTCTTTCAGCTGTCTTACTGCGTCAGGACTGTCTTCCTTAATTGTATCGGCCACGGCAATAATTCCAAGAAGTTTTTCGTCCTCCGCAAATAGAAGCGGTGTTTTTCCCTCGCCGGCACAGCGCCCGGCCTGCTTTTTTATTTCCTCCGGAACCTTCACTTGTGAGCTGATATATTTCAGACTTCCAGCCGCCAGTACTTTCCCGTCTGCCTCTGCCTTTAATCCATTTCCCGGAAGCGCCTCAAATTTTTCCACAGACCGCCCGGTAATCAGCTTTTCCCCGGTATAATCCATAACCGCACGGGCAAGCGGATGCTCGCTTTTTTCCTCAAGTCCCGCTGCCGTCTGCAGCAGGTATGTTTCCGTTACCCCTCCAGCCGGAAAAATATCCGTCACCTTCGGCTCCCCGCTCGTAATTGTTCCGGTTTTGTCCAGTGCAACAATCTCTGTGCGCCCTGCATTTTCCAGGGAAACGGCATTTTTAAACAGAATTCCCTTCCTTGCCCCAACCCCGTTTCCAACCATAACTGCAACCGGGGTGGCAAGCCCCAGTGCACACGGACAGCTGATGACAAGCACGGAAATCCCCCGTGCCAGTGCAAACCCGATGGTCTGTCCGGCAAAAAGCCAGACCAGGACTGTTACCACTGCAATTCCAATTACAACCGGCACGAACACTGCCGACACCTTATCTGCTATTTTGGCAATTGGAGCCTTGGTTGCCGCTGCATCCGAAACCATCTGGATAATCTGGGAAAGCGTGGTATCCTCACCGACCCGTGTTGCCTCGCACTGCAGAAAACCGGACTGGTTTGCCGTAGCGGCGCTTACTTTATCGCCCGCTTCCTTGTCCACCGGAATACTTTCCCCGGTTAGTGCGGCTTCATTTACCGCACTGCTGCCGGAAACCACCCTGCCGTCCACCGGAATATTTTCACCGGGACGTACCACAAAGATATCCCCTTTTTTAACCTCTTCAATGGAAACCGTCATTTCCTTTCCATCCTTAAGAACCGTGGCGGTTTTTGGCGCAAGCTTCATCAGGCTTTTCAGTGCGTCGGTCGTCTTTCCCTTTGAATAAGCCTCCAGCATTTTTCCAACGGTAATCAGGGCAAGAATCATGGCCGCTGATTCAAAATAAAACTCGTGCATATATTCCATCACAGCCGCCGAATCGCCCCTAAGCTGCGCATCCGTCATGGCAAAAAGCGCATAGGTACTGTACAAAAAAGAAGCCCCCGCCCCAAGTGCCACCAGGGTGTCCATATTTGGAGAACCGTGTACCAGGCTCTGAAAACCGCTGATAAAGAACTTCTGATTGGTTACCATTATAATCACGGTCAGAAGAAGCTGTAAAATTCCCATGGCAACATGGTTATCCGCAAGAACCGCCGGAAGGGGCCAGTCAAACATCATATGTCCCATGGAAAAATACATAAGAATAACAAGAAAAAATACTGACGCTGCAAGCCGTTTCTTTAACAGCGGCGTTTCCTTATCCCGGAGCGCTTCTTCCGCCTCCCGGTACATACCACCTGCCTCATCTTTTCCATTTTTTCCCTTAACCGCTGCGCCGTAGCCTGCGTGTTCCACTGCCTCTATGACCGTGCGCTCGTCCGCCGTGCCCTCCACACCCATGGAATTTGTCAGCAGACTGACCGAGCAGGATGTCACACCCTCCACGGCTGAAACCGCTTTTTCCACCCGTGCGGAACACGCCGCACAGCTCATGCCTGTTATATTATACTGCTGCATACTTTTCCTCCTGTTTTGCAAATCACATTAAAGTTTGCTTCACAAAGTGATTTGCGCAGGTCATGTCCCTGCTTTGCAGGAATACGACAGTTGTTGAGCAAATCACATTAAAGTTTGCTTCGCAAAGTGATTTGCGCAGGTCGTATCCCTGACGGAATACGACAGTTATTTCATCAGTTTTGGAAGAACTTCCAGGAGCTCCTCCACTTTCTCGTCACTTCCTGCACGGATTCCGTCTGCCACGCAGGTACGGATATGTTCTGCCAGAAGTACCTTGTTAAAACTGTTAAGTGCTGCATTTGCTGCCGCCACCTGCACAATGATATCCGTACAATAGCATTCCTTTTCGACCATGCCGCGGATGCCACGGATTTGTCCCTCAATACGGTTCAGGCGGTTGATTAAATCCTTGTGTTCTTTTGGGGAACGGTGTTTTGTGCGGCAGCTCTCACACATTTCCTCTTTCGGTAAAGTTTCCCCTTTTTCGGTCACTGATATACACCTCCTTTTTTTCTTTCGACATACCCTATGGGGGTATATTTTGTATTATATACCCCCATAGGGTATATTGCAAGAAATTTTAATCATTCTGCCCAGACTCTCCACAAATTATTCCAGTATACAGCTCTGGCATTTCAGCCCTGAAAATCACCTGAAACCTTCTGCCACTTGCTGCTTCCTCTTCCCCCTGACAATAAATTTTCCACTGAACTTCTTAATCCAAGCATACCGGGATAAAAATCGAAAACCGGGAATACCTTCTCATCCTGTGGGGCGCATATCTATATTGTCACCAAACGGGAGGGAATCAGTATTCCCACAAAACAGAATAAATATTTAAAGAAAACCGCTTTAGATGCTGCAGTCCCTGCAATCGAATTTCAGTATCCCAAGGACAGCATAATTCCGGGTCTTTTAATTATAGATGAGTTTATGTATGACAAAATCTGTATTATAAATTACATCAGCATAAAGCTTTTCTTTCTTTTTTGTAAGTCTAAATAAAATCTTTCATTATTCCAGCATTTTTTTTGCACTCAGATATTCTTCTTCCGAAAAATCCCTTAGGATTGCCTCCCTTGGAATACCGTACTGAATCATGCTCCGGATTGCAAGCATTTTCTTTCTGTTGGCTTCTGCTGTTCCTTTGTTTGCTTCCTCTATTCTTTTTTCAGCCTCCGCCGTAGCCTCCCTGATATATTTCTGCATCACTTCACACACTGCATCCAGTCCCCCTTCCTCTTCCTTTAGTTCATGCATACGCCTTGTAAAAACCGGAAATTTCGGATTGTCAACCATGGTCTTTGTAAAGCACGACATAAGTTCTGAGGTATCCGTCCCATCATCATTTACCGTATTTACAAAAATCCGGTGCAGACCGTCGTCCACCAAAGTTCCTGTTTCACGAATTACACTGTCCACATGGTAGGAAGTCCGGCCTTTTCCTATTATGTCAAATTCCGAAATATACACCACATGTACATTACATATCTTTTCAAAACGCTCTCCCGGATACGATTCCTTTGCGGTAATCACGGATGCATGATATCGCACACGCCTGAAATGGTCGTCTTCGTCCGCTCTCTGTACCTCAACATTGCACATGTCCCCACTGCCAAGTTTACACAGTGCATCCAGCCGCACAGAACGCCCGTACAGGTTGCGTCTGCTGCTCTGGACAATTACGTCACAGACTTTTAGTCCGCTGTCCTCCATGACAGTTCTTAAAAGCTCCTGGCAGAAATCCCTGTCATCTGCAAGAACTTCAAAAAACACATCGTCCAGCGGACGGAAATCTTTTACCCTCTCTTTTTTCTGTTCCAGGGTAAGTGTTTGTTTTTTCTGCATGTTTTCTCCTTTAAGTATAAACGAAATTTTCAGATGGCACAACTTGTTTTGCTGCCGTATTCATCTTTATTAATTCGTGGGTAAAAAAACTGAAAGATACCACTGCCTGCCCATTGGAAAAATGGAAAGCAACTGTTACCATAAAATAATTTTACCATTTGCTTTTGCATGATGCAAGGGAAGTTTTTCAGGTTTTTCTGACAAAACTCTGTACCCAAAGCGCCATCCTTATAATTTTTGACCTATTGGATAAAGAAGCTGGTATTGGGAAAAAGAATATGATAATTATACAGTAAATGTCGAGCAGCTTTCAGTTTGGTTATCCGGAATTGCACATGTTGTTGTTGAAGGAGAAAAAAAATGGTCATATGTTTTAAAGGAACGTACCAATAGCCGAAACGCACATAACGGATTCATAGGTATATATTACCCCCAGAATCAGTCATACGAATTATTCTCGGAAAATTGGTATAATACCAGCAGGGATATGGAAGTAGAAATATCCTGTACTGTACAACAGGCCCTGGTAAATTACCAGAATATGCATGAATATAATTGGAATAAGGTGATTTTTTTAAGAACAAAAGATAAATGGAAAGAAGAAGGCGCACAAAAATCCTCGGAATTAAATGAATTCATCAATTCTTTTCAACCTTTAAATGATGAATTAAGTGAAAAAGTAAGATCCTTAACAGCGCAATTGGAAATATATAAAAATATGGCAAAAAGTGCAAAAGAAGGTGGAAGTTTACTGGAGAAAGGCAGTATAAGTGAATTTTATGTTGGTGAAAAAAAGGATTTTCTTTTAACTGTTTTACACTGCCTCAAAGAAAGAATGGACAAGGATACCAGAGGTTACGAACTATTAACATCTATAATAGAATCAAATGAATTCTGTAACCATGGAAAACAGATTTTAAGTGAATTAAAAACAATATTGTATAAAGGAGGCAAGTTAAATAAATCAACAAAATCCGATTTAAGGAATATTGGATTCGATGTTATTGAAGAAAAAGGGCATCCAAAGCTAATCTTTCACAATAATCAAAAGTATAAATTTACAATATCAGGAACACCCGGCAGTAAGAGAGATGGCAAAAATATATATAGTGATATCTGTGAAAAATTAGACATTTATAAAAAACCCATTTAACAATTATTTTTTTAATTTGTTACCGCAGCAAATTGCAGACAGAAAAGTTTTAAGCCCTAGAATAAATGGAGTATTCGAAATTATACCGATGACAAATGCACTGGATGCTAAAAGGATATGGATAGAAACTGCATTTGAAGATGGGAATTTGATTTGTCTTAAGGGCTGGCAGAAACCAGCCCTGATCTTATTTACAGTTGTATTTTCAATCCGTCATACGCAAAATATACAGAGTCCAGTTCTCTCTCCAGTTCCCTATAATCATCATAAGATTTTCCCCAGTCTTCCTCTAAATGCGTAATAATGACCTTTTTAATTTTATACTGTTTTCTTATGGAATCAATTTCATCCAGAGTAAACAGTTCATTTCTCAGCGAATTATCTTCTTTTAAGACAAACCCGTCCTTTAATACGTCACCAACAATTGTATTGCCAATAATCAAAACATCCGCATCCTGAAATTTCTCTGATTCCGGAAATGGCTTTACGTCACATGGCGCATAAATTATTTTTTTGCCGTTTGAAGAAATTACAAATACCGCCACATGTTCCTGTTCATTTACCGGAACCAGCTCTGTCAAAATACTGCCAGCTTTCAAAGTATGGATTTCCCTTGTATATACAAGACCTTTTGCTTCATAATATTCAATGGCTGATCCAAACTTTGTCCCCTGTTTTTTTATGTCTTCAAGAACCGCAGGCAGGGAAGCAACTTCAATCGGATAATCCGTTTTCTTTCCCAGTGAGGCAGCAAGCCAGTCCATGTTCAACTGTTCAATCACACGCATTCCCATTGTGTGGTCGGGATCGCAGTGACTGTATAAAATATGTTCCACTTTCTGTATATCTGCATTGTTCAATGAAGCATTGATATCTTCCGGTGTATCAATCAGTATATTCGCCTCTTCAATAAACAGGCTGCATCCTGTCCGTGCATAAGGAAATCCTTTCAGCCGCGCCTCTGTACATACACGGCAGTTACAGCATGCCCTCGGTGTACTGACACAGCCGCCGGAGCCAAGTATTATTACATTCATATGATGTCTTACCCCCCCTGAATATCAAAATCTGACACAATTTATTTTATCTGACAGTTTCTTTAATACCATTACTTTTAAATACGTCTGTTTATCTGCCTGGTTTTATATCCTTTATATTTTCCATTGCGGAATGAAGTGCCAAACCGGCTTTCTTCATTCCTGTAACCTTACTGAAGCTGACTTTTCCTGCCCCTGCAGTCTCTGGCACCGGGCTTCGCGCTACCTCTATCAGCCCGCTGACTGTCTTTGTTTTTCCAGAACCGGACACCGGCTTTTTGGATTTTTTCACCGAATTTCCAGTATCTCCCCCATCGTCACCGGATAACTCCTCTGTTGGATTTTTTCCACCATCCAGCTGCCTTAGGATTTCATTAAAATCATCAATACTCAAAATTTTCCTCCTTTCATCCCCTTTACCGGGTTAAAAAAATATAACACACAAACAGTCCCAGTGAAACCATCGTAAACAGCCACCCCCGTTTATAAAGCACAATTCTGGCATTATTTTTTTCACGGTTATATTCCAGTGCCCGGATATAATATGTAACCATCACAGCCGAAAAGACCTCTCTGGGCTTTGACATTTTTTCCTTGTCATTAAAAAAACAAGGCTCCACCGACATATATGACTGCGACATAATCGCGCGGAACAGATACACAAGTGCAGTACCTGCAAAGATAATTGCCGCAATATAGACCAGAGGGCTGCATACAGAAATTAATGCTGTTACTGCATTCCGCGTATCCGGCTTTGATGCAAATATACTTTTAATGCTGTCAAACTGCAGTACCAGAAAAAAATATGTTGCAATAACCGGCAGTGTAATACCAACTTTTGAATCAATAACGGATGTCCTGCTGAATTCATTCTGGTATTCGGACCTCGTAATATCCAGCAGAATTTCACCTGACTGGAAATCCGGATTTGCCATATCTCCCCTCCTTTTTCAATCATTAACTTTTATGGATTTCATAAGTCCGTACGTCAGGAAATCCTTTACCCTGTCTTTTTTCCATTCCAGAATAAATGTCTGTTTTTCCTGCATATTTTCTCTTTTAAGTATACACAAAATTAACAGATAGCACAACCTATTTTGCTGTCATATTCATTTTTATTAATATTCGTGGATATTAAAAACTGGATGATATCACTGCCTGCCCATTGGAAAAATGGATAGTAGCCGTTACCATAAATTGATTTTCCCATGTGTTCTGCGAACTTTCCCCTGTCCCTATCACATAATCCCGGAACTATGTATTTTACTGGCTTTGCAGTAATTGTTTACTGCTCTTAACCAATGTCTCTTTCGCAGTTCCCCCAAATTTTAATTAACTATAAATCAGAAATATGTTACAATTTTTTCGGTTCTTGCAATGGCTCACCAAACAACTGCATTAAATCATGATTTGCTCCTACATTGGTTACCTCAAAATGATTCAGACAACGTCCAATCCACGGAAATTCTTTGTTCATTTCATACATCAAATCAAAAATATCCAAATCTGTTGTTTTATATTGTGAATGATAACCTGAATACTGTTCATGGGTAAACTGTCGTTGTTGCAAATAACCTTGTATTTTCCGATAGGCACCTCTGGGATTCGCAGCAGAATAATACTTTTCTAAGTCTTTTACGCACAAATCAAAATAAAGTGCTTTGAAATATTTTGCCTCACGTTCTGCCATTATGCTGCACTCATTCTCTTTGTATAATGATACAAAACATCTTCAACGATAAAATCATTTTCATTCTCACCATCATCGCTATTGTACCAAATCCACTTTATTACATAATCCATAAACCATGATTTATCTTTCAGAGACGTGATAATACAACCGAATGCTCCATAATCTCCAGAATTTCCACTTCCATAAAAAACAATCGTTCCATCCGTCCCGATTTCTTTTTTTAAATGATAACTATCAAAAGCCTGATCTAATGCTTGATAAATACTGGCAACATCGTACTGTTGTTTCTTATTTATTTTGTTTTCATCCAATTTTATCTCCAGCTTCAACATAACATTCCTCCTTAGTCTTAAATAATTCTGTCTTGTTTCTTCATCATTGCTATAACAAAAATGAGAAAAGAAATCGAAAACACTCATTTGAGCCAATCACTGCCCAATCTGTCTCGTGAAACATTTGGATAAAAACTGTCATCTACAATATTGATTACAGCATTTTTAAGAATAACCCCATCCACTAGATACGGGAGAATTATTTTCAAACGTGGCAATAGTATACTCTTAAGATACACCTGATCTTTTGCATCAAATGAATAGTTTGAGCCAAAACCCGCGTTTACATTAAACGGTAAAATACACTCAGATTCTTCATTTAAAACAACTTGAAATACTTTTATTTCTGTTTTTGTTGGTATAGAATCATCATGCTCCAAATCTTCACAAAACATTTCAAACGTGTAATCGCCAATAAGCTCTTCACACCCTTCCATGATACCCTCTCTCATAACAACCCCGAAATCAATCGGTACAATATTATATAAATTATACATATCGAGCATAAACAATGTTTGAGCAAAATCATCTGTTTTTTCGTAAATTGTTGCAAATTCATATGATTCGTCCATAATGGATGGAACAGTCAGTACCCGTATCATGTTCTCTACAACAAACTGTTTAATGGAAATATCAACATTATCTTCTCCTATTATTTGATTTCTAATATAATCGTAATAATAACTCTTATTTCCATTTAAGTCTTTTATTTTATTTGCAAAATTAAGTCCTTTATAATTACATTCCACATATGCTTCTATTCCATCCAAATAAAAGGTCATGTGCCTTTTCCTCGTTTCCCCTGCCGTCCGGTCCTCCCATTCCTGCCATTTTCCCTTCATCAAGAACAATAATCCGGTCAGCATCACGGATGGTTCCGATCCGCTGCGCAACAATGAGCCTTGTCGTATCTGCGCATTCCTTTTTAAGCGCCTCACGGAGCTTTTTGTCAGTTCTGTAGTCCAGTACAGAAAAAGACACCCTGAGGTGTCTTTTCATTCCCTGCTCTTTTCTCTATAATGCTATAAAATCATCTTACCTGATTCCTATTGCTGGTAATCCACTGAATACTGGTAACCCCTTCCAGCACCAAAAGCCAGCATCATTAACTCAATGCTTTTCGCCGAATATTCCCGGTAAGAAAAATAATATACAAGCGTTTTGGCAAATTCATCAATTTTTTCCATTTGTTCTGCTAGGAAAGGGACATTTTCCGGCTGGGATAAAAGAAAGCTGAGTAAAAAATCAGCCACACATTCTTCATTCACAAATACCAGATCATCCTGTCCGTCACTGCCTGTCACCTGCAGAGGTTTATGTCTTAACATCCAGTATGACAAATATGCATATATTTTGATTTCATTTACATATTCAATTTCCTGAAATTCCTTCAGTCTGTCAATATCGACAAAATAATCAATCACAACATGTTCAATCATATTCTGGCAGACGATAACTCTCTTTTCATACTGATGCTGTTTAATATATTCCTCTAATATTGTATTGATATACTCAAACCGGGATTTTATCTTTTCCCTGCCAAACTTGTCCAGCAGATACTGGTAGCCATTAGAATCCATCTCCATAAGATTTCTGTCATCCACGATAAATTCCTGCCCCCATTCCCATACGGTATTTCATCAGATGATAACCACATGACCCCAGATACTGGTTAAACCTCTCAGCTGCAATCTTCTCCGGTCCATCAGTATAATTTTCACCATGATTAGTCAAATGACGTTTCTCAAGTCTTCCATCTTCTATTTTCTTTATAAATAAATCAGATCGTTTTGTATTATCCATGCGTTTTCTCCCAGATATGCCCAAATATATTTATTCGGTTGTTTTCAGTTTACTGATGAATGATTTTAAATCCTCTTCCGCTTCTTTTAATTTAACCAGTCGGTCTTTAAAGAACTGAATATCCTTTTCCGATGCAATCCAGTAACTTCCCGCAACCCCAGAAAACCTGTTATCCTCAAAAATATCATGCATATTATCTCCGATATCATTTGCAACATTCGTTATTATGCATAAAATATGGGATAAACTGCTCAAAGCCAGATTATTCGGCTTAGCCTCATGTTTGTACACATACCGATGGTCACAGTCACTCCACGCCTCATCATATATTGTCCTGACCTGCAGTTCCACATAACAATCCTGATAGCTGATTACATAATGAATGCTCCGGTAACCTTTCTTATGTTCTTTGGCGACCAGATGCTGCAGACGGTACTGCTCTATGGAGTCACCCTTTGCATAATATACTACTGGAATTTCTGCGAGAAAATTTTCTCCCCTGATATGGGACAAATGTTCTACTCCGTCGTACGCCTGAAGCTCTTTTAATGGAAACCGTTTTAAAATCTCATTATGTATATCCTGCCATTTTCCACGATAATTAACAATTAACCGTATTCCGATAATATCTGTAATAATGTCCAGATAATTACTGCTGTCTATATCTGCATAATCACTTGTTTCCGATCCTATATTTTCATATCGTTTACGAATTATCTTTTCTATCAGACTGTTCTTTGTTTTAACACGGCCACTTTGTAAATGAACCTGCTCCAGCTGTCCAAGGGTACTAACCAGACTGTTTTTTATTTCACTGCATGCTTTTTCGATTTTATCATAATTCTGATAAATCTCATAACAGATTTTCTCCGTCAGGGTATCATGCCCCTTTAAAGCATCTATCTGGTCAAGTTCTCTGACTTTATTCAGAAGCTTTCTGTCATGCAAAAATGTACTCCACCATTTACGCCATTCTTCATTTGTCATATTTATCTGTCCCTTATGAAGTATATGTATGAATATACTACTATATATGTGCACATCTGTCAATTTTTATCTCCGAATTGTTTGTTGTCTTTTTCCCATGAAATGCATTATCGTCTCCACTTTGAAAATGTCCAGTGCTTCAGCAATATTTTTATGTTTCTTTTCCTTTTTAAGCATAGAGATTACTTTTTTATAACTGCTCACGTTTCTGCATTTACTGAGGTAAGATTTATATTTTATCCCTGACCTTGCCCCCTGTATCAGTATACTGTTATAATTAAAGTAAAAAATCAGCCCAGCAGCTTTATAATGCTGTAAACGACCGGAGAATTAAAAATGAAAAATAAAGCGGCTCAGTTAATCATTAAATTTTTGGCTGCTGCCCTGATTTCCACAGCTATTTATCTGCTGAAACCATTTCAACCTGATATATATATATTTTTTTTTCTTTACTGCTGTCTGGCTGGTTATCCTGTTTCAACATTTTACAGACCATATAAGTTTTTTCCGGACTGCAAAAATATTGTTCCCCATCGGGACAGCAGCATTGTTGGTGATACTTATAATACTCCCATGGAAAAATGAATCAGACAACATTTCCAACCCGGAAATACTGTATAAAGAAAGGGATTATCTTGAAAAATATATTCCCTATACTGTTAATCTAACCGTAATCCCCTACGAAAAACTTGTGGAATATCTCTGGAAAGACCTCGGAATGTCAGACACACCATTGAAAATGGATTATGTACGCGGAATATGCCACAACTTTTCAGGACTATACAAAATGAATCATTTACTTGGAGCTGATATCAATCTTAACATTAACCTTTCAGACTGTATTTCGGTCCGGAAAGTCCGTATTTTCCTGTCAGAATTAAAAAAACTGCTGATGTCTGAAAATATAACAGACCGTATCGGAAAAGAAGATGCAAAAACAGTTTTACATATTGTTTTTATCAAATATTTTTTAAATCCATACTATGAAAAACTTCATGTGGGCGAAAGCCCGCTGCAAAGTCTCAGAC
>CANOLA010000031.1 GCA_947566705.1 uncultured Lachnospiraceae bacterium | reverse complement strand
CCTATAACCAACTATAAAATCATCCATCCGCAACACACCAGAACTGCTATTCAACTTAAGCTGTAATAAAACTATCGATAAAATAAGGGTAATTATTAAAGATATAGGTATTGCTGCCAACTTTATATATTGCAAAATATTATTATTTTAATCCAGATGCATATTTCAAAAATCATTTGTATAACATCGTATATTATGCCCTGCAAGAGAATCATGCATAGGAGGAAAACATCGTGAACCAGAGACAGATTAATATTGCAATCACAATGCCTTTTCCAAACCAGGATTGCCTTTTGCACAAATTGCCATGATTGCATTTACAAAGAAGGCTACATTTATATGAATACTAAATAACCCTCTTTTTTCTTCAAACCCGGTTATTCTTTTTGTCCAATCTTTACTTTATCATCCAATAATTCTTAATGCCTTTTCCAAAAACCCACCTTCCATTAATGTAATCGCCAGCTTCTCCGCATTGCGTTTCATAGTCATATACGACTCCATTGATATCCCCTGCAGAACTTTCTGCAATTCGTTCAGACTTTCAAGCAAAATTCCCACATTGTTTTGTCTTATAAAGTCTGAAATTGCCGCCTCCCTCCATGTTATCACAGGAAGCCCACACGCCAGATATAAAGATGTTTTATGCGGGGAATTATACCGCAGATACTCTCCATAATCCCCTGAACAAGAATCTATAGAATCTCCATCCCATACAAGTCCAAAATCTCCTTCTACAACAAATGGCAATTCTTCCGGCAAGAAGCTTCCCATATAATGCACATTCGCTTTGTCCTGCATGACATAGTTTTCTCCATATAATACAAATTCCACTTTTTGAGGGAGTTTATACACATAACCACTTTTTTCCGGAATAAGATTTCCGGCTATCACCACTCTGCATTCTCTGTCCAATTTCTTGTCAACGAAATGTATCTTTTTTCTGTCCATTAAATAATCAAAAATTTTTAATGAAATCATCTTTTTTTCTGTAATACCATACCGAAATAAAAGTTTCTTCATCTGCTCGTTATGTACAATAACAGCATCTGCACATTTCAATATAGAAATCTCTTCAATGTAAATTCTTTTATTCCACCCTCTCTTACTTCTCACTTTATTCCCACTTCTAATAAAATTCAAATCATGCACTAACAAAATAACTTTTATTCCATCCCTTTGCAATTTCCTTATTACACATGACAAAAAAACTGTGTGTGCCCTCAAAGGAGTCTGTAAAAACAGAGTGTCCTTTTTTTGTAATCCTGCTTCCTTAATATTCTGCCTAATATACATAGCATTAAATATATGCAGTCTCAGCCCGTGTTTTGTCCTTTCACAAATTACATTAATAGAATTTGCACCATTCCGCTCTAAAATTACATTTACATCCGCCACAGCTTTACTGCCTGCATCCCTGCCATTAGCATCAAGCGTTTCTTTAATAAAATACATCAACTTTTTATTCCTCCACAATTTCGGCTTTTTCTTTAATTGCATTTTTCCAAACTACAAAATATAAACCAAGAAGCAACCCCATATTCGTCAAAGGATTCCCAAAAGCATTTTCACAAGTTGCATATATAAGGCATCCCATTATTATAATGGATTCAATAATATGCTGTTCTTTCCAGAAAAAATATATCGAAAACAAATATGCTATAATAAGCATACAAAAAACAACTATACCATAACTCAAGAGTGTTCTAGGCACTCCACAATCAAATGCAATTCCCCCCGCATCAACCCTTTCTCCATACGCTGATATAATCGGTAATGGACTCCCAAACAAAGAAATCCGCATCCAATTTGCAAATGTATTTGCCCATCTAATGCGCCCTGAAAGAAAACGGTCAATCAATGAAATCCAAATATAATGATTATATAGATAAGTTAATGCAATTGTCCCCAATGTAATTACCAGAGTGCTTATCATCTCTATATTCCGAATGAATTTAAATGTAAATTTTCTTTTTTTAATACTGCGTATAATTGCAATACCAAATATCACCACTGCTGTAGCCAATGCACCAGCTCTTGAATGTGTAATAAAATATAAAAATAAATTACCCGCAAACAACAACACATAATACTTCCAGTTATGATGCAACAACAACACTCCACAAACAATTTTTAAAAAAATCCCCTGCAGTGAATTAGGATGATGAAATCCAAGGCAATATCTTAATTCATAACCACGACCTGGTCGAAAGACCGCATACATGGCAATATTTTCTTGTAAAAAAAGTGAATATAGAATCGTTCCAATAAAAATAATCCCATATACATATGTCCATATCTCTATTATAATTTGAAGATCAGTATCCTTAAGTGCCATAAGCAAAACTGCTACTGCCAGAATTTCATCATCCCTGCTGCAGACAGTAACTACAATGGCTAATAAAGCCAAACCTCCCATACCCCAAAGTTGCCCCATGCTGTATTTGGTATTGATAATTTTAATTATAAAACAAAATATACTAACCGCGACCAGCATGTGCCCCACAATATTATTAAAAGGATAGCAGGTAAACACCATTGCATATTTAATTAATAAAATTGTAAATCCCACATAAAAAAAACTTATATTATTTAACTTAATTTTCACTTAAAAGTATACCTTCTTCTTTTAAATATTCTGTTCTATATTTCATAACTAGATTTTTCAGGTAAAATGTAATGAAAACCATTATCTAATCCAACCTTCAGTATTTCAATATCCGCATTATCGAAACTATCATTTATACATAAAACCTTGTATTTTTGTTTTTTAATCAAACTTTCAATATTCCCATCACAACCAAGTTCCAGTTTCTTTCCAAACCTATAACTTCTCGGTTTAAAATTTCCTTCGCAAATCTGCCAATTTTTTATCAACCAGTGCGATATATCATTATTTGAACGAAATTTTTCTTTGCATGCACAAAACAACCGTTCATATTCCACTTCCCAGACCTTTTCAAAAGTACTCTTACAGTAAGCACTTGTAATATGGAAATCCCGGAATGATGAAAAGTATCTAAAACCAAATAATAATATATTGCGAATAAGATTTATCCCATATTTCCATGAGAAAAACTTCCACATGTTATTGCGGATTACTTGTCTTTTATCAAAATGCTGGTTTAAAATTGCCATATTATTGATAATAGTATGCGGAAACAAATCCTCAGAGCTTTGTGCAATCACCATATCTAAAACCGCCATTTCAAGAGGAATCCCCTTGATAAAAAAGTCTTCCGGTTTTGTCATTCCTATGAGAAATACATCATCATTAAACAAGACAAAATGCTCACTTAAATCTGTTATATGATGTAGAAAAAGCTCAATCACATTAGAATTAAACGTTGGAAGCAACTCCCCAGGAATATAATCCTGATGTGAAACCATAACCAACTTTGGATGTTCTACATTCAGCCATTCTGGTCGTTGCCCACAAGTAATAAAAAACACCTTATTGACCCAGGGGGCAAACTTTTCCACCCCCCGAAACCAGTACTTTAACAATCCTAAATCCCGGTATCTGTTATCCTTCCTTCCAACCAATTCATAACTGTTCTGATAAATCTGCTTTTCTTCAATCCATTCTGTATCCAGACTATCTACCCAAGTAACTACAAAATCAATCTTCTCATCTGCTTTTTTTGCATTTTTATGTTTCATACTCATCTACTCTACCTGCTTATCACATGTACTACATGCATCTAATTCTCGTTTATCAACTACTCCATCACGATAATCCCTGCATATTTTGTTCTCAAACATTGAATACGGCTGTTTAACAAATAATGCCTTAAATTTATGCCATACAACCCACCACGCGGGTTTCCAGATATATTTATGCATAGCCGGACTGACACTTCCAATCATCCAGCAGTTTCGGCTACAGCCCCGAACCTTTTTCCTAACCACTTCTGCCTCCGAACTATTCCACAGTTCATCCCATGTCTGCGCATTTAAATTTCCCATAACCTCTTTATCCTTTGTTCCATTACAAGGCATTACATCCCCATAAGGGTCAATAAAAAATGTATCAAAACTCATATTGCAAGGCAATAACCGTTTCTGAGAATATATATAATTAATAAGACCATGATTAAAATAAGCCCGAAACCATTTTTTAGGACTACCGCTCCTAAGCAGTTCATTAATCAAATTTTCAAAATTCTTTGCCACCATTGGACGGTCATGAATAATATTTTTTGTCTCCACAAAATAAAAACTATTATGCAGGCTGGCAGTTGCAAATTCCATGTCCAATTCATTTGATATCCTATATAGCGGCACAAGATCACAGGCATTTTCATCCTGAACAGTCATTCCAAATCCCACATCTTTCATTCCCATTTTCCGAAGCTGTTTCAACGTCGTATATCCACGATTAAAACCATCTTCCAGCCCGCGAATTTCATTATTCGTTTTTTCCAGTCCCTCAATAGAAATACGAATTCCAACCTTTGGAAATTCCTTACAGAGATCTATGATACGTTCTGTAAAAAAACCATTTGTCGAAATAACAATGCGTTCACTCTTTTTATACAGTTCACGCACAATATCTTTTAAATCGCTACGAATAAAAGGCTCTCCCCCAGTAATATTTGTAAAATACATTTTAGGAAGTTTTTTTATTGTTTCAATAGAAATTTCATCCTCAGGTCTGGAAGGAACTTTATATCTGCTGCACATGGAGCAGTGTGCATTACAACGGTATGTTACGATAACTGTTCCATTCAGTTTCTTTGCAGCCATAATCTTTATCCCCTAAATTCCTTATAATACTTTTCAAGTTCATCAATATACTGCTGTGGGTCAAACAGCTTTCTTGCCTTACTTTGTGAACATTCTGACATGTCCCTATATTCTTCTCTTGTCAGTCTGTTAATTTTCCTGATACATTCTGCAAGAGCCCCCACACCTCTCTCTGATTGGTATACATAACCATTTTTTCCATTCTCTACCAGTTCAGGTAATCCCCCTTTATCTGATACAATAAGCGGCTTTCCCAATGCCATTGCCTCCATTGCACTATACGGAGCATTCTCGCACCCCTCGGATGGAAAAACTACAGCACGACTATACCTTACAAAATTCTCCAGTATTCTTCCTGTCTGAAATCCTTTGAATTCCACATTACTAATATCATCAGCATATTTCTTTAACACCGTTTCCTCTGGTCCTGTCCCAATAATGACGAATCTACATTGAAGTATTTCGGCTGCATCTATAAGTTTTTTAACTCCCTTTTCCCTTGATAACCTGCCGAAATAAAGAATATATCCGTTATCCGATTCATTATGTTCATATACAGTATCCAACGGTAAAGGATTTCTTATCATAACAATTTTTCTTTTTGTAAACTTTGCCTCTTGCAATTTTCTAAAATAAAAATCCGACGGGCAAATAAATAAATCCACCATATCATACCACTTTTTTTTACGGATGTAATCAGCCTCATATTTAGACAAAATACTCATTAACCTAGAACCTTTGATACACTTATTATCTACACAAGGTTTAAAACTGCCTGCCATGCATTTCTCACAAATATTACCCTGACCATCCAGCATTGTATAAGAAGGACAAGCAACCATCAAATCATGCATTATCCAAAAGATTGGAAGTTTCCTGTCATACTCTTTAATCGCATCTATAATGGATAAAGTAATCTGTTTATGTACAAGATTCAAAATTACCAGATCTGGCTCTTCTTCATGCAGAAGTTTTTTCATTTTCTCATATGCTTCTCTTGAATACGCAATATGTAAAACCATTTTCAGCCTGCTTTTCATTTTCCCCTGCACAGAAGCATTAGAAACAAAAAATTTTTCCTGTCTGCAGGGAATGTTTCTTTTCTCATCTTTCATCGAAAAGAATATAACCTCATGACCTCTGGCTTTTAACAATTGTGCAAGTGTAAAATAATATGTTTCACTTCCACCTTTTTTATAATGAAACTTGTTTACCAGTAGCACTTTCATATTCCAACTCTCACTTATATAACATCATTGTTTGTTCAACGACTTCATCCCACGCATATTTCCCACAAATAAAGTCAGCAGCTTCTTTCTTATATTTAAAAACCATTTCCCGCTGTCCACAAAGCATCTGTAATTTATTTTTTAAATCTTCCACATCACTTTTTCTAAATAAAACTGCCTTATCTTCCACAACTTCCGAACACTCAGCAATATCTGAGGTAAGGCAGCAGTTTCCATAACTCATTGCTTCCAGTAAACTAAGCGGCATACCCTCCAAATCCGAAGGCAGAACATATATATATGCGTTGCTATAAATTTCTCCAAGCATCCTTTCCTGAACAAACCCGGTAAATAGAATTCTATTATCACCTTTAGCTTTTTTTTTAAGCTCCTGCATAAATATATCTGTATCAGAACTCCCCCCAGCAATCACAAGTCTCTTATCCGTCTGTACCTTTTTAAATGCTTCTATCAAATACTGTACTCCCTTTTCAGGAACCAGTCTGCCAAGAAAAAGAATATAGCCATTTTTTTCTAAATTCCATTTATTTTTTATTATATCGGCTTTTACTATATCAGGTCGGTTTACACCATTTGGAATAAATGTTGTCTCTCTGTCGTACTCATTTTTGAAATAATCCCTGGCAGCTTTACTTAAGACAATAATACCATCCGCATATTTAACTGCCATTTTTTCCCCAAGCCTAATATATGTTTTTGCAAACCGTCCCCATTTTTCACGCTTCCAGTCTAAACCATGTATTGTTACAATACAACGTTTTCCCATCAGCTTTGGAAGCCAAATCATTACACATGAACCTTCCGCATGAAAATGTACCACATCATACTTTCCAAACGCTGCCCTAACAGTTGCAGATACTGATGCACTCACTGCAGCTAATCCTTTTTTATTAATCGTAAATACTTTTTTTATACGAATTCCCTTAAACTCGGAAAAACTTTCCTCATCAAATTTTTTCCCAGCAATATGATGTCCTTTGCGGTTATAGCATGTTACATTATGCCCTTTTTCTACCAGCCTTTTACTAAGCTCTTCAACTACAACCTCCACCCCACCTTCGCGGGATGGAATATGTTTGTGCCCCAGCATTGCAATATTTAAATACTTTTTATTATGAACCTTTTTTCCCTTAAACACTTTTATACTTTCAACAACCCTGCAAGCCTCTCCACTTCCTCCACATCAAGCCCGGAGTATTCCGCAATCACATCAACGGACAACTCCCCCTTACGAAGCATTCGCAGGGCGATTTCTTTCCTGCTTTCCTTCCGGCACTCATACAACATTTCTTCCATCACACGGCTCATAATTGCAACCCCTTCCTTACTTTCTTTAAAAAACCTCACCCTGTCCGCCAGCACTTTGTAATACATTTCATCCGGGTCTGCACATGCAAAGTCATGCATCAGCCTGCCAACCGGTGTTTCCCCTCTGTATGCCCCGTTCACATACAGAATATGCGAACCGTCCCCGAATTTTTCTCCCGTATCCAGCATACAGCGTTCAATCTTGTAAAACGGTTCTCCACGTCCTATCACATCATTTTCCGTAATAAATACCACCCAGGTCTCCGGCAGTCTGTCAAAATCCTCACCTTTTTCGAGAATGTTCGCATCCATCATGCTCGCGTTATACCGCGCACGCTTCCTTCCTGCTCCCTTGTCCGAACGCTGAATTTCAATATTTGCCTTTCTTCCCATGCTGTCCGTCACAACAATATCCATTTGAACAGACCGGTTTAAAAGATTTTCCACAAACACCTGTGTACGGACCTCCTCTACCTTAAGCCCCGGCTCTTCCAGCAGAATTCGCAGAACCAGTTCGACCGAAGCTGTATCACCTTCAAAACATTTTGTCATGAACTCATCATCCATCAGGCGGAATTTCTTTAGTCTTTGCAAATCTTCCTGGTGTTTTCCGGCTGCATGTTCTGCAATATCATCATTATTTACTTTTCCCATATCTTCTTTCCTTCCTCTAGTATAAACACTTTTAGCGCAGTACACAACACTTTTCGCAGCAAATTCCCCTATAAATTATTTGTAATTATTCTTCTGGAAAAATTAACATGGTTATTCCCGCCTGCTGGCAATGCAGACGGGAATACCACATTATAATGAAATTACATCGATCCGTTTTTTTCTAATACAGCCGGAACTGTCCGGAATAAAATTTTCATGTCCAGTCCCAGGTTCCAGTGGGTAATATAGTACCTGTCCAGCTTCACCACCTGCTCAAACTCCGTAATATTGCTGCGCCCGCTTACCTGCCACATTCCGGTTATACCCGGTTTAATGGCAAGGCGCGCCCTGTGGTGCAGGTCATATTTTTCCCATTCATCCTCTGTCGGCGGGCGTGTTCCCACCAGGCTCATGTCCCCTTTTAACACATTCCAGAACTGGGGAAACTCATCCAGCGACCAGTCCCGTATCCAGTTCCCCAGTCCCTTTTTAATGGTGCCGTCCGCACGTTTTTTACAGCCGATAATTCGGGGGTCATAATCCAGTTTAAACATCATGCCGTCGCTGATGCGGTTTTCTTTCAGAAATTCAGCCTTACGTTCCTCCGCGTCCATGTACATACTGCGGAACTTGTATATTTTGAACTTTTTTCCGTTTTTCCCAACCCTGGTCTGGGAAAAAATCACTGGTCCGGGCGACCTGATATAAATTGCAGGCGCAAGGAAAAGAAACAGAATTCCTGTCAGCAGACATCCCACAACACCTCCAAGTATATCGATCAGACGCTTGATAAAAAGTTCCATTCCGGAAACCGTATTGATGCTTGTTGTAAGCACAGTATATCTGCCCATTTTTTCGATAAACTGCTTCTGGTTTTTCAGTTCAAAACGTTCTGCCAGTTTGATATGTATGGTCATTCCCATCTCCGCAAGTTCGTTTACGAGGGTGTCCCGCAGCGGATTCCTGGCATGCAGGTCAATAAATACTTCATCCACCCATCCCCGGCAGATATATTCTGTCAGCGTATTACGGCCTGCAACAACAGGAATTCCATGTATCCGGTCCCCGGTCTGCACTTTGTGTAAAATAATATCCCCCGCATCCAGTTCCCGTCCTGCCGCATTCTTTTTTTTGTCATCCAGATCCACCACTGCAATCCCGGTAACGCAAAACATCTCATAGCTGCGGCGGCTGATATCATATTCCACACGCTCCAGCTGCTCCAGGTCTGTAATAATCAGTAAGGATTTCTGCTGCCCCAGTTTCAGTTTCCGGCGTACATGCCCTTTCCAGAAATAGCGCACAATAAAACTGTCCGCAAAATACAAAAAAGCCATCAGGAAAAATGTAATCCGCGAAAAATTTCCTGCATCTTTTACGGAGAAAAGGTACAACACTGCAATCAGTACAACAAGACAGACATGCCGGAGGGTAGCCATAAACTCCTGTCTGTTGTTACGCTTTAAAACATTTTTCAGCGTTTCCAGTGCAAGCAGCATAACAATATCCACAAAAAACAGTACAATTGCAAGATTTGCATATATTAAATTGGAAAACATTTCTGTGCTTTTATGCCGGATGGCATATGCCAGAAAAAATGACACCTGCAGACAGATTACGTCCAGTATCATAAAGTCCAGATGCTTCACCCAGCTGTTTTGGTTTTTCCGGTACATTTTTTCTCCTTCGTCATACTACATACAGGGCTTCTAACACATTCATTATACTTATTGTACCAAAAATCGTCACTTATGTCTATATATGGACAGCGTTTCCAGGACTTCCCCTCGTAAATACCGCTGGGATTTTACAGCAGCCAAAAAAAGAAAAGCCCCATAAACACCAGGTTTACAAGACTTTTCCATATCTTATTTATCTCAGAAATTAATGATTAGCATACGCCCTGAGCAATCATAGCGTTTACCACTTTTTCAAAACCTGCAATATTAGCACCGGCAACATAGTCACCCTCTTTGCCATAACGCTTTGCAGCATCATCAATATTGTGGTAAATATTTACCATGATATTCTGCAGCTTGGAGTCAACCTCCTCAAATGTCCAGCTTAATCTCTCTGAGTTCTGTGACATCTCCAGTGCGGATGTTGCAACACCGCCTGCATTTGCAGCCTTGCCGCCGACAAACCATACACCGTTTTCCTGGAGATACTTTGTAGCATCCAGTGTAGTCGGCATGTTGGCACCTTCACATACAGCCTTGCATCCGTTTGCAACAAGCTGTTTTGCATCATCAATCAGAAGCTCGTTCTGTGTTGCACAAGGAAGGGCAATATCACACTTAATCTGCCAAACGCCGCGGCCCTCATGATACTCTGCGCTCTTTCTTGCAGCAGCGTATTCTGTCAGGCGTGCACGCTTCACTTCCTTTACTTCCTTTAAAAGCTCCACATCAATTCCTTCCGGATCATAAATCCAGCCGGTAGAATCAGAACAGGTGACACATTTTGCTCCCATCTGGTGTGCCTTCTGGATTGCATAAATCGCAACGTTTCCTGCTCCGGATACACAGACAGTCTTTCCTTCCATAGACTCTCCATGGCACTTCATCAGTTCCTGTGTCAGATATAAAAGACCGTATCCGGTAGCTTCTGTACGGGCAAGGGAACCGCCATAGGTTAATCCTTTTCCTGTAAGAACGCCTTCAAATGTGCCGCGGATTTTCTTGTACTGTCCGAACATATAACCGATTTCCCTTGCACCGGTTCCGATATCACCTGCCGGTACATCAATGTCGGCACCGATATACTTGCACAGCTCTGTCATAAAACTCTGGCAGAATGCCATAATCTCGCGGTCTGACTTGCCCTTCGGGTCGAAGTCCGAACCACCCTTGCCGCCGCCGATTGGCAGTCCGGTTAAGGAATTCTTGAAAATCTGCTCAAATCCAAGGAACTTGATAATTCCAAGATTTACGGAAGGATGTAATCTTAAGCCTCCCTTGTAAGGTCCGATTGCATTGTTAAACTGTACGCGGAATCCCCTGTTTACCTGAACCTGTCCCTTGTCATCCACCCACGGAACACGGAACATAAACTGGCGGTCCGGCTCAGTAATCCTCTCTAAAACAGCTTCCTTTCTATATAACTCTTCGTTCGCATCGATAACCGGACGCAAAGACTCCAGAACTTCCTCTGCTGCCTGTAAAAACTCCGGCTCTGATGCATTTTTCTTTTTTAAAGTTTCAAGTACTTCATCAACATAACCCATGATTCACATCTCCTTTAGTTTTTTGCCAGCATACGCCAGCGATATTATTTTAATAAAAAATGAAGGATTCTGCAATAGAAATTTCAAAATTTCTATTACAGAATTCCATTCAGTGTTCCAGATTATCTTATTCTCACTCATTATTAATATTCGCCCAGTCCACAAATTCCGCCTCTTCATCCGTATCGTAATAATTCAGCTGGAAAAAATCAACTACCTTGGCGAGTGCATAAATTAACACTTCTGCTTCTTTATCCGTCATTTCAGAAGAAATATTTTTTATCATCTGACGGTGAAACTGTTCGTGGTGGTAGTATGCGCTCTTTCCTTTATCAGTCAGGCACAGCTTTACCACACGTTTGTCTTCCTCACTCCGTCTTCTGACGACATACCCCTTTTCACACAGTGCGTCAATTGCCCTTGTCAGCGTCCCTGTCGTGACAGACATCATATTCGCAACCGTCTTCATGTTGCGCGGTTCCTCCACGCCGATTGCTTCAATGATATGCATGTCATTATAACTGATATCTGCAAATTCTTCTGTGATCAGACATTTTGCCTCTACTTCCAATATATCCTTAAACAGCTTTACCAGAAGATCATTTAAAGTCTCTTCCAGAGTCATTCCGGGCCTCCTACCACTCGATGACACAGGCTCCCCAGGTCAGTCCTGCGCCAAATCCAGCTAAAACGATTTTGTCCCCCTTACAGAGCTTACCTTCTTTATGCACCGAATCCAGCAGAACCGGTACGCTTGCAGCAGAAATATTTCCACATTCCTGCAGGTTTGTCGGAAATTTCTCAAGCGGCTGTCCGAGACGCTTTGCAACGGATTCAATGATGCGCATATTTGCCTGGTGCAGCAGAAAAAGCTTCACTTCATCCACCTTTACATCTGCCTTTTCAAGCGCCTCTCCGACTGCATTCGGAACAGTACGCACTGCAAACTTATAAACCTCCGGTCCGTTCATTTCGGTATAGGAATAGTGCTCAGCCGCCACCTGATGAAACAGGTTGCTTACCGAACGGTTTTTGCATTTTAACGCCATTCCGCCTGCACCGTCAGACCCCTGCACCATGGAAAGCAGCTGGCTTCCCTCCGCACTTACCACTGCTGCCCCGGCACCGTCTCCGAAAAGCACGCACGTACTGCGGTCGCTCCAGTCCATCATCTTTGACAGCGTTTCCGCTCCCATAATCAGTGCATTTTTATATCTTCCTGTCCTAAAATAGGCATCCGCAGTGGCAAGGGCAAAAAGAAAGCCTGAGCAGCCTGCACCAAGGTCAAACGCCGTTGCGCGCTTTGCTCCGAGTGCCGCCTGTACCTCACAGGCAAGGGTCGGATAAATATAATCCGATGACACTGTTGCACAAATAATCAGGTCCAGTTCATCAATGGACACCTTTGATTCCTTAAATGCTTTTTTTGCCGCCTCCACCGCAAGCCCTGTCGTGGTTTCATCGGTTGCAATATGCCTTGTCCGGATTCCGGTACGGGTACGGATCCATTCATCGGAAGTATCCATCACCCGCGCCAGATCATCATTGCTTACCACTTTCTTTGGAAGCGCGCTTCCAGTTGCTAATATTTTCATATTTCTCCACCTTCCTAAAATGCGCGGAAACGGTCATATCTTTCCTGTGCAAGCTGTTCTCCGCTCTTGCCATCCTGTGCCTTTAAGAACTTCTTCATATTGCCTTTCATATAATTAGCAATGGAAGAAAGTGCATCCTCGCTGGCTCCGCCATACTCAGGAATAATATCATCAATGACATGAAGCTCCTTTAAATCCTGCGCCGTAATTTTCATGACACCTGCAGCTTCCTCGGCACGTTTTCCGTCCTTCCAGAGGATGGATGCGAAGCCTTCCGGCGAAAGAATGGAATAGGTTGCATTTTCCATCATCCATACCTGGTTTCCCACTGCCAGTGCGAGCGCACCGCCGCTTCCGCCCTCTCCAATCATCAGGCACAGAATCGGCACCTGGATTCCTGACATCTCATAAAGATTTCTGGCAATTGCCTCACCCTGTCCGTTTTCCTCTGCCTCTGTTCCCGGATATGCCCCGGAAGTATTGACAAATGTAATAATCGGACGACCGAATTTTTCTGCCTGCTTCATCAGGCGGACTGCCTTCCGGTAGCCCTCCGGTGACGGCATACCATAGTTGCGGTATGCACAGTCTTTCAAATCTTTTCCTTTATGAACACCAATTACAGTTACCGGCTGACCATCCAGATAAGCAATGCCGCCGACGATTGCAGGGTCATCACGGAAATAACGGTCCCCGTGCAGTTCTATGAAATCATCAAAAATCTTCCCCATATAGTCAACAGAACCAAGGCGTTTCATCTGGCGGGCTGCCGTTACCTTGTCCCACGCACTGAGCGGTTTTGACTTTGCGGCACGCTCACGCATCAGCTCTGTCGGTTCATACCGGTCATCATCATGTGCAGGATCAAAATTGGCAAAACCTTTTTTCGGTTTATGCATCTTTAAGATTTTCCATAAGGTGTTCTTTAACTCCTCACGCTCCACAACTGCATCCACAAATCCATGCTCCAGCTGAAATTCTGCTCGCTGGAAACCTGCAGGAAGCTTCTGTCCGATGGTATTTTCAATGACACGCGCACCTGCAAAACCAATCAGCGCCTTCGGCTCTGCTAAAATCAGGTCGCCAAGCATTGCAAAGCTGGCTGTTACGCCTCCGGTTGTCGGGTCCGTCAGTACCGGAATATACAAAAGTCCCGCATCAGAATGGCGTTTCACAGCTGCTGATGTCTTTGCCATCTGCATCAGGGAAATAATTCCCTCCTGCATTCTCGCTCCGCCGGAGCAGCAGAACATAATGACCGGAAGCTTTTCCTTTGTCGCACGTTCCACGGCATGTGTGATTTTTTCACCTACGACATGTCCCATGCTTCCCATCATAAATCTTGCATCGATAACGCCAAGCACCGTCTGTTCCCCGTTTATGGTACACTTACCAACGGTAACGCCTTCCTTTAAGCCGGTTTTTTCCTGTGTGGCTGATACTTTATCCTCATACTCCGGAAAGTTTAACGGATTTCCGGTTGCAAGGTCTTCATCCCATGCTTCAAAACTGCCTGCGTCCGCAACCATTTTAATACGGTTTCTGGCACGTACACGGAAATAATATCCGCACTCATAGCAGACATACTTGTTTTTAACCACACGGCTTTTATCAAGCTCTTTTTTACATTTTTTACAAGTAATGGTTTCAATTACCTGCTGCTCTTCTTCTGCTTCTGATTTTCTGTTTCCTGGAATAAAATCTTTTAATTTCATATCTTTTCCCTCTCAACCACCTGTCAACCTATTGCAAAAGTCAGTTCTGCCGAGCATGCAAGCTTACCATTCACACGCGCGGAAGCTTTTCCCACACCAATCGGTCCTTTGACTTTAATGATTTCCGTCTCAAGTGTCAGGGTATCCCCCGGCAGCACCTTCTGCTTAAACTTTGCACTGTTAATTCCTGCAAAATATGCCGTTTTTCCTTTCCATTCCGGCTGGGAGAGAATGGCAACCGCACCAGTCTGTGCCAGTGCCTCTACGATCAGTACTCCCGGCATCACCGGATTCCCCGGAAAATGTCCTGCAAAGAACGGCTCGTTAAAGGATACATTTTTCTTTGCCACAGCCCGTACCCCCGGCTCTAACTCCTCAACCGTGTCTATCAGTAAAAACGGCTGTCTGTGCGGCAGAATTTCCATAATTTCCGCTGTAGTCAGCTTTGTATTTTGTTCTGGCATAAGCTTAACTTCCTTCTCTTTTATTTGAATTTCCTTATCAGAATACTTGCATTATGTCCGCCAAAACCAAGTGAATTGGAAAGTGCAAACTGTACTTCGCATTCACTGGCTTCCTTACAGTAATCCAGATCCATCTCTTCCTCTGCCGACTCAAATCCGACAGTACGGTGAATATATCCCTCTTCAATTTCCTTTACACAGGTAATAAATTCTACCGCACCTGCTGCACCGAGCAGATGTCCGATCATGGATTTTGTGGAATTAATCTTAATATCCTTTGCATGCTCTCCAAATGCAAGCTTGATTGCACGGGTTTCAAACAGGTCATTGTGATGTGTTGCCGTACCGTGTGCATTAATATAATCCACATCGTCTGTACTGATTCCGGCATCCTCCACGGCGTTTGTCATGGCTCGTGCCGCACCTGCACCATCCTCAAGCGGGGAAGTGATGTGGTATGCATCGGATGAACAGCCGTAGCCGACAACCTCGGCATAAATCTTTGCACCCCTTGCCAGCGCATGCTCCAGCTCTTCCAGCACGACAATTCCGGCACCCTCACCGAGAACAAAACCGCTGCGGTTTTTGTCAAACGGAAGGGAACATTTCTCAGGGTCATTCACTGTGGATAATGCTGTAAGCGCAGTAAACCCAGCAATTGCAGTCGGACATACACACCCTTCTGTTCCGCCGGTCACCATCACGTCCGCTTCCCCGCACTGGATACTGCGGAATGCCTCCCCGATATTGTTTGTCCCGGTTGCACATGCTGTTACATCATTAATGGATTTTCCCTGAAGGCCGAACTGGATGGACACATTTCCTGCTGCCATATTGGAAATCATCATCGGAACAAAAATCGGGTTTACCCTTCCCGGACCTTTTTCCACAATCTTTGTGTACTCACGTTCTATTGCCTGCAGACTGCCAACGCCGGAGCCAATTGCTGTACCGACGCGGTACGGATCTTCCTTTGACATATCCAGTCCCGCATCCTCAATCGCCTCTTTTGCCGCTGCCACTGCATACTGGGAAAACAGTTCCATTCTCTTTGCCGCCTTAAAATCCAGATGTTCCTTTGCCACAAAATCCTTTACTTCCGCAGCCATATGTACTTTATAATCCGTAGTATCAAATCTGGTAATTTCACCAAATCCTGTTTTTCCTTCTTTTACGCCCTTCCAAAACTCGTCCACACTAAGACCAATGGGAGTAATTGCACCCATTCCCGTTACGACAACTCTTCTACTCATGAATTTTTATGTCCTTTCTGAAATTAAATCGCCATTCCTCCGTCCACTGACAGCACCTGTCCTGTGATATAGTCCGCTGCCGGAGATGCAAGGAAGGTAACTGCCTTTGCGATGTCCTGCGTATGGCCAACCCTGCCAAGCGGAATCTGCTTTAACAGATCTTCTTTCACACCGTCAGAGAGCACATCCGTCATCTCCGTTTCCACAAATCCCGGAGCTACTGCATTGACATTGATTCCGCGTCCTGCAAGTTCCCTTGCAACTGCTTTTGTCAGACCGATGACACCGGCTTTGCTTGCCGAATAATTGGCCTGTCCTGCATTTCCAAGGATTCCGGACACGGAGGAAATATTAATAATCTTGCCTGAACGCTGCTTTAAGAAGTAACGGGACATATGGCGGATAGTATTAAACGCACCTTTTAAATTTGTGCCGATAACCGCATCAAAATCCTCTTCCTTCATGCGCATCAGAAGCTCATCCCTGGTGATTCCCGCATTGTTGACAAGGATATCAATGTGCTTATATTCTTTTATCAGTTCCCCAGTCATATTTCCACAAGAATCAAAATCAGATACGTTACACTGATATGCCACGGCATCCCCGCCTGCTGCCTTAATTTCAGAAACGGTCTGCTCCGCGGCATCCTTTGAACCATTGTAATTTACGATGACAAAAGCATGATTTGCTGCAAGATCCATTGCAATTGCTTTGCCTATTCCTCTTCCGGCACCTGTAACAAGTGCGATTTTACCGGTCAACATATTTCTCAAAATCCTCCATCTTATCAATATTGTAAGTAGTTACATCCCTGTTTATCTTACGCATGAATCCGGAAAGACTGCGGCCCGGTCCGATTTCCACAAATTCGTCTGCCCCGTCTGCAATCAGACGCTCAATGGTCTGCTGCCAGCGCACGGATGATGACACCTGGCGAATCAGGTAATCTTTTACTTCGGACGGTTCTTTTACATAATCCGCCGTTACGTTGGTAAGATACGGTGTCTGAATCGGATGGATTTCCACATCAGAAAGAACCTCTCCAAGCTTTTCACCGGCTCCGGTAAGAAGGCTTGAGTGAAACGGTCCGCTGACCTTAAGCGGCACCACACGCTTTGCACCCGCTTCCTTGCATTTTTCGCCGGCGGTTTCCACTGCTGCCGCAGCTCCCGTAATGACTATCTGTCCCGGACAGTTATAATTTGCAACGGATACCACGCTGTCATCTGTGTTTACTTCTGCACAGATTTCTGCGATTTTTTCTGCGTCCAGCCCCAGAATGGCAGACATTGCACCGCCTGACGGATATGCCTCCTGCATATAGATTCCGCGCTTCCTCACCACTGCGAATGCATCTTTCATGGTCATCGCACCGGAAGCGATCAGTGCACCGTACTCGCCAAGACTTAATCCGGCGGTCACATCACAGCCGATTCCTTTTTCCTTTAAAGCTGCATAAATGGCTGCCTCGGTCGCAAGCATACAGATCTGTGTGTATTCTGTAATATTCAGTTTATCATTTTCTTCAAAGCAGAGTGCAGCCACATCCAGCCCCGTCACATCCGATGCCAGGTCATAAACTGCCTTTGCCTCCGGCATGGTGTCATAAAATTCTTTCCCCATGCCTGTGTACTGGGATCCCTGTCCCGGAAACATAAAAACTCGCTTCATATGATTTACTCCTGTCTATCTGCCAAGCAGCTTCTGTGCATCCGCCATGATTTCACAGATAATCTCAGCGCAGGTTTCTTCTTTTTTCACAAGTCCTGCTGACTGCCCGGCCATAACGCTTCCATACGTGACATCCCCTTCAACAACTGCCCTGCGCAGTGCGCCAAGCGTCATCGTCTCAAGTTCGTCAAGTGATACTCCTTCTTTTTCTTTCTTCAGATACTCACGTGTCATCTTATTGCGGATGACTCGGATCGGATGCCCTGTTGACATGCCTGTAACTTCAGAATCTATATCTTTAGCCTTTATTACTTTCTGTTTGTAATTTTCATGTACGATGGATTCCTTTGCCACAACAAAGCGGGTTCCCATCTGGACTGCTTCTGCGCCAAGCATCATCGCTGCCGCAAATCCCCTGCCGTCTGCAATACCGCCTGCTGCTATCACCGGAATTTCCACTGCGTCAACAACCTGCGGAACCAGCGTCATGGTAGTCTGGGAACCGATATGTCCTCCGGACTCTGTTCCCTCTGCAACAACCGCGTCCGCGCCGCCGCGCTCCATCAGCTTTGCAAGCGCAACACTTGCAACAACCGGAATCACCCGGATGCCTTTTTCTTTCCACATCTGCATATACTTTGCCGGGTTTCCTGCACCGGTGGTAACAACCTTTACATTTTCTTCTGCAATTACTTTTGCTATATCATCTGCCTCCGGATTCATCAACATAAGGTTGACGCCGAATGGTCTGTCTGTTTCTTTCTTTGCCGCCTGAATCTGTTCACGCACCCATGATGCAGATGCTCCGCCTGCCCCGATAATACCAAGCCCGCCAGCGTTAGAAACCGCGCTGGCAAGCTCATGGGTTGCTACCCAGGCCATACCGCCCTGGATAATTGGCTTTTCAATTCCAAGAAGCTCTGTCACTCTTGTTTTCATCTGATTACGCCTCTACACCCTTATTCTCAAGATAACTGATTACGTCCTGTACTGTTAAAATGTTTCCAAGATCCTCAGAAGGAATCTCAACCCCATACTCCTCTTCCAGGGCCATAACAAGCTCAAACAGATCCAGGGAATCTGCCTCTAAGTCCTCTTTGAACTTTGACTCAGGGGTAACTGAATCTGCGTCAACGTTTAACTGGTCTGCAATGATCTCTTTCAACTTTTCTAACATGGTCTTGTCTCCTTTTTCTTTTCATTTTTGCGCCAGGGCGCATTAAAATAATTTGACAACCAAACTATTTTATACTGCCAGTATATTTCCAAATAGTTTGATTGTCAAGATATTTTTTGTAAATTATTCCAGTATCATCCGCATGGACCCGTAAATCCCTGCGTCATTGCCAAGTCTGGCAAGTTCAAATCTTGTATTTCTGCATGCATGGAACGCTGTTTCCACGTAGTGTTTCTGTATGGTGTCAATCAGAATCTGCCCGGCTTTGGACACGCCGCCCCCGATTACGATAACCTCCGGGTTTACGACACATGCCATGTTGGACAGTGCAGAACCTAAAATTTCCCCAAGGTCATCCACCAGACCAAGCGCAACTTCATCGCCTTTCTTTGCCTCGTCAAAAACGTCCTTTGCCGACAGCCTGGTATAGCTGCGCAGCTTTGTGTCATCCGCCGTCTTGGCAAGCTTGCGTTTTGCCATGCGTACAATCCCGGTAGCAGAAGTATACTGCTCCAGACAGCCGTACTGGCCGCAGTTGCATGGCTCAATTTCATCGTTGTTTACCGTGATATGTCCGATTTCGCCGCCTGCGCCGTCAAAACCTGCCACAATCTTTCCATCCACAATAATGCCGCCCCCGACGCCGGTTCCAAGGGTTACCAGAATTACGTCACTGCTTCCTTTTGCACCGCCCTGCCACATTTCACCGAGCGCAGCCACATTGGCGTCATTGCCTACTTTTACTTTCAGGCCGGTCATGCCGGACAGCTCCTCTGCCACATTTATCACACCCCAGCCGAGGTTGACACAGATATTTACCACGCCGTCCGTACGCACCGGACCCGGCACGCCGATTCCCACGCCTTCCACATCATTTTTACTGATGCCCTCCTGCGCAAGCTTATTATCAATTGCCCGCGCAATGTCCGGCAGGATTTCCTTTCCTTTATCATTTGTATTGGTACGTATCTCCCATTTGTCCAGAAGCTTTCCGTCTGTCTCAAAAAATCCCATTTTGACGCTGGTTCCGCCTACGTCAACTCCAAAACCATATTTCTTCACCTGATACCCTCCCAAATCTGACTGTATGTCCTGTACGTTTTACTTATTTTACCATATGGATGCGAAAACGCCAAGCCACATTTCAAACTTTATTTCAGAAACTCATAACCGCTTAACAGGCATCCGCAGACCGCATATGCTGTTCATCACTCCGGATTTGCCGGTTCCTCTGCCGGGTTGTCATCCGGCGGCTGGACCGGTTCGTTTGGATTATCATCCGGGTTTTCCGGCTGGTTTTCATCCGGATTTTCAGGATTATCGTCCGGATTCTCCGGCAGATTTGCATCCGGGTTGTCATCCGGCTCCTGGGGAACATCATTGTTTTCATCATCGCCGTTGTTATCACCGTTGTTACCGCCATTGTTTTCATCCGGGTCTTCCGTAATCTGGTTCTCTTCGCGCCTCTTGTCGCGCTCATCCTCCTCTTTTTCCTTCTCGTCCACAAATTCATCTGAAAGTTTTGCATACGGCAGAAAATCCAGCGGTTTCAGATCCTCATGCACCGCAGACATAAAGGAATTCCATATCTGTCCCGGATAGGTATTACCGCTCAGGTTGGACAGCACTTTCGGATAATCATACCCTACCCAGACGCAGGTGGTATAGTACCTGGTAAACCCGCAGAACCATCCGTCCTTATGGTCATTGGTGGTACCGGTTTTTCCTGCACACGGCATATCCTTAAGCTTTAACCTGCGTCCTGTTCCGCTTTCCATAACAGTGGTAAGAATATCCGTCATTGTTCGTGCTGCATCCTTCTTGTAGACAGATACTTCCTTTACATCAGCCGTATATACCACGTTTTCATCGGAATCAACAATGCTGGTGACACATGTCGGGGCACGGTACATGCCGTCATTTTCCAGCGCTGCATAAGCAGACGCCATTTCCACTGCCGACACACCGTTTGTAAATCCGCCAAGCGACGTCGCCGGTACATAATCCTCCTCTGCAATACTGCTGAAATTCATGTTTTTGAGGTACTGCAGTCCGACGGTCGGCGTCAGCTCCTCATACAGCTGCCACGCAACTGTATTAAGCGACTGTGCCACTGCATAGCGCAGCGGTACTTTTCCTGCATATCCGCCGTTTGCATTGGTCGGCCCGTCCTCAAATTTATGGTCGTCCACAATGGTATCGGGATCATAGCCCCGCTCCAGCTGCGGGGTATAAACAATCAGCGGTTTGATGGAACTTCCCGGCTGCCTGTGGCTCTGGTACGCACGGTTTAAGGTGTATGTCTTAAAATGCGGCTCCCTTCCCCCGACAATTGCAACCACGTATCCCGTATCGTTGTCAATACATACGGCAGACCCCTGCATTTTATGCATTCCTTCCTTATCCTTGCCCTTAAACCCGGCAAGTGTGTCGTTTACTGACTTCTGCAGCTTTTTCTGTTTATCCATGTCAAGGGACGTATAAATTTTGTAGCCTCCGGAATACAGCTTTTTCTGGCAGATTCCATACAGCTCTTCATACTCTTCGTTATACGCCTCTTTTTCCTCTTCCGAATCGAAATAATACTTGAATTCAAACCCGTCCTGCTCCATCAGGGCACGGATTGCACAATAGTATGTATAAGTATCCACATAATTATTGAGTTTGTCAGTTTCGCTCTCCTGCGGCCGGTTCAGCGTAATATCTTCCGTAACCGCTTCATAATACTGCCTCTGGGTGATTTTTCCGTCCTCGTACATATTTTTTAAAATACGGTCCCGGCGTTTTTTTGTATTCATCGGATTTTTCACCGGATCATAATACGTCGGACTGTTCGGTATCGCACAGAGAAATGCCACCTGCGAAATGTCGAGCTCGGAAAGTTCACAGTCAAAATATCCATGGCATGCAGCATCAATGCCATAATATCCATTGGCAAAATACTCGTTATTCAGGTAAAATTCCAGAATTTTTTCCTTGCTGTACCGCTTCTCCAGCTCCATCGCAAGGAACATCTGCTTCACCTTGTACTGCCACGTCCTGTCCGGCTTCATGTACATGATTTTTGCAAGCTGCATGGTAATTGTACTTGCACCGCCCTGCGTTGACTGGGTTTTTTTGAGTTTTGCCTCAACCATTCCCTTTGCAGCACGGACCACGCCCTTAAAATCCACACCGTTGTGCTGGTAAAATTTTTTGTCCTCAATACTGATGGTCGCAGTCACAAAGCTCTGGGGAATGTCGCCGTACTTTACATACTGCGCGTCCTTCTGCCCTTTCCGCTCCGATATCAGATCCCCGTTTGTATCATATACAAAGCATGTCTGCGAAGGAATAAAAATTTTATCATCGGAGTCCGCAACTTCCTGGACTGCCTCACGTTTCAGCTGCTGAATCTCGTCCGCATAACCGCCAAAATAGTAGTAGCCAAACCCTCCCAGTACAATCAGCATTAAAAATATCTGAAGCTTGATAAAAAACCAGAAAACCCGGTGTTTCTTTTTCTTTTTTTTCCGTTTGTCCTTCTTGTCCGCCATATACTCTCCTTTTTCCAGGGTATTATAGTTCATGATGTATTTTATCTCTTTTCGTGCATATATGCAAATTATCTTTTTCTTAAAATTTTCTTACAAAATAAAAAAGCGGTACATGCCCGCTTTTTTACATATCTGTTTTCCCTACTGTTCCATATGCTTTCCAAGAAAATTCGCAGCGGAAACCGCAAGTGCCCGGAGTACATCTTTCCCCTCATTGCTTCCGCTTTTTTCCAGCATGATGACAGAACCCTGGCAGTCACCGTTGCATGTAATGGTGGAAATGACGGCTTCTTTATAATCACTGTTCCATTCTTTTGCCACGATCGGAAGTTCGTGGTGCACATCTGCAACTGCAAATGTTCCTCTTTTTTCCATAAGCTGTTCCACCTCCGCACTCAGATGCTCTCCTTCCAGTTCCTTGCGTCCGCTTCCTGCTGCCGCAATCACATAATCCCTGTCCGTAATACATACAAGCGCATCCACCGCCTGTGCCAGTGCCTGCGCATAGCTTGCTGCAAATTCCCCAAGCTCGCCTACCGGAGAGTATTTTTTCAGCATGATTTCGCCCTCGCGGCTGGTAAAGATTTCAAGCGGGTCTCCCTCCCGGATCCGGAGTGTCCGGCGGATTTCCTTTGGCACTACAATTCTTCCCAGGTCATCAATTCTCCTCACAATTCCTGTTGCTTTCATATATAAAAATTCCTCCATATACAGTACTTTTTGTTAGTATCTGTAAATGAAGGAACTTTATACAGAAAAATTTTTTTAATTAAATTTCGCACATTACTCCGCCACAATCCTGCAGAAATTCTTTTTACCGCGCTTTAAGATAAAGTCTTTAGCCTTAATCTCCTCAAGAGTGTAGGCAGTGTGTATATCCGTAATCTTATCCCCGTTTACGGTGACGCCGCCCTGCTCCACGTTACGCCTTGCCTCTCCCCTTGATTTGGACAGTGACGCGCTTACCAAAAGTCCCAGGATGTCGATTTTTCCTTCCTTTAAGTCAGCCGCTGTAATAACAGCAGTCGGCATATCCTGCGCATTGCCGCCGGTAAACAGGGCTTTGGCGCTCTCCTCGGCTTTTTTTGCCTCCTCTTCACCATGTACGAGGCTGGTAAGCTCAAACGCAAGGATTTCCTTTGCCCGGTTCAGCTGGCTGCCTTCCCAGCTTTCCATTGCCTGGATTTCCTCCAGCGGAAGGAAGGTCAGCATTTTGATGCATTTTAATACATCAGCATCGGATACGTTTCTCCAGTACTGGTAAAATTCAAATGGGGATGTTTTTTCCGGATCAAGCCAGACGGCGCCTGACTGTGTTTTTCCCATTTTGTTTCCTTCGGAGTTTAAAAGCAGGTTGATTGTCATGGCATAGGCATCTTTTCCAAGCTTTCTGCGGATCAGCTCTGTTCCGCCCAGCATGTTGCTCCACTGGTCATCCCCTCCGAATTCCATGTTGCAGCCGTATTTCTGGTAAAGAATGTAAAAGTCATAACTCTGCATAATCATGTAGTTAAATTCCAGAAAGCTTAAACCTTTTTCCATACGCTGCTTATAACACTCCGCCGTGAGCATGCGGTTTACGGAAAAGTGGGAGCCCACTTCCCGCAGCACATCAATATAGTTTAAATCCATCAGCCAGTCAGCATTGTTTACCAGAAGCGCCTTGTCATCAGAAAAATCAATAAAACGGCTCATCTGTTTTTTAAAGCACTCCACATTATGCGCAATGGTTTCCTCTGTCATCATCTGGCGCATGTCGGTCCTTCCGGACGGGTCGCCGATCATTGCCGTACCGCCGCCGATTAAGGCAATCGGTTTGTTGCCTGCCATCTGAAGTCGTTTCATCAGGCACAGCGCCATAAAATGCCCTACATGAAGACTGTCTGCGGTAGGATCGAAGCCGATGTAAAAGACAGCCTTTCCGTTGTTAATCAGTTCCTTAATCTCATCTTCGTCTGTTACCTGTGCAATTAATCCCCTTGCAACTAATTCATCGTATAACTGCATATTTTATCCTCCCTGAAATAAAAAAATCCCCGTCCCGTAAAGGACGAAGATTACTTTCGTGTTACCACCTTTTTTCACAGACCACTCGCATGGTCTGCCTTAACAGGTATCTGCCAATACCCTGTACTCTAACGTGTACAAACCGTCGCAGCCTACTGCCCGTCCGGGGTTTGGTGCGAAGCTCAAAGATGTATTCGCAAAAAAACTCTCCATGCACCTCTCATCAGCCGGTCACTTTCTGTATGTGTCTGTTTTCTGCTACTTGTTCTTATCACAGCTTTCATTATTTTATTTAATATGCATTATAATAAGCAGGTTAAAATTTGTCAACCCAAAATTGTCCTCTGTCTGTTTGATATCCACAATATCACGGACAAATGATTTCATTTTTTTCAACCGCATTATGGAAGTGCAGACTGTATACTGGTATAATTTTAGAAAAAATACAGGAAAGGAAAAAACAATGAAACGAACAATGAATAAAATAAGCTCCTGGATACAGTTTCCGGGGATGATTGCACTGGCAGTCATCCTGTTTGTCTGTTTTCCAGGAAAAGAGGACGACACCATGGATAGATTTCTGCTGTTCGGCTTAATGGCCGCAGTGGCAGTCTATGTCATTTCAAACGCTGCTTCCACCCGGCTGAACGGAGCCGGAATCCAGTTTATAATGTATGCAGTACTCTGCATCGGAATCCTTGCTTTAGCCATGTTAAAGGGGTATGGTTCTGAGGATATTAAAGACTGCGGAACTTACAGTTTTAAGGCGGTAAAATTCTGGCAGGAAAAGCATACCACACGAATCCGCCACCGCTCGAACACAAGCTTTTCCAACTATGTGGAATACCAGGCATTTCTGGATAACGGAGATGAAGTTAATTACAAACACACTACCTCCAGCATCGGGGACGCCATGAGTCTGGTGCAAAAAGCAGATACTAAAAAACGGCAGGTATTTTATTGCAATAACCGTTATTACACCGGGGAACCAGGCGCAGTCCCTGAGGATTTTCTTGACGGTTTCTTAAAGTGGAAACACATTCTGCCTATAGCCGCCGCTGTCTACGCTGTACCGGGATTTCTACTGCTGCTTGCCGGAAAAAGAAGTCCGAATGAAAACACGCCGTAATTGAAAATTTTATTCCACATGAAACTGACATTTCCCGCAAGATAATGTAAAATAATAATATCTCAGGGGTAACGAAAAAACATATAAAAACAAAGTACGGGGAGTCCGAATATGAAGCGTATCTTATTATTAGCCGCCATATTGTCCGCCTGCATTCTTACAGGCTGTGAAACCAGCAGGGAAAAACAATCCATTTATTACCTTAATTTCAAACCGGAGGTGGCGACTGTCTGGCGGGAAATCGCAGCGGATTATGAAGAAGAGACAGGCATCGAGGTCAAAGTGCTGACTGTGGCAAACGGAAACTATGAGCAGCGCTTAAAAGCGGAGCTGGCTAAAAAGAATGCGCCTGTCCTGTTCCATATTAACGGGCCAATCGGCTATAGCAACTTTAAAAATTTCTGTCTGGATTTAAGCGACACAGAACTGTATTCCTGGCAGCTGGACAAGGATATTGCCGTAACAGTTGATGACGGTGTTTACGGCATCCCTTACGTTGTGGAAGGATACGGCATCATCTACAACGATGCCATTATGAAAAAATATTTTGAGCTTCCCTCAAAGGCTGTATCTTTTCCAGCATGGATGAGGTAAACAATTTTGAAAAACTGAAGGCTGTTGTGGAAGACATGACGCTTCACAAAGACGAGCTCGGAATTAAGGGCGTGTTCGCATCCACTTCCTTTGGTTCCGGGGAAGACTGGCGCTGGCAGACACACCTGGCTAACCTGCCGGTGTACTATGAGTTTCGTGATAAAAATGTTTCTGACAGTGACACGCTGGATTTTACGTATGGTGACAATTTCAGGAATATATTTGACCTTTATATAAATAATTCCTGCACACCAAGGACCGAGCTGGCCCAGAAATCGGTAACTGATTCCATGACGGAATTTGCCCTTGAAGAAGCTGCAATGGTTCAGAACGGCAACTGGGCATGGAGCCAGATTTCGGATGTGGAAGGAAACAAAGTCAAAGAGGAAAATATAAAATACCTGCCTATTTATACCGGTGTGGAAGGTGAGGAGAGCCAGGGACTATGTATTGGTACCGGAAATTATCTGTGTGTAAATTCCACCTCATCCGAGGCTGAGCAGCAGGCGGCAATTGATTTTATCAAATGGGTGTACAGCTCAGATACCGGGAAAGACTATGTAATCAGCAAACTGGGCTTTATTCCCCCGTTTAACACTTTTTCGGAGGATGAACGACCGGATAATCCGCTGGCGCGTGAAGTCGCGGAGGATATCGGCAATGATGCCACAAGTTCGGTAAACTGGATTTTTTCAACATTCCCGAGCCAGCAGTTCAAAAACGATTTTGGCTCCCTGCTGTTAAGCTATGCCAAAGGCAAATGCGAATGGGATACCGTAATAAAGAGCGTGAAGGATGAATGGGCGGCCCAGAAAGCCTCGGATTAGGAGGAAAAACATGAAACTGAAATCAATCCGATACAAAATTGCAGTATTAATCGCTGCCACCTCTGTTTTATTAATTTCCGGGATTCTGGCAGTTTCCTATGTAATCAACCGGAAAAATATTACAGAGCTGTGCATGAGTTATTTATATGACACCTGTGTTTCCACTTCTGCGACATTATATGAGAGCTTTTACGGGGATACTGAGCGCAATTATCTGGAGGTCAGTCTGGAATATATCCTTTACAGCGCAGGGATCAGTACGATGGATTCCAGCCACGCATACCTGGTAGACACGGACGGGGTTTACCTTTACCATGAAAACACGGAAAAGGTTGGCACAAAAATTGAAAACAATCCGGTTGTGGAAGAAGTTGTTGGAAAGCTTCAGGAAGGTTTCGTTACAACTGCGGATGTCCGGAAATGCCAGGTGGACGGCAAGCCGGTTTACGTTGCTTTTATGTGTACGGTAAATGACTGGGTTGTTGTTGTGCAGGCAGACGAGGCAGATGTGTTAAAACCTGTCAACTCCATTGCCCTTTACTCACTGGTTATCGGCATAGCATTGCTTTTCCTTGCACTAATTACCGGCTTTTTTATGACTTCCAAAATCACCAGGCCTGTATCTGCACTTACGAAAGTAATAAATGATATTTCAGAATTAAATCTGAACAGCAGCCATGTGATACCAAAGACCAACGATGAAATCGGAGTCATGGGAACTGCCGTGGACCACATGAAACAACAGCTGCGGGATATTGTTTCCCAGCTGGATGATATTTCAGAAAAACTTGTTTCTGACGCCAATACCCTTTATGATATTTCAGAACAGGTAAATGATGTATCTGTCATCAATTCGTCCACAAACGAAGAACTTGTTGCCAGTATGGCGGAAACCTCAGTTACCGCAGACAAGGTAAATGACAATATCAAAAAAATGAACGGCAGCATTGTTACTGTTGCGGATAAAATAAAGGACGGAACCCGCCTTACAACCAGCGTCCGGAATAAAACAATTGAGATTGCCGAAAAAACAACATCCGCCAGGGAAGAAACCCTTGGTTTATATGGCAAGATACGCAGTACTTCCACAGAAGCAATTGAACAGGCAAAGGAAGTGAATAAGATTAACCTGCTTGCAGCTGCCATCCAGGAGATTGCAGAGCAGACAACCCTTCTGTCCCTGAATGCATCCATCGAAGCGGCCAGGGCAGGGGAACAGGGCAAAGGATTTGCGGTTGTTGCAGGTGAAATCGCCAAACTTGCAACCCAGTCCACCGATACAAGCGGAGATATTGTAACCATTGTAAACCAGGTAAACCTGTCCATAGAAACATTAATCCAGTGCCTGATGGACACGCTGGATTTTCTGGAAAACAGGGTTATGGCAGACTATTCCAGCTTTATGGAATCCAGCAATGAATACAGCAGCGCCGCCCAGTCAATTGAGGATTTTATGAACCAGACAAACCATGAAGTCAGGGAATTAAAACACAATATTGCGCAGATTGCCACCTCCACGGAGGGCATTAACAGCACAATCAGCGGGGCACAGCTCGGTGTCAACAATATTGCGGAAAAGACCACGGATGTTGTGAAACTGACGTCGGAAACGTTTGACCGGACGACAAACTGTAAGGAATCTGCGGAAAAGCTGCGGAATATTACGTCGAGGTTCAGGCTTTAGGGGATGGGTAAGATGGATTATAAATATTGAAACATCAAAAGGCATAAAGGACTGGTAATTTAATCAGGCTTTATGCCTTTTTTGATGTATCCATAATCACTATACCGGAATCACCTTACTTTGCCTGCTCAACTCCTACCCCAATTTTATGGCATGATATTCTGCTGCATTTTCCAAATTTGACTGTTTAAACGTTTCTAATTTTATCTCCAAAGTAAGGTCATGAACTCTGCTGATCCATTGTCCATTAACAGACTTAGTATCAAGTTACCGGATTTCACTGTCTCGACTTAAAAAGGATTCCGACACTATATTCTCCCTCTTATCTATCCCAAGTATGAACAATCACGACTTATTTCTTTACATTTCCCTCTAATTCCAATAGATATTTATCAAAGTCGAACATAAACAATCTGTCCTGAACAACACGGTATTTTCAAATTCTGTCTCCACTTTTGCCTTGGCAATCTCTGCTGTGATTTTTCCTGCATCCTGCAAAACTTCTCTGTCATCTGCCAAATCCAAATAAGCAGATACAATACGCTCTAACAAACGCATCTCTTGCTCTGAAAGATAATTCTTCGCAATGCTGACATCGCTTTTTACAATCTTACCTTCCGGCGCTGCTGCCCATGTGGTAAGTCCCATATGTGGCTTTTCAGCATCTGCTCGCTCATTATTTACCTTAAAGCCTGCGATAATCATTTGAAGATTGTAGTGAGCTACTTCTCGTTTGACCTAACGAGAGTCCTCTTTTCAGTTCCTTCTCCCCGGTCTTGGTGTTTTCCGACCAGACATAATCACCTGCATGTATTTCCTCAATTGGACGCAGGCCGGATTCCGTTAAAATCAAAGTATCAACCGTGTCACTGTATATCACCGGTTCTTTCATTGTTGGTCAGTTTCCTCCGTCGCAGGATAGATGCAACATTTGTAAAAGCTTTCTTCCTTTTTTTCTACAGTTCTCCCATTCTTCGGCGTTTATCAAAGCATCTTCTGTCCACAGTTCATTCCTTTTAGACATACCAGCCAGCATTTCATCTATAGATTTTGCAATAGTATACTGTTCTTTAGTTATCCACTCATTATCCAGTAACTCTTTTGCATACACCATCCCTATTTCACTAAAATCACTTGCAAGTTCATCTGCAACAACTGTCCCCATCAATTTGGAAATTTGTTTTTCTGCGTCTAAAGATATTTGCTCTACTATGTATACAAAACTGTCATAAAACTGCATTATGTCTTCTATGTCTTTTTCCACCACTTTACTCCATTTATATAATATCTTACAATTCCGTTTGGTTCATACATTTTTAATCCACTGCCTTGTTCATATGGAATCCCTGCTAAACTACCTTTCCCCAAAGATCCAACTGTCCATCCATTTTCCCTGGCTTAGTCTGAAATCCGTTTTGGAGAAACCCTATTAAGTTGGGGTGTTACAACTTCATTTTAGTACAACATCTTGTATTCATTATTTAATTCTGGCAAAAGACATTTTTCCAGTTGTTCTTCTGTGCTTTCGCCAAGCACCCCATTTTTTCTGTTTATCAATTCAGCATTACAAATATTAATAGTCTTTAATAGTTTTTCTTTAAATTTCTCCATATGTAATTATCTCTCATTACTGACAGTCTCAAGAACATTTCCGACTGCATTGTAGGTGTAGTGTGGTCTGTTGAAGGAATGACACTATCATCATGAATTAATGCCTTATTACATTTTTTTAATAACCTGAATAATAAAGTCTTCCAGATTTTCCTTTTCCGCTAAAATATCATCCCAGAAAAATACGGTTTTTTCTGTTTCAATATCAAGAATCTGGATATACAATCTGTAAGATTGAAATAGTGTAATTCTTGCAAATGTTTTAGATCTAAATAAATCTACCTGCTCTGCATTTTCAACAAACCCAAGATCCGAATTCTTTATTTCGTCTATTGTTATACCCAATTCCAATAATATATTTCTATTATTCTTAATGATACTTTTTAATCTGCTTTCAATAATTTGATCATTCCTTTCACTTTGCTCAAACACACACCAGCGGAATATTCGGCTTAGTTTTCTACCTTGCTATTTTCTTTTGTTAATCAACATATTATACAGCAGTCATCTTCAATAAAATATTTTCAAATATCTTTCTTACTAATTATGGAGGATTAATAAATCCTCCATAATTGTGCAAAACTTATTTGTTGATTGAAAAACTCATTTCCTATGAAATCCGCTGTTATGATAATATCAAGATAGTGAAACACAGTCCTAAAATCCACTTTATTTTTCACTTACCAATTCTATGTTAATCACTTTAGGAAATTCATATGGTGGCAAACCATTCTCTTACTGCCTCCAACAAATTGACCTGTCAGTTGACTTATCAGCTCTGTATTCTATAAACTTCAAGATACTCTTTTGCTTTCTGCTCTTCCCTATTCCCAGTAGATTTCATTATATGTGTGCCATACAATATTGCTCTGCCATTTGAAGAAATTTCTCTGCTACAGCCACTTGCCGTTGTGATTCCTCACGGCTGGCAATATAAAAATCATCATAATCACTAACATGCCGGATTTCTTCAGCTTCAGCAATTTTTCTTCCTATCTCTCTTGGAAAAATCCCAGTTTTAACATAATCTTTATTGAAACTTCCAATTGCATCCTTATGTCGCTTATACGCCTTTCCGCCTACTGCATGTATAGCATTAATTGCATGAAAGATTGCATAATATGCCCTGTTATTTGCTCCCCTGTATTCTCCTGCTTCCAACAGAATCCCTGCTGATTTTAAATCTGACCTGGCCGTCTGCAGACGATATAAAACAAGATCCTTCTTTGTACCAATTGTTTCTTTAGGCGGCTCCATATAAAACAACCCCCTCTTTATTCACATTTGCATAAAACGGATAGTTTAATAGCCACTTTTGAAAATGTTCTTCACTCTTTGCAAACGGTTTAATGTCCAGATTATGATCGAGATTAAAATCGTATGTCATGTAAGAAAGCTGCTCGCTGTACGCCTTTAATTCCATATCAGATATGTCAAGCAATATCATAATATCTACATCAGAATCCGGTCTGTAGTCCCCCCTGGCATAAGATCCATATAAAATGATCTTTCGCAGATGCGTACCATATATTTTTTTAATTTCCAGAATATATTGATCCATCAAATCCTGCATGACCTGTGGCATAATCATCCCTCCCAATGGCAAATACCATATCTCATTTACCATTACTCATATTATATCCTATTTTCCTGAATTTGTACACTTCTTTTACATTCACCCCCGTGGGTAAAGTATGCCCTTTCATTTCCCTCGCCTGCCTATATCTATTTTTCCTGGTTAAACAAATAATCCCTTATGCCTTCTTTCTGCCAGATGATTCTTCCCCTCTGGTCATAACCGGTTTCAACTGTGGTTTTGTCCGGGTATATGACTTTTGTCCGGTTGCCGTTTCCGTCATACTCTTACTCTGTCACATTTCCCTTTGCATCCGTGGCTGAGGTCTGCAGTGACAGGCCGTTGTATGCGAAGACTGTGACATTTCCCTCATCGTCCGTAATGGAAACGTTGCGGTTCATCTTGTCATAGGCATAGATGGTCACTGCCCCCCTGGCATCCGCTACAGAAAGAAGGTTGTAGTTGTCATCGTAGGTATAAAATTCCAAAGACCATCATCAGTAATCTGAGTAAGGTCATTCAGTGAAATAATAAATCAATACTATCCTCAATTGATATTAGCAATATTTTTTAATTGATTTATATATTTTCGTATTACCTTTTGTCTATCAATAAGTATGTTATTTTCTTTAATATACCTCTCAACAATAATCAAACATCGAGACAAGCCTTCATAGAATTCATCAATCTCTATTTGGTATTCCCCTATTTCTTCCAAAGTAAGCGTTATATTTTTTTCTTGGACAAACTTTATTTCATATGGTCCATCAAAAAAGCACAACACTCCCCTTCTGTTATTTAATAAATTATGTGACCAAGACATTAATAGCCTCACCACAAAATCATTCCAATGTTCAGATGAATAAAATATGCCTGCAACCTCAAGATAGAAATTTCCGTATACAATCTCCTTACCTGACAAACTATCATACCGAGATAACAAACTGTCCTGTTCAATAACCAGATTCACACTATATCCTTTCCTTTTTTCCATATACCGGATATGCTGTTTCTATTATATCCTGAACAACATTATACCCAGACACTTTCCCTTTGCGCCCGTAGTTCCAGTGTTTTAATGTCTGCCTCCTTCCACTTCCTATATACCAGTGTGTTCCCTTTTGCTTCTGTTTTTCTTCCCCTTCTCAATCCCACCCAAATTTTATAAAATAATTTTTAATATGTTGTGTAATAAATATGTGTTATAAAATATTATTATTTTCTATATTATAGCTGGCTCAAAATATCTATAGCAATAAAGCTAATATAATATTACTTTAATATAATAAAACAGCGTCAAAGGAATCTTTCAGTCCCCCTGATACTGTTTTACACATGACAGCTATCAATGTATCATTATTGGTACGCATCCCCGTACCCTGCAAACGTTCCCACAGCACCATCTTCATCCAACCAATAAAAATAATCTCCCTGGTACTCCAACAAATGCACCAGTAATTCAGTGAGGGACTTTGCAATAATAGGAGAATTGCCTTTGTGGGCATATGTCTCCCAAAAACTTTGATAACACCACCCATTCCGTTTCTGTCCACAGTCCACCGACAAGTAATCTCCATTATAAGCATCTGCAATCAAATACCAGTCGGATGAAATATCATCCTCATATTCCTCTCCGAACTTGGACAAATTGGCATGAACAACCTCTTCTGGAGACAAGATTCTTATGGGCATTGGTCCTGCATCGTCCGAAGTATATTCCTCTGGATAATCCCAAAAACATTCCATTCCACCGCACAATGTATAAAACCGCTCCACATCCTCTGGCAGTCTGTGTC
>CANOLA010000030.1 GCA_947566705.1 uncultured Lachnospiraceae bacterium | reverse complement strand
CATCAAAAAGGGGATTGCTGTCGTCATACCCGTCCACGAAGGTTTCCCGCTTTACAATGTTCATGTTTGCGGAATAGTCAACACCGGAATCTATGACTGCAACGTTTACTGCATCTTGCATTCTTAACATTGTAATTACGTGCAGAGTGGTAAATTACCTCAGCGTTCCAGATGTTGCTGTACTCATCCTCATCCTCTTCAATTTTTTAAAATTTAATTATTATTATAAAAATAATATCATATATACAAACAAATAACAACCCATATTTCCATATTTTACATGGAAGGCACATAACCAGGCAGAAAAGGGTGTCCTCTGTCATTTCATGACTTTGGGAACACCCTCCTATAGTTCTCTTTACAGTATTAGTATTTTGCTATTTTCACTTTTTTCAGTTTGGACAAAGGTAATTTTAATATTTCTTTGTATGCCTTATACTTCTTTTTCGGCACACGAATTTCCTTTAATGATACGCAGCTGGTAAATGCACTTTTGTGTATGGTTTTTATTCCCTTCCCAAGCTTTACCATTGTTAGCTTCTTACAGTTTTTAAATGCATTTGCCCCGATTGAATTTACTTTGTCCGGCAGAACCGCTGCATGCAGATTGGAACCGTAAAACGCCTCTTTTCCAATTTTAGTTACACTGTCCGGAAGTTTTATACTTCTCAGCATTCCACAGCCACGGAATGCCGCATCATTCACCACTTTAATTCCTTTTGGCAGATGAATCTGCTCCAGGGATTTACATCCATAAAATGCTTTTTTTCCAATCCTTGTCACACTGTCCGGAATCTCAACGGATTCCATGGATATACAGTTGTAAAATGCGGCATCAGCAATCCCTGTTATCTGATCCGAAATCTCAATTTTGCTTAAAGTAATACAGTTATAAAAACTGGAAGCCCCCAGTATCCCTTTCTGACCTTTACCAAGTGCCATGTTTTTTAAATTCCTGCAGTCAGAAAAAACCCGCTCCCCTACCTTCTCAACTGTATCCGGAATAACCATGCTTTCAAGACCAGAAGAACAAAATGCCATGTCCCCAATTTCCTTTACCTTATCATTCCAGTTTACCCTTGTCAGATTCTGACATCCTGAAAATACATTCCTGCCTATTCTGGTAACTGCATCCGGAACTGTAAAATCATTAATTGCTGTTTTACAAAGCAGGGAATCTGGTATCTCCGTAATTTTGTCATTCCAATTGTCCAGCTTCTGCAGGCTCTCCATTCCGGAAAAGGAGGCTTTTCCAAGCTGGGTAAGACTGTCTGGCAGTGTAAACAGTTTTATGTTACTGCAGTCTGCAAATGCATGGTTTCCTATCAACTCTACTTTGTTCGGGATATTTATTTCATGCAGTTTACAACTAAAAAATGCATAATTCCCAATTCCCTTTAGAGTAGAAGGAAGGAAAACTTTCAGGTTTGGATTCCAGAAATCTGCAAAGGCTGCCGAACCAATATATGTAATCCCTTCTCCAACCTCAATTTCTGTCACATTATTTTCCAGAAGATATACATATTCAGCCGGATTGCTCTTGGTCCCGTCCCACGGTCTGGTATACTGAAAATTAAAGGAGTCATCATCTGTATAATCATCTGTTCTTCCTGTCCCGTACAACTGCAGGGCATAGGTGTCCTTCCCCGTTTTATACATTTTGTAACTGACATTTTTTCCGCATCTGCCTGATGTAACAACTTCATAGGAATCCCATTTTTCTGTCTCCATTACTGCCATGGGCTTTGCCTGACAAGCAGACGGTACTGTAAAAGCGCATACCATTAACAGCAAAATAAACAGTAACACTTTTTTCCACTTCTTCATTTCCCATTCCTCCCTGTTTTTCAGTTAATTTTCAACTGACCTTGCGGCAAACCATCCCGGATGCTCCATATACTGTGTCTGGTCTGCACGCATGCAGTAACTTGCAAGCTTTTGCATTTTAAATTTTGCTGCATCATGGCTTTCTGGACGGTAAAGCACCAGACAGTCCGGTGTCCATGCATAATGCCACACATCTACGATGTTTAATGCCGCCTGCTTCGCTGTTTTGTATCTGCTTTCCACATAACTTTTATTATCCCTGTCATCACCCGCAATATGTATCCATGTACCGTTTTTTTGTTCATATGCTTTATGTGCATATGCATCCATTATCATATGAATTGCAGTCCCGACAAGAACTCTGGCTTTGTTCCTATCACTAATTTCATGCCCTTTTAAAATTTCATCCCACTTTTTCTCTAATATACTTAACCCGTATATAAGCTGTTTCTGTCCAACACTATTTGCAATCGGACAGTTATCCGGTACTTTGGCAAAAGCTACTGCAGCAGACCACCCCTGATTAAAGCATACGCGTGCTATACGCATCATAAAAATATAATTAGATGCATAGTTATAGCTTCCATGGAAACTGTCATTGCGTTTTTCCTCATCTGCACTGGCATTATACTTTAAGTATATATCAGGTGTCTGTGCTCCTTGTTTAATGACAGCGAGCACATTTGCACTTGTATCTGTATAGCCATTTAAAGCATTCATATGGTCGCTTTTGCTCCAGCAGGCATTCACCACAGTATCCTCATATGTTTTAATTTCACTCGGATTTCCAGGAACCACTGCAGACTGTCCGTTTTCTTCATAAACACCGGAAAAATCATCATAAACTGCAAGGGCATAATCCAAATCCACAATTCCGTTTCCTGATATACCGTCAACTGAAACACGATTTGCACTGGCATCCAGCAATGCACGGATAAATGAAGCTGATTTTGTTGTATCCTTTGCCCACAAGACAGAGGCAATTCCAGTTACATGCGGAGCTGCCATACTAGTTCCTCCGGTACAGACAATCTCATCAAAATTCCCTATTGCAGGTATCTTTTCCCCCGGTGCCAGCAGTTCAATTTCTGTTCCTGCTGAACTTGCTTCACACATCTGACCTTGTGCATTAGAGGAACCTACTGCAACTACCTCTTCAAAAGCGGCCGGAAATTCCACAGTTTCCATTCCCTCCCTTCCGCGATTTCCTGCTGCTGCAATCATAAGTATTCCATGATTTTCGGCTTCCTTAATGACCTGTTCCAGAATGCCTGACCTTACCTCTGTTCCAAAGCTCATATTAATAATATCAACGTTCTGATCAATACACCAGTAGATTCCCTGAATAATCCGACTGAGTGGTGCTTGTTTGTTACTATCCAGTACTCTAATGGAATACAACTCTGCATTTGGATTAATTCCCGTAACACCAAAGTTGTTTTCTTTCGCCGCAATAACACTTGCAACTGCGGTTCCATGTCCAGACATATCCTCAAACAAGGGTTCAACTCCTTCTTCATCTGTAACCATATTTACTCGTTCCTTTACATCAATGTCCTCTGACAGTGTAACCCCGGAATCCATAACAGCTACCTTTACTCTGTCGTCCTGCCTGCTGTACTCCCTATTATTTGCATTCACTGCATCAATGTTCCACTGGTCTGATGTGTCCACAGCCTGATTCTGATGCGTGCGTATATTTCTAAGATATTTCCTCATCTCATACTCATCTTTAAAATCCGTTCCAAATGTATCATTAAAGTTATCATCCTCGAAATCACTTCCCGCAAAAATAATATTCTCTTCCACCAGCAGAACCCCGTTCTGGCGTTCCACATCATCCACTTCATGTGCCGTCAGCTCCAGAACTGTCACATTTTCTGTTTTCACAGTCACTGATTCCTTTTGCGAATCGTTGGCGTAATCTTCCTCAAGCTGTAGCTTAACTTCAGAGTTCTCTGTCATTACAACATACTGATTCTCTGCCTCCACTGCTTTTGCACTAATACAAACTCCTCTGAACAAAGGAATCAGCATACCGGCTGCCAGCAAAAAGGAAATTCCTCTTGCTCCCCAACATCCTGCCCTCATTCTTTTTTCTTTCTTTTTCATATCAAAAACCGCCTCCTTTATGATTCTGACAAAACTGCAGAATGTATAAACATTCTTTCAGTCCTACAAATTTCTAGATAATGCACCGATATATGTATTTTCAAATTATCGGGTTTATTATCTTATAAAAACATAATACACCTTTTCCCTATCGCAGTCAATATTCAATATTATAATCGCACTAATTACATATAAATAATTGTTTTTTATCATCTTTATAACCGTAATGATTAATTTGAAATCATATGATTTGCCCCCTAATAACTGTTATATCTAATTTCCATAAAAAAATGCCTCCGGCATCTCAACTCCCCTGCCCCTCAATCTTGAGGGGCAAGGACTTGCTTTTTGCTCTACTGTGTTTCATAATAATCTCATGAACGTGATACAGGAAATGCTTAGAGATTATTACGAAATTATTGAATACGATATAAATCCAAGACCTGTTGTAATGGAAAACATCGAAAAAGTAATCAACTGTGGCAATCCCTCCTACGGTGGCGCCATGTATGGCTGCCCCCATTGTGGGAAGCTTAAATTTGTCCCTTTCCGCTGCCATTCCAAATTTTGTCCCGGGTTTTATTTGTGTCCTTCATACTTTCGGCCGTCCTCTCGAATGGAATCCCCATATCCACTGCCTTCTTACCGAAGGCGAATATTCTGATGACGGATTCTGGCGCACTGTAAAATATTTCAATTATTCTTACCTCCGTAAGTCTTTTCAGACTGTCCTGTTAAATAAGCTGCAAAAACGTATCGGCCCTTCTTTCAGAAAAACAAAATCTGAAATATACCGCAAAGACAAAAACGGCTTTTATGTTTACGCAAAGCCAAACCTCTGTGACCCAAAATCTATTGTGAAATATGTCAGCCGCTACCTTGGACGCCCGGTCATCGTCCTTTCCAGAATCGATTCCTATGACGGGAACAATGTGGCTTTCCATTATAACAGGCACGAAGACAACGCTTTCGTCAAAAAGACCCTCCCGGCTATTGATTTTATCAAACTGCTTATCCAGCATATCCCCCAAAAAAATTTCAAAATGACACGCTACTATGGCCTTTATGCAAGACACCGTGAAATAGACGATAAGCTGTACAAGGCGGTCCACAAATCGAAACACCGGATCATTCTTGATCTCAACACCTGGCGCAAACGTTTTCTTCTCACTATGGGCTGTGACCCATTACAATGTCCGGACTGCAAAAAAGAAATGCTCTTTCTTGAGCTGTATCATAAACACGAACGGGTTTCTCTGGAGGAATTATACAAAAGGGTGATGAGGAAGCATAAGCTTTCCCCACGTTCCCGCTCTGCTTGACTTCCTTTCCCATTTGCCCCATACTGTATTTATTACAGACAGGAGGCTGCCACAAATGGATCAAAAACACATAGATGAACTCAGGCAAAAATATATCAAAAATCCCCCAGAAGGAATGACACCCAAATTGGTCAGAACTATGACTGATTCCGATTTATTGGATATGCACTACTTTTTAACTGAAGATGATGACCTTGGCGATGATGAATTTGAAGAGGGCTTCTATATTAACCTCTTTTAACCACCGTCTGTTTCAGCATGCCCGCTTCCAGCGGGCATTTTTAATTCAGGGGTTCTCCGAAAGGAGAACTTTCCTTTAATACAAAAAAACAGCGCCCCATAAAGAGGCACTGCCCATGTCTTTCCTATTTACTTCATTACAATATTTACAATCCTGCCTGGTACATAAATCTCCTTAACAATATTACCAGTCAGCTTATCGCCAAGTGTTTCCTTTGCTCTTGTGATAACTTCCTCCTTCGGGTCAGTCTTCTGAATCTGAAGTGTCGCCCTTGTTTTTCCATTAATCTGCACTGCGATTTCAACAGAATCATCTACTGTCAGCGCTTCATCATAGGTCGGCCAGCTTTCAAAGGCTATCGTATCCGTATGGCCCATTTTCTCCCAGATTTCCTCACCAACATGCGGACATACACAGGAAAGCATTTTTATCAGTCCCTCTGCAAATTCCCGTGGGCAGCTTCCTGCCTTGTACACTTCATTGACAAAAATCATCATCTGGCTGATGGCTGTATTAAATCCCAGCTCCTCAAAGTCATTTGTCACCTTCTTTACCGTCTTGTGATAGATTCTGGTAAGTGTACCGTCATTATCCTCTGTCAGATTGGACGGTTCCGTAAAGAATTTCCATACACGGCTGATAAAACGCCTTGCCCCCTGCACATTATTGGAATTCCATGGCTTGGAAACCTCAAGCGGTCCCATAAACATCTCATACAGCCGTAAGGTATCCGCACCCAGTTCCTCTACAACATCACTTGGATTTACGACATATTCCGGGAAACGTTTTCCCATCTTAATACCATTTTCCCCAAGAATCATTCCCTGGTGTACTAATTTCTGGAAAGGCTCCTTTACCGGGGACAGTCCCTGGTCATACAGAAAACGGTTCCAGATACGCGAATACATCAGATGACCAACCGCATGCTCCGGACCTCCCACATATAAATCGACTGGAAGCCAGTGCTCAAGCAGCTTCTGGTCAGCAAATTCATTCTCATTATCCGGGTCGATATATCTCATGTAATACCAGGAAGAACCGGCAGAACCCGGCATGGTGGATGTTTCACGCACACCTTTCACACCGTTTTTGTCATACTGCTTCCACTCCACGGCATTTTCCAGCGGAGCCTTTCCGTTCTTTCCCTTATAATCGTCCAGTTCCGGAAGAATCAGCGGAAGTTCCTCATCCGGAATGAAATATATTTCACCGTCCTCTTTATATACACATGGTACAGGCTCTCCCCAGTATCTCTGCCTTGCAAAAATCCATTCCCGGAAATGATAGTTTACCTTTCTTTCAGCAACACCCATCTTTTCCAGTTTTACTGTAATGGCTTCCTTAGCTTCCTCAACAGTAAGTCCGGTAAACTCTTCCGAATTTATCAGTTTGCATCCTTTTCCGAGATAATCATGCTTTTCAAATGCATGCTCACTTACATCTGCCCCGTCAATTACCTGAATCATGTCAATATTGTGGGCAACGGCATATTCAAAGTCACGCTGGTCATGGCTTGGAACCGCCATAACCGCACCGGTTCCATAGCTTGCAAGCACAAAGTCACCGATGAAAAGCGGAACCTCTTTTCCATTGACCGGATTTATGGCATACAGTCCCTTTAAGATACAGCCGGATTTGGTTTTATTTAACTCGGTCCGGTCCATATCGTTTTTCTTAACTGTCTCGTCAATATAAGCCTGCACTTCCTCCCTGTTTTCCACACGGTCCATCAGGCCTTTGACAATTTCCCCGTCCGGGGCAAGAACCATAAATGTAATTCCGTAAATCGTTTCAATACAGGTAGTGAAAATTGAAAACTTTCCTCCGCCGACAATCTCAAAGGCAACCTCCACACCGGTACTTTTTCCAATCCAGTTACGCTGGATTTCCTTCGTGGACTCCGGCCAGTCAATCTCCTCAAGCCCCTCTAACAGCTTCTCTGCAAATGCCGGCTGGTCGATGACCCACTGCTTCATATTTTTACGGATAACCGGATAACCGCCGCGTTCCGATTTACCGTCAATCACCTCATCATTGGAAAGAACTGTTCCAAGCTCCTCGCACCAGTTCACAGGCATGTCAATATATTTTGCATAACCGGCTTCATACAGGCGCTTGAAAATCCACTGTGTCCATTTATAAAATTTCGGGTCCGATGTTGCAACCATCTTTGACCAGTCATAATCAAATCCCAGTTCCCTTAACTGTCTGGAAAATGTCTTTATATTTTCCTGTGTAAAACCTGCCGGATGGTTTCCGGTGGAAACTGCATACTGCTCTGCCGGGAGACCAAACGAATCGTATCCCATGGGATGAAGTACATTATATCCCTGCATCCTCTTCATTCTTGACATAATATCTGTTGCCGTATATCCTTCCGGATGTCCTGCATGAAGCCCCACGCCGGAGGGATATGGAAACATATCCAGCGCATAGTATTTCGGTTTACTGAAATCCCATACATCTGTCTTAAATGTCTCATTTTCCTGCCAGTATTTCTGCCACTTCTGTTCGATTGCCTTATGATTATAAACTTCTGCCATTTCTTCTGCCTCTTTTACTCTATTTTTTATTATATTTTCTTCGCACCATATTTTACATCATGTTTACATAATTTGTCAATTCAGGGGATACTTCTATTTCCTGTGTGCGGAAAGAAACTGCAGATATTCTTCTGCCGGGAGCGGTTTTGAAAAATAGTATCCCTGTATATAGTCTACGTTTAATGCAGTCATTTCCTCCAGCTGCTCCTTCGTCTCCACTCCTTCCGCCACAACAAACAAATCCAGCTCATGCGCCAGTTTGATAATTGCCTGCACAACAAACTTTGCCTTTAAATCTTTAAAATATGCCTGCGTCATGTTCATATCCAGTTTCATGATTGCCACCGGCATATCAATCATATAATCCAGGTTGGACTGCCCGTTTCCGAAATCATCCAGTGAAAAGGACACTCCTTTTTCAATTAACTTATTCATGTTTTCAAGGAGTGTATTTTTTGCGCTGACAGACCCTGTTTCTGTTATTTCCAGATTAATGTACCATGGTTCCGTCCCATATCTGTTCATAATATCCATAAAGCGGTCCGCAAGAAACCTCTGCTGGCACTGAATTACGGATAAATTCACTTCTATATAATGAATCCCCGTTTTTTTGGGTGAATTTATCTGCAGGAATTCACATACCTTCTCAAAAACGCGTTCTCCCAGAACCGAAATCAGCCCGCTTTCTTCTGCAACTGGTATGAACTGTCCCGGTGAAAGAAGGGAACCGTCCTTATTCCGGATACGGACAAGTGCCTCTGCTGAGGTAAATTCCTGTTCTTTAACCGCATAAATCGGCTGGAAAAATACTTCCACCCTGTCCTCATCCATAGCTTTAACAATTTTCTCCCGAATCACATCCGCATGCCTGATCTGTTTTAACATATGTTCATTGACATAACATACATGGGAGCTTATGATATTGCGGTTTTCCATCAGCAGATGTCTTCGGACACTCATAATTTCTTCCGTGCTGTTCATCAGTCCTGTATTTGGAAAAAGCATGAACAGTGTCTTGGGGAATTCTTCAGCACCAACTGCGTCAACATTATAAAACTGGTTATAATAGAATGTATCCTGCAGCTTTGTAAATGTCTTTGACATATATGTCATATCCGGAAATATAATTGCAAGTTCATGTTCTATCCCTTTAAATATCTTTGCTTTTGGAAAATCCTTTAAAAAGTGAATTATCTTATACATGCATCTGTCCACATATTCCTGTTCCAGATGCTGCTGGTCATCAACAATCTGCAGATAAATCAGTCCTTGTGACTGTCCTCTTTCATAACACTGGTCAAGGTAACTGATCAGGGCATGATAGTGAAAACAGCCAAAACGGTAGTCAATGTTATTTTCCGGATTTTCCAATGAGCAGTAAATCACCAGCAGTCCAAGTCCACAGGCAAGTCCCGCCAGCAGAATCCGGTTATTAAAATACATCTGTGCCACAGCGGCTGCCAGCCATAATCCCAGCCAGATAACTACTGCCCGTTTCCGTTTTCTTTCAATTCTGCTGCCGTATTTCTTCAAAAGCCACAGCATTCCAGCCAGATAAACCAGGACAACTATATAGGTATATGTAACTGCTGGTCCGCTGGTATATATACTTTTATTTTCCACATGGTAGCGGATTGGCAGCAGAAATACTACAATATTAAGTGCAAGGGTACACAAAGAATAAAGTTTTACCCTTTTTCTGCTGTTTTTCTCAGAATATGTGTCCACAGTAATATAAGTATTTGCTGCAAATCCCACCCATGGAAGGCTTGCAAGGTATCCCTTGCAGGAAAGTACAAGTACCACCTCCGGAATCCGGTCTTTATAATAAATGGCAATCACCGAAAGAATATCAAGAATTACACATGCCATCGTTATCACAAGCGTCCGGACAAACGCCTGCTCAATATATAATCCCACTCTTTTCTGCCGAAAAAACAGAATAAACAATAACACCATAATTGCCATTCCGCTTAGCTGGTTTTGTATATTCATAATTCCGCCCCACTGTATATTCATAAAATAAACTTACACTTCCATTGTACCATAAGGCAGTTCAAAAAAAAAGAACTTTGCATCACACAAAGTTCTTTTTTCCACTCATATTTTTAACTATTCCCAGTTTTAGTTATTAATAAACTTGTCTTCTTCGTTATTCCAGCTGTACAGCTTACGGATTTCCTCTCCCACTTTCTCAGAAGGATGTTCTGCAGCAAGCTTTCTCATGGCCTTGAAATGTACCTGGCGTCCTGCCGGAGACATATCCAGTAAGAATTCCTTGGCAAAAGTTCCATCCTGGATATCGGAAAGGATTTTCTTCATGGTCTTCTTGGTTTCTTCTGTAATGAGCTTCGGTCCAGTCACATAATCGCCGTATTCAGCTGTATTTGAAATTGAGTATCTCATTCCTGCAAAACCTGACTGGTAGATTAAGTCTACAATCAGCTTCATCTCATGGATACACTCAAAATATGCGTTTCTCGGATCATATCCGGCTTCACAGAGAGTTTCAAATCCTGCCTGCATCAGGGCACAGACACCGCCGCACAGTACTGCCTGCTCACCAAAAAGGTCTGTCTCTGTTTCTGTACGGAAGGTTGTTTCAAGAACACCTGCCCTTGCCCCGCCGATTGCAAGTGCATATGCCAGTGCAGTATCTAATGCCTTGCCTGTTGCATCCTGCTCAACAGCTACAAGACAAGGAACGCCCTTTCCTGCCTGGTACTCCGAACGAACAGTATGTCCCGGTCCCTTAGGGGCAATCATGGTTACATCCACATCCTTAGGCGGAACGATACATCCAAAGTGGATATTGAAGCCATGTGCGAACATCAGCATATTGCCAGCCTCAAGGTTTGGCTCAATATCTTTCTTATACATATCAGCCTGTTTCTCATCATTAATTAAAATCATGATGATATCAGCCTTCTTTGCCGCCTCTGCAGCAGTATATACTTCAAATCCCTGCTTAACAGCCTTATCCCATGACCTGCTGCCTTCGTAGAGACCAATGATAACATTGCATCCGGACTCCTTTGCATTCAGGGCATGTGCATGTCCCTGGCTTCCGTAACCAATCACTGCAATGGTCTTTCCCTCCAGCAGAGACAGATTACAGTCTTCCTGATAATAAATTCTTGCTTCTGACATCTTTGTTGTCCTCCTAAAATTTAATTTATATGGAGCAGATTACGTAATACCCCGCCTTGCGGAACGCAGTCTGCGTCTTATCACCTTAATCCAGAAAACGGACATCCTGAGAGCCTCTTGTCAGTCCCGTAATCCCGGTTCTTGCAAGCTCTAAAATCTCATATCCCGTCAGCAGATCAAGGAAACCATCCAGTTTATTCTGATGTCCCACCAGTTCAATCATCATGGAGTCATGCGTAACATCCACAATTTTACCATGGAATATCTCTGTCACATTCATAACAGCCTGACGCTCTGTATCCTTTGCACGAATTTTTACAAGAATCAGCTCACGCGTCACGGATGACCCCTGCTCAAGCTTTTTAATGTCAAGCACATCCTCAAGCTTTTCCAGCTGTTTCTCAATCTGCTCCAGAATCTGTTCATCCCCACTGGCAACAATGGTAATCCTTGTATACCTCGGATCTGCAGTCACACCGGATGAAAAACTGTCAATATTGTATCCTCTGCGGCTGAACAGACCGGAAATCCGGCTTGTCACACCTGGATTGTTTTCCACCAAAAGAGATAATGCTTCTCTTCTCATTCTCATAAAACCTTCTGCTTTCTTAAAAATGCGCGTTGCTTATACCTAAACATCTTTAACAGATAATAATACTATTCGCTGTTTTTGTCAAGTTCTGTCTTTATTATAACTCTTGGTTATGTTACAAATAACCGGTATTTACCGAAAGACTTTACATGGTGCCAAATTCTGAAAAAATTACGGACATCAGTCCAACGCCAATAGCGATAATGACAATCTGCACAACCAGCGCGATAATACTGCAGACAATTCCTGCAATCGCCATTCCTTTTCCCTGCGGGCCTTTCTGCATGGAAAGAACGCCAAACACAATGGAAAATACCGCGCAAAGGATGGTTACCACCTTATACACTGCACAGCATCCAACCAGCAGCGCAACAATACCAAGAATCATGGACGCAATGGCAAGTCCGGTCGAACCGCCGTCCATATTCTGCGGTGTACCATATCCGTTTCCACCTGGAATATTCTGGTAAGAACCATTGTTATATGTATAATTATTAGTTTCCGGGGACTGTCCGGAATAGGACGGCGCACTCTCCCCGTAAATCCCGCCCTGCCGGTCATTCTGGTTTGGGGCAGTATTCTGGTTTACTGCAGTTCCGCAGTAACCGCATACCTGCGCCCCTTCCGGAATCTCATTTCCACATTTTGTACAAAACATTTGTCTCTCCTGTTTCTGATATAATGGTAAACTGTCTGCTGTTATCTTGAGAATGTTTTTATGACACCATTATAGTACTGCATAATCCTATACACATCCATAAGTGTAATCTGCCCGTCCCCGTCTATATCTGCAGCTCTCTTCTGCGCCTCAGTAAACGGCGGATTATTAAGTCCCCGGATTTCTTTTAATACCATCACTGCATCCACAAGATTAATCTGACTGTCATCAGACACATCCCCCAGGGTAAAGTTTAAAGGTGACAGTGTTACGGTGCATTCTGTACTGCTTAAATAAAAAGGTGTCGGATTACTGACGGCATAATCAACTGCTGTAACTTTAAGAGTTACCTTTGTTGTTTCTGCAGCACTAACCGTTCCTTTCGGCTTAAATGCCAGATTGAAAATCTCACCTGTATCCTGTTCTGTCAGCTGTTCGGAGGAAATAAACTTTAACTGGATATCCCCGTCACTGCCCGTTTCAATTTTCTGCCAGGATATCCTGCCGTCTGCGTCTTTTCCAAGCGACTGGGATGAAATGTCATATACAAGTTTATCCTTGTCAAAGGAAACAGAGATGGTAAAACCTGTAACACCAGCACTGATTTTTGTGATATTTAACGGAATCAGAATCTTTTCATAGCCAGTAACGTCAGGCATTTTAAATTCCAGTTCATTTAAGGTAACAGAAAGCGGTGGAATATCATCTGCCACAATACTGTCCTGGTGCTCTTTGTCTGTAAATACCTTAACACCGGTAAGTGAAATATTCTGGGATGTAACCGGTTTTTTCAGAATAAACGGAATAGTAATAAGAAGCCCGTTATTCTGCGCCGCTGCCAGATCCGAATCTTCGGGATCTGCTTCGCCATTCCACTCTACTTTCAGGATATCGGCATTCACCGTCTCCGAAGGCGTAACAGATGCTTTCCAGTTTGCCGTCCCGTCTTTTACTTCCGGATACGGAATTACGGGAAATTCTGCCCCTTCTTTCAGTTCCAGCACTTCTTTGTCATATGTAAGTGTCCCTTCCAGACCTGCAAATACATCCATCTGGTAAATATGAACCTTCACCTGGAGCGTATCTCCGGCTCCGAGATTACTGGAACCTTCCTGCAGCAGCTCGATTTTTCCCTTTTTTGTTTCTTCCACTTCTGTCGGCTGTGCCGTCTCTGTATCCTCCTCAGCGCGCAGACTCGCCGGATTATTGCACAAACAGCCAAGCAGCATAACAAATGCAAGTAATACAGCAATTTCCTTCTTCCGTATTTTCATAACCTCACCCACCTTTTTAGTTTGTAATGCCCGAAGGGATTTAAAGACCGGCTTTCCAATGCTCTCCCGCAATCCTTTCAACAGGCAGAAAATTGTTTGGATTTATCTCTTCCCTGGACGGCAGTCCGTCCAGATCAAAAAATTTCAGTTCAAAAACCTCGGACTCCTGCCTTTGCAGAACTCCGTCATATGCCCTGCAGAGAAAAATTTCTTCTGCCGCGTAAATTTCATCCCCGTTCGGATAAAAGTAATGCACAGCATCCCCTGAAATATTCATGTAATGCACCAGCTCTTTTGCCACAAGTCCGGTTTCTTCCCTCAGTTCCCTTGCCGCACACTCTTCAAAACTTTCCCCCAGTTCCATGGAACCTCCCGGATAACCCCAGAGACCATTGTCTGCACGTTTCTGCAGTAAAAGCTGGTTGTATTCATTTAAAACAAGCACACCCGCGCATGTCATGATCAGGGGGCGGTGCCCCACGACTGCACGTAAATCCATAATATATCCCATATATCATATCCTACCATCTATAACGCAAAAAGGCAAGCAAAAATCACAGTCCGCAAAAACATGCCGAATCATCAAAACCCACGTTTCTTTAAATCTGACACAAGCTGCACATAAAATTCCCTGACATCAAATCCTTTAAAGTTCTCCCGGTTTAAATCAATCATATCCCCATGGGAAAGCCCCCTCATCCCGGATGCCTCCAGCCAGATAAAACTGTGTCCCCATTCAAAGGAGTTTCTTCCCACCAGTCCGTCATTTTCCCCGTCGAAATAACGGACAAACCGGTTTGACAAATTGAGTGGAAACCGTCCGCCGGACGGCTTCTTTAAACAGGAGCCGATACTCTGTACATATACATCCGGCGCTATTTTCTTTTCTGCCTCAAACAGCTCCGCATTACGCTTTTTACATGCATCCGCCTTTAAATCCTCCACTGCACCAAGAAAATCAGGGCAGGTATCGCCCAGCCTGCACAAGGTTGAATTATAGGCTTTTGCCACCATGTTCTGCTGCGCGGGTCCGATTTTTTCCAGAAGGTAATCTGCAAATTCACATCCCCTGTGCGGGGTATTGACTGTTGTAAGTGACGCCACAAACGGAGCCATCCCAAGCTTTGCAATGGCATAGCGGGCATCCAGTCCTCCTTTGGAATGAGCAATGATATTGACTTTTTCGCAGCCCGTCTGTTTACGGATTTCATGAATCCGGCATGCAATCTCTTCTGCTGATTCCTTCACACTTACCGCCGACTGGTGGTTGCCGTAAAAAATCTGCGCCCCGTTTTTTTCAAGCTCTGCAGGAATCCTTCCCCAGTAATTGAAATAACGAAAATCCCTGAAAAACACACCGTGAAGCAGCAGAATCGGATATTTTGTACTGCATATTCTTTCCATGGCACGCTGTTCGTTCAACAGTATTCTGTCATTTTCAGTCTTCACCTCATCAGAAACAATCCGGATTACTTTTCCCAGAACCACAAGATGAACCACAGGTATCCATCCGCAGACGGCAGCAATCACCCGCCAGCGGACTGCCAGCTGGACAGAAACGATATAGACACGTACCATGCCGCTCCAGAATACTATATTTTCCGCCAGAATAACCACCAGTAAGTCCAGAATCCATTCCTTCCAGTCCAGCATATGCATATGTGCCAACAGCAGATAAAGACGAACAGCAGCCGTAATGCTTACTGAAAGCAGAAATGCCCAAAGCAATTCCACACCAGCCTGGCACTGCCTGAGTCTTGTGCTTTTAATACCGCATCTGCCACGAACCGGAACCGCCGCTATCATAAAAAGTATTATGATGCTAAATAAAACCAGCTGAAAAGGTAAACCCGTTTTATAAAGCAGGTATACATTAACAGCCGGCAGGATCAGCAGTGTATTCATCAGTTTTGACAGGATATTCATGCTTTTTCTCCTACGTAACATTTTATTTTTCTGCATCCATTATATCACGTATTTTTTCAATCAACAACTTAATTGAAAAAAAGACGCTACGATTTAAAAAATTGCAGCGCCTTTTTCAAATTTATTTTATTTATCTGATTTTTAGAACTTGCCAGCCTTTGCAGCTTCCTCCACGGAAACGGCAACAGCAACAGTTGCACCAACCATCGGGTTGTTACCCATACCTATCAAGCCCATCATCTCAACATGCGCCGGTACAGAAGAAGAACCTGCAAACTGAGCATCAGAATGCATACGTCCCAGTGTATCTGTCATACCGTAGGAAGCCGGTCCTGCAGCCATATTGTCCGGGTGAAGGGTACGTCCTGTACCACCGCCGGATGCAACAGAAAAATACTTCTTTCCCTGCTCTACGCACTCTTTCTTGTAAGTACCTGCAACCGGGTGCTGGAAACGGGTCGGGTTTGTGGAGTTACCAGTAATGGAAACGCCAACATTTTCATGATGCATGATTGCAACGCCTTCCTGCACGTCATCCGCACCGTAGCACTTAACTGTTGCACGGATTCCGTCGGAATATGCCTTCTCGTACTCAACGTTTAACTTTGCTTCTTTATAGTCGTATTTTGTTTCAACGAATGTAAATCCATTGATACGTGAAATAATCTGCGCAGCGTCCTTTCCGAGACCGTTTAAGATAACACGGAGAGGTTTTTTACGTACCTTGTTTGCTTTCTCGGCAATACCGATTGCACCCTCAGCCGCTGCAAATGACTCATGTCCTGCCAGGAAACAGAAACATTCTGTCTCCTCCTCAAGGAGCATCTTTCCAAGGTTACCATGTCCGATACCAACCTTGCGGTGGTCTGCAACAGAACCCGGAATACAGAACGCCTGAAGTCCCTCACCGATTGCTGCTGCAGCATCAGCGGCACGTCTGCAGCCTTTTTTGATAGCGATTGCAGCGCCTATTGTATAAGCCCAGCATGCATTTTCAAAACAGATTGGCTGGATTTTCTTAACCTGCTCATACACGTCAAGTCCAGCATCTTTTGTAATCTTTTCAGCTTCTTCAACAGAGCTGATTCCATAGCTGTTCAACACAGCGTTAATCTGGTCAATTCTTCTTTCATATGATTCAAATAAAGCCATTGTATGTATTCTCCTTTCCCTTATTATTCCTGACGTGGATCGATAATCTTAACTGCATCAGCAACACGGCCATACTGCCCCTTTGCCTTTTCCCATGCAGTATTCGGATCATCACCCTTTTTGATAAAGTCAGTCATCTTGCCAAGAGAAACGAACTGATAACCAATCACCTCATTGTCAGCATCAAGGGCGATACCTGTTACATACCCCTCTGCCATTTCAAGGTAGCGGACACCCTTCTCTTTTGTTGCATACATGGTACCAACCTGGGAACGAAGCCCCTTACCAAGATCTTCAAGACCTGCACCTACAGCAAGTCCGTCATCAGAAAATGCAGACTGTGTACGTCCGTATACGATCTGTAAGAACAGCTCCCTCATTGCTGTGTTGATTGCATCACATACTAAGTCTGTATTTAAAGCTTCCAGAATCGTTTTACCCTGCAGTATTTCGGCAGCCATGGCTGCTGAATGTGTCATACCGGAACATCCGATGGTCTCAACCAGCGCCTCAACGATTACGCCCTCCTTAACATTAAGGGAAAGCTTGCAGGCACCCTGCTGCGGTGCACACCAGCCGACGCCGTGTGTAAATCCTGAAATATCCTCAATTTTCTTGGAATGAACCCACTTTCCCTCTTCCGGGATCGGAGCTGGCTCATGCTTTGCGCCCTTGGCAACCGGACACATGTTTTCAACTTCCTTCGTGTAAATCATCTTAAGACTCCTTTCACAATAATAATTTGCATGCGCTTTGTTCTATCATATTTTTACATATTTTATGCAATAAGTCCAGCAAAAACTGGTACTTTTTTTCATACATAATAACCGTTCCGTCTGCGCCGCATGGTAAATACAACTGAATAATTACAGGCTGCCATCCTTCCGGGGAACCACACGTCCAGCATCTTTAAAAATGTGGTCCGCAGGAATCACATAACGTACACAGGACGTTGGATAAATACTGCTTCTTCGTCCAATAACAGTCCCCGGATTTAAAACGGAATTGCATCCCACTTCCACAAAATCCCCCAGCATAGCGCCAAACTTCTTAAGTCCTGTTTCAATTTCTTCACCCGTACCATATTTATCCTTAACAACAACAAGTGTTTTATCGGACTTTACATTAGATGTAATGGAACCTGCCCCCATATGGGAACGGTATCCAAGAATGGAATCCCCCACATAGTTATAATGCGGAACCTGCACGGAATTAAAGATGATATCATTTTTAATCTCCGTTGAATTGCCCACCACCGTGCCTTTTCCAATGACAGAACTGCCACGGATAAAAGCACAGTGCCTGATTTCAGCATCTTCATCAATAATTAAAGGACCATTTAAACAGGCAGTCGGTGCGATCTTTGCACTCTTTGCGACCCAGATATCTTCTTTCTGCTGTATGAATTTTTCCGGATCCAGCGTGGGACCAAGTGTTCTGATAAACTCAGAAATTCCGGACAGTGCCTCCCACGGATAGGTAAACTGTTTTAAATACTCTCCTGCGATTGTCTGGGACAGGTCATATAAATTTGTTATCTTTGCATTTTCCATCGTTTTTTCATCCTTCCTTCAGCTTTTTATTTAATTGTCAACCCTGTATTGATTCTTGTTTACTTTTGTCGGCCGGAGCATCAAAATCAAAGGATATCTGCTCATTTTCATATTTCAGACAGGCGTCAAAATTGTTTCCCGCCTTTGATGTAAAACCGCTTACCCTGCCTGCAGTTTTGCCTGTTGTAAACAGCTCCGTCATAATCTCCTCTGAAAGCTCCACTTTTGCAACGGTATGCCAGATATTAAATCCACATTCACATTCGTATTTCCATTGTGTCTTCATCAGCATTTTTCCGCATTTCGGGCAGGAAACCTTTGTTTCCTCCGGTTTCGGTTTTTCAGGAAAGTCAAATGCAATATCCCCTTCCTCCGTCAGTTTCAGCGGCGCGTCAAATTTCATCCCTGTCTTAGCCACAAATCCGGAAATTACATCTGTTTTTCCAAGCAGGAGCAAATCCTTAAGCTGCTTTTCTTTAATTTTAACACTTGCAACCTTTCCTACAATAAACCGGCAGCTCTGCGGATCGTCTTTTTTGTTATTTTCACAGACGAACCCAAACGGGGCAACAATAACTGCACCGCCGCATTTCGGACAGACCACATCCTTTACTTTCTTTGGTTCTATATTGTTAAAATCAAATTTCAATCCGGTCACACTGCCGTTTTCATCCTTTGCCAGCGCAACCCTTGCGTCAAATTTCTTCCCGTTTTTGGATTTAAAGCCGCGGATGGTTTCTGTTATGCCATCATTTAATAATTTCTTCACCTGGCTTTCCGGCAGGGATTTTTCTGCCAGTTTCCCAATTGAAAAACGGCAGCTTCCAGGTTCATCCTTCCTGTAGTTTGCACAGCCAAATCCAAACGGCGTCACGACAATTTCCCCGCCGCAGACAGGACATTTTACATCCTTTACCCGCTTCGCCTCAACATGTGTAAAATCAAACTGGACCGAAGGTTTTCCATTTTCATCTTCGGCAAGCACCAGGCATGCATCAAATTTCTTTCCTGCCTTTGACTGAAAGCCGCGGAGCGTGTCTGTTCTTTTTTCTGTCAGAAGCTGTTTTACCGCAGATTCAGGAATTGCCATCCCGGCAATATCGCCGATGGAAAACCGGCAGCCTTTTGCTGTATAATTTTCACAGCCATACCCGAATGAAGTCTTTATGATTTCACCATTGCAGACCGGACATTTTGCACCAATCCGGCTTCCTGCACCTTTTGCATTTTTCCCGGCAAATGCACTGATTTTTCCTGCAAGCTCCCCGCGGATGTTCTGTTCAATCATCTGCTTCGTTTCTGTACGGATAAAATCCTCCAGTTTTTTTCGGTATTCCTGAAAATCCACGGTTCCATTTGTAATCCCGTCCAGTCCCTTTTCCCATGATGCAGTCATCTTTGGGTTTAACAGTGCCGGAACTGTCATATATACAACCTCGAATACCATTTCCCCAAGGTTTTCCGGAGTAAGTACCTGTGTTTTTTTATTCAGGTTCAGATATCCGATTCTTACCAGCTTTTTTATGATTTCCGCACGGGTGGCGGAAGTGCCGATTCCTGAACCTTTTATCTGTTCCCTGAGTTCTTCGTCTTCAATCAGCTGGCCTGCGTTTTCCATGGCAAGCACCATGGAACCGGATGTATACCGTTTCGGCGGTGAAGTCTTTCCCTCTTTGAGCCGGTATCCGTAAACTGAAATTTCATCACCTTTTTTTAAGGTTTTCGCCAGTGCAAGCAGCTTCTTCGGGTCGGCAGTCTCCTCTTCTTCCGTTTCCTCCTCCTGCCTGCTGTATTCCCCAGCCGTCACACGGTCCAGACCACGGTTTGGATTATTCGGGTCATTTTTTCCTCTTTTTTGCGGAATTCCTGCAATTTCCAGATATCCCGGATTTTTTAAAACTTTTGCTGAGGAATAAAAATGCTCTGTCTTTTCCCCCATGGCAACAGCAACCACCAGCTTTACATTCCGGTATTCTGCCGGAGGATAAAAAATGCTCAAAAATCTGCGTACAATCAACTCATAAACAGCTTTTTGAATCGTGTTTAAAGATTTAAGTTCCGTCATCTGCCCGGTGGGAATAATAGCATAGTGGTCTGTGACTTTACTGTCATCCACATACTGCGTTTTTGCAATCTGAGCAAAGAGCTTCTGCTCCATGATTTTTTGAACGAATGCTGCCACTGGCTCATAGCCGCGCAGTCTGCTGATATTTTTCTGGATTTCTTTTGCAACGGCAGAAGAAAGGACTCTTGCATCTGTTCTCGGATAAGTAGTCAGTTTCTTTTCGTACAGCTCCTGTGCAGCCTGCAGTGTTTCATCCGGACTGATTTTGAATCGTTTGGCACATTCTGCCTGCAGCTCTGCAAGATTAAAGAGAAGTGGTGCACGTTTTTTGCTGATTCCTTTTTCAATGGATTTGACCACAGCCTTTTTTTTCTGCAGCTGTTCAATCAGCACACTGGCATCCTTCTCTTTACGAAAACCATTTTCTTTATATAACAGGGTGGATTCATAATATGCTGAACCCTCCACTGCTTTCCATTCCCCTTCAATTCCGGCATCTGAAAATTTCCCAATTACACGGTAAAACGGCGTTTCCTTAAAATCCCGGATTTCGCGTTCCCTGATTACCACCATTCCAAGCACACAGGTCATTACCCGTCCAACTGCAATTGCTGTGTAAGATTTTGTTCCTGCGGCATCATTTAACAGACCGCCGTATTTTACGGACATGACACGGGAAAAATTGATTCCCATGGCATAATCCTCTATGGTACGCATAATTCCGGATTTACCAAGGTTTGCGTATTCTGACATGGGCTTTGCTTCCCTGATTCCGCGCAGGATTTCCTCCTGTGTCTGGGAATCAATCCAGACACGCAGCTCTTCCATGCCTTTCCGTACACCGCCGAAATTCCGTATATTCTCTTCAATGGTCTGCCCTTCTTTTCCGGCATCCCCTGCCCAGTAAACACGGTCTATGTCCTCCCGCATCAGCATGCCGTGTACAATATCATACTGTCTGCTGACATCCTTTATGACATCATATTTGTATTCCTCCGGCAGAAACGGCAGGTCTTCCAGCCGCCATTTCTTATATTTTATATCATAGCTTTCCGGATAAACCATCCCTACCAGATGTCCGACACACCAGGTAATTACATATTCCTGATTTTCTATGTAACCGTCCTGCCTGCCGTTTACACCGAGTACCTGGGCAAATTCCCTTGCAACTGACGGTTTCTCAGTAATTATTAACGACTTTCCCATTGTATCTCCTATAATTCCGTCATATCAATCAGTTCAAAGCGGTTGTCTTTTCTGACATACTCCACCAGCTCCGGTTCAAAGGCTTTTGCAGAGAAAAGATAAAAATGCTCGGAATTAATCTTTGCCTTCTGCATGGCTTCATACATTTCCTCACACATCTGCATTGTTAGGTACTCTTTATTCCAGTTGCAGAGTCCGACAATATTGCGTCTGTCACTGCTCTGGGCAATAATATCGATATTTCCGGTCTTGCCGACCCACATTCCCATCTTGTGAATGGCAAACGGAACACGTCCAAGCTGGTTTAACAGCTGCAGGTATTCCATGCAGACATTCCGGAAATAACGGGTCAGGTATTCATCCAGTTCGTCTGCAATGTATTTGTCATAAAAATCCGACGGCTCCATCATATACAGTTCAGAAAAGTGCTGAAAAATAAAACGGAACCAGAAATTCACAAATGTGTCTTTAATCTGGTAAACACCTTTTTTGGCATTTTCCCACCCGCCGGTTTCAAAGGAAACAACCTTTTCAATAATATCAAAATGACTCAGATTTTTCATGTAAACACTGATTTTTGCACGGGAAAATCCGGTATAGAGAAACAGTTCATTCAGTTTGTTATGCCCCTGTGCCATGGCGGACAAAATGGTATTGTACACCGACAGCTCACGAAGCTCTGAAGAAATGACCTGCTGCGCCATGTCAAACAGATATCCGTTTTCAGACAGAAGCAGACGGCAGATGTTTTCCTTAAAGGAAACACGGGCATTCCACTGATCCATATAGCCGGGCACACCGCCTATTACGCCGTAAATCTTTATGCATTCACTGACCGGAAGGTCCGGAAATGCACGTACAACATCAAGAAACGACAGGTTTTTCAGTTTCATGGTTCCTGTGATTTTTTTCGTTTCTTCCCCAAATGCTTCCTCTAAATTCTGTTCCGCCCATACGATGGAGGATGAGGCAAGAATAATCATAACAGGTCCCGGATAAAGCCGTTTTGCCTTCAGCTTCAGAATGCTCTTTAAAAATTCCACGTCTTTTTTCATCACATACTGAACTTCATCAATAACAAGTACAAGTTTGGAGGCATCGCCGCTCTTAATACGGTTAAAATATTCGTCGTATGTATTCTTTGACAGCTTCACATCAAAACGTCCTGCAATCTCTTCTCCCATAATGGAAAGCTGTTCCTGTGCAGACGCCTCCCTGCACCGGTAATAAAAGCTCTTTTTTCCTGCAGTAAAAGTCTTAATCAGCTCTTCTTTTCCACAGTTTTTATTACCATACAGAATCACAAGCTGGTTTCCGGTCTGCTCATAAAAGCTTTCCAGTTCATTTAAATCCGTACTTTTTACGCTCATAGACGTTTCCTCCAAATATATGTAAACATTTATGAAAATTATATCACACCTTAATTTCACTTTCAAGAAAAAAGACCGCAGAATAAAACTCTGCGGTCCGTATATGAAATTGTACTGCCACTATGAGAAAATATAAAACAGCGGCATTATTTTTTTGTAATGTAACCCTGCGCCTTTAACAGCTCTGCACAAAGCACAGCACCGCCGGCAGCGCCACGCACGGTATTGTGGGACAGACCGACAAACTTCCAGTCATAGACCGTATCCTCACGAAGGCGTCCCACGGAAACGCCCATTCCATTCTCATAGTCCACATCCAGCGCAACCTGTGGACGGTCATCCTCAGAAAGATAGCGGATAAACTGCTTTGGTGCGCTTGGCAGCCCAAGCTCCTGCGGCATTCCGCTGAAATTTTCCAATGCAGAAACGAGCTGTTCTTTGGTTGCTTTCTTCTTAAACTTCACATATACTGATGCAGTATGTCCGTTTAATACCGGGACGCGGATACACTGGCAGGTAATGACCGGGGATACTGCCGGAACAATTTCTTTTTTATTGTCGTCAATTTCACCCCAGAGACGAAGCGGCTCTTTCTCGGATTTCTCCTCTTCCCCGCCGATATACGGAATAATATTGCCAACCATCTCCGGCCAGTCCTTAAAGGTCTTGCCTGCGCCGGAAATTGCCTGGTAAGTGCTTGCAACCACCTCATACGGCTCAAATTCTTTCCATGCGGTAAGAACCGGCGCATAGCTCTGGATAGAACAGTTTGGCTTTACGGCAATAAATCCGCGTTTTGTGCCAAGACGTTCTTTCTGGTATTTGATAACTTCCATATGCTGCGGGTTGATTTCCGGAACAACCATTGGAACATCCGGCGTCCAGCGGTGTGCACTGTTATTGGAAACAACCGGAGTTTCTGTTTTCGCATAATCTTCTTCTATTTTTTTAATCTCATCCTTTGACATGTCAACCGCTGAAAAAACAAAGTCAACATTTGATGCCACCTTGTCAACCTCATTGACATTCATCACGACAATATTCTTTACGGCCTCCGGCATCGGGGTATCCATCTTCCAGCGGTCCCCTACTGCTTCCACATAGGTTTTCCCTGCACTTCTCGGACTGGCTGCAATCGTGGTAACTTCAAACCACGGGTGATTCTCCAGTAATGATATAAATCTCTGTCCGACCATTCCGGTGCCGCCAAGGATACCGACCTTTAATTTCTCGCTCATTTTTCTTCTCTCCTCTTAGTAATAGGTATTGTGTGTGTCCGTGTACGACATACAACTGTCTTTGTTAGACATAGCTTACAGCAAAACAGCTAAAAATGCAAGCGGTTTTTTGTATATTATGCTATTTTTCGGAAATTTTGTCTGCAAACTCTTTAAAAGCTTCCTCTTTCAGATACGCTTCCTCAATGGCAATTACCTGCTCCATGGCGGTTCTCCCCGGAGCGCCAGTGGTACATCTTGTGTTTACACAAGTTTCCATGGAAATTGCTTCATAAATATCCTCTGCAAATACCGGGGAGAATTTCTGCAATTCCTCCAGCTTCATGTCGTCAATGGCAATACCCTTTTCGATACAGTAAAGCACAATCCGCCCGATAATTCCATGTGCATCACGGAACGGAACTCCTTTTTTCACCAGGTAATCTGCAGCGTCTGTCGCATTGGTAAAACCGTTGTTTGCACTTTTTCTCATAACGTCCCTGTTAAATTTCATGGTGTCAAGCATTCCGGTAAACAGTACAACACAGTCCTTTACTGTCTCCATTGCATCAAATGCAAGCTCCTTGTCCTCCTGCATATCCTTATTATAGGCAAGCGGAATTCCTTTCATTGTTGTAAGCAGTGAAACAAGCGCAGCATAGACACGTCCTGTCTTTCCCCTGACAAGTTCTGCAATATCCGGATTCTTCTTCTGCGGCATAATGGAACTTCCCGTACTGTATGCATCATCAATCTCCACAAACTGGTATTCATTGGAATTCCAGATAATGATTTCCTCACAGAAACGGCTCAGATGCATCATAATGGTGGAAAGCGCCGCAAGGAATTCAAGCAGGTAATCCCTGTCGGAAACGCCGTCCATACTATTTAACATCGGACCATAAAACCCCATCAGCTTTGCAGTATAGTCTCGGTCCAACGGATAAGTTGTACCTGCAAGCGCCCCGGAACCGAGCGGACAGTAATTCATACGCTCAAAGATATCGTGAAGCCGCAGACGGTCACGCTTAAACATTTCAAAATATGCGCCCATGTGGTGTGACAGCGTAATTGGCTGCGCTTTCTGCAGATGGGTAAAACCCGGCATAATAGTATCCGTGTTTTCTTTCATCAGCCGAAGCAGCACTGTTAAAAGCTCCTTTAACAGTTCGTCTGTTTCCAGAACCTGTATACGGGTGTAAAGCCTCATGTCAAGCGCCACCTGGTCGTTACGGCTTCTTCCGGTGTGAAGCTTTTTTCCGGTATCACCAATCCTCTCAATCAGGTTTGCCTCCACAAAACTGTGGATATCCTCATATTCATCCGTAATCTGCAGTTTTCCTTCTTCCACATCCTGCATAATTTCATCCAGACACTTTATGATGTCCTGCATTTCCTGCTTTGTAAGAATATCCTGCTTTCCAAGCATGGCAACATGTGCCTTTGAGCCTTCAATATCCTGTCTGAAAAACTTTTTGTCAAATGAAATTGATGCATTAAACTGGTATACAAGCTGATCCGTCTCCTTTGTGAAACGTCCGCCCCATAACTGTGCCATAAGTAAGTTCCTCTCTTTCAATCATTGTTTGCATGCAATCTGTGCATCCCGCTCTTTTTTAGAATAAATGCACCCACAGTAATACTGGCGGTACATATTGTATTCTTTTGAAATCTCTGTTGACCGTTTGTATCCGTTTTTCTTTTTGAAGTCGGAATACAGATACGCCGGACGGTATTCCTGCTCCAGCTTCTTTCCTATTTCATTCAGCTTCTGCGCATTTTTTAACGGACTGATGGATAAGGTGGTCGTAAAGAAATCATATCCGTGGCTGTCTGCATATTCGGCAGTCTCCCGCAGACGCATCTCATAACAGGCAAAACAGCGCCTGTCCCCCTCCGGAAGATGCTCCATCCCCTTCACAAGCCCGTAAAACTTTTCGGTATCATAGCTTCCTTCCACGAAAGACAGCGGATACTTTGCAGGGAACTCTTTGATAAAGCGTTCCTGCTCATGTGCACGCATATGGTATTCTTCCGGAGGATAAATATTGGGATTGTAATAAAAGACGGTCACATAAAAATGTGCGGCCAGACGTTCGATACAATAAGAACTGCAGGGAGCGCAGCAGCTGTGAAGAAGAAGCCGCGGCACCTGGTCCCCGCTGCAGTTCGCAAGAATCAGGTTTTCCATCACCTGTTCATAATTAATTCTGTTCATAAGTCCTCATCCCTGGTTTATTCCTGAATCACAAACATCCGCCTGCAGATTTCCCTGCCGCTTTCCGTACGGAAAATATTGTGATAGGCAGCCAGAATCTCTTTTTCACCGGCTTCATCCTCATACAGATTCACAAGAAAGTCAGCCTCAACCAGAATCTGGTAATCCAGTCCCTCTATATGCCCATAGGTATGGTGATGTCCCACCAGGTAACAGATCCGCTCCGTCATATAATTTTCAAAGCCAATATCCGAAAGTATTTTCTGGGCAACCGTCGGTCCTTCCTGCTCCTGAAGTCGACCGTCACACCTGCCGTATTTTTCTTCTGCAGGGCGGATTCCAATATCATGTGTATATGCCGCAGCCTCAAGTATACTAAGGGAAACCGGGTCCATGCCTTCCTTAGTACCGATTATCCGCGCAAAACTATGTACTTTCATAAAATGCTGGATTCTTTTAGGATCCCCGGCAAAAAAAACTATCATTGACCGGCAGAGGTCATCAAGCTGTTTCTGACTGTAACTGTTCTCTTCCATTTACTTAACCACCTTCGTGATAATATAAAGCAGGGAAAGCCCCGCCATCACAAGTCCCAGATATTTGATGGATTTCAGATTATCCCCGTTAAATTCCATGATCATATAATCCGGAAGAACAGCTGAAGAATTAAATTTATCGATTCTGCTGTACCACTCGCTGTTAAGCGCCTTGCCGGATTTAATCACGAGTCCGTGAAACGGAACTGCAGCATTAAAGTTTTCCAGGGAATCCTTCGTATCTTTTTTTCCGGCAAGCACACGGATATATTTTCCGTTCTGGATAGGGACTGTATAAATATCATAATTTGTCAGAAGAATATTATGATTTCCGCTTATGCCGGTAGTTTTCTGCGTTCCGTCATTCTGATTTCCTTCCATCGCCGTGTCATACTCCCAGGACATCAGATAAGCGGTTATCTCTCCGTCCACATAATTTAAGGTTTTGCAGTCCAGTTCTGTCATATCCTTAAGCACCACAGGATTCTCCAGGCGTTTCTCAAAATCAGACCCCCAGAAAAAAACCACTGCACCAAGAATAATAAATATCACCGATAATATCATACCTTTTTCGATAACAACCTGTTTTTTCATAATGAACATTCCTCCTTTTTTTCTGTACAGTAAAAAAGAACCCCGATGGATTCATCTCCTGAATCTACCGAGGCTCCATTCGTCACAAAGCCAATAAGGGGACTCGAACCCCTGACCTACGCATTACGAATGCGCCGCTCTACCAACTGAGCCATATTGGCACATATCTGCTATCACTCTAAGTATATTACCAAATCCGGACAACAAAATCAACCCTAAAAATAAAAAAGCAGATATTGCTTGACATTCAGGCATAATCCTATACAATAAAATTTGTTTCTTTCAATTTATATGAGCGAAATGGGGCAGAAGAAAATGAGCAAACATTTAATTGATTTTATTGATATATCAAAATCCTTTGAACAGACTCCTGTGCTGGATGAATTTAACCTTTATATCAGGGAAAATGAATTTTTGACGCTGCTTGGTCCTTCCGGCTGTGGAAAAACCACCACTTTACGTATGCTGGGCGGATTTGAAACACCTGATTCAGGACAGATTTTTTTTGACGGAAAAGACATTACCTATCTTCCTGCAAATGAGCGTAAACTCAATACTGTATTTCAAAAATACTCTCTTTTTCCGCATATGTCCATTGCTGAAAATATTGCATTTGGTCTGAAAATAAGCAGAAAAAGTAAAAGTTATATTGATGATAAAATTAAATATGCATTAAAGTTAGTGAATCTTGACGGATATGAGAAGCGTTCTGTACATTCCCTTTCGGGTGGTCAGCAGCAGCGCATTGCCATTGCGCGTGCTATCGTAAATGAACCAAAGGTACTTCTGCTGGATGAACCCCTGGGGGCGCTTGACCTTAAGTTAAGGCAGAACATGCAGTATGAATTAATCCGTCTTAAGGAAGAACTGGGAATTACTTTTGTCTATGTGACACATGACCAGGAAGAAGCCCTTACCATGTCTGATACTATTGTTGTCATGAACCAGGGATATATCCAGCAGATCGGAACCCCGGAGGATATTTACAATGAACCGGAAAATGCTTTTGTTGCGGATTTTATCGGTCACAGCAACATAATTGACGGTATTATGATAACAGACCGGCTTGTGGAGATTCTCGGTGTAAAGATGCCGTGCGTGGATGAAGGCTTTGGTGAAAACACTCCTGTGGATGTGGTAATCCGTCCGGAAGACGTCGAGCTTGTGGAGCCTGCTGACGGATATATGGAAGGGGATGTTACCTCCTTAATCTTTAAAGGTGTCCACTATGAACTGGATGTGCAGGCAAACGGATATGAATGGCTGGTACATACTACAAAATATGTTCCGGTCGGCACCCATGTGGGAATAAAGGTAATTCCGTTCAATATCCAGATTATGCATAAACCTGAATCTTCTGATGAAAGGGCGGTAGAAATTGATGAGTAAATTAAAACAGCAGTTCCTTGCAGGACCTTATCTGCTCTGGATTGTCGGCTTTATTCTCCTTCCTGTACTGATGATTCTTTACTATGCATTTACAAACGCAGACGGAATATTTACTCTGGAATATATTTTTGCAATCGGTTCGGAAACCAACCGGAAAGCAATCGGTCTTTCTTTACAGCTTGGAATTATCTGTACCATTATCTGCCTGCTTCTCTCCTATCCGCTTGCCATGATTTTAAGCCGGATACAGTTTAAGAACCAGGGATTTGTAGTATTTATTTTTATGCTTCCGATGTGGATGAATTTTATGCTCCGTATTCTGGCATGGAAGCTGCTTTTATCCAAAAACGGTGTAATTAATACGCTGCTTGAAGGCATTGGAATGCCGGAAATAAGCATTATTAATACCCCTGTGGCTGTGGTGCTTGGAATGGTTTATGATTTTCTTCCGTTTATGCTTCTGCCGATTTATAATTCCATGACCCGTATCCGGAAGGACTGGATTGAAGCTGCACAGGATCTTGGTGCAAACAATGTTACTATTTTTTTCAAGATTATTCTGCCGCTTACAGTATCCGGAATTATCAGCGGAATTGTCATGGTTTTTGTCCCATCGCTGACTTCTTTTGCAATTTCACAGGTTCTCGGCGGCGGACAGGTGCTTTTAATCGGAAATGTTATAGAACAGGATTTTATGCAGGGTATGCAGTGGAATGCCGGAAGCGGGCTTTCATTTGTTCTGATGATTTTTGTAATCGCAAGTATGGCTCTTGTAAACTTATTTGACAAGGAGGAACCGGTAAAATGATAAAAAAAGGTATTTCAAGGCTTTATCTGTTTCTGATTTTTGCCTTCCTCTATCTGCCTATTATTGTGCTGATTGCATTGTCCTTTAATAATTCCCGCACAAAAGTAAAATGGGGCGGTTTTACATTCCAGTGGTATCTGGGATGTTTTCAGAATGAGGCCATTATGTCCGCATTTATGACTACCCTGCAGATTACTTTTTTGTCTGCCATCATTTCCACGCTGATTGGAACACTGGCAGCGTTTGGCATTGCCTCGATGAAAAAAAAAGGGCAGGCGGTCTATCTGGGGGCAACAAACATTCCAATGTTAAATGCTGATATTGTCACCGGCATATCCATGATGCTCCTGTTTGTAAAATTCATGGATCTTGGGTTTGTGACCGTGCTGATTGCGCATATTACATTCAGCATCCCCTATGTAATTTTAAATGTACTGCCAAAACTAAAAGCAGTAAACCGCAGTACTTATGAGGCTGCGCTGGATCTGGGCGCATCCCCTTCATACGCTTTTTACAAAGTTACCTGGCCGGAAATCCGTCCTGCTGTTTTTTCCGGTTTTATGATGGCAGTTACAATGTCACTGGATGATTTTTCCATCACATATTTTACCAAAGGTGCTGGCGTTAACACGCTTTCCACCATGCTCTATACTGAACTGCGTAAAGGCGTAAAACCGGAATTATACGCACTCTCAACGATACTCTTTTTTGCTGTACTGCTTATTCTTCTGGCTGGAAATGTCCGTCCCGGAAGAAAACCAAACTGATTAAGGAGAATATTAAAATGAAAAAAAGAATGGTATCCGTATTATTACTCATTGCAATGGCAGGCTCTCTTAGTGCCTGCGGGAACGGTTCATCTGAAAACGGGGGAGACGTAAAATCCCTGACCGTATTAAATTACGGGAAATATATGGATGAATCCGTCATCCGTCAGTTTGAAAAAGAAACAGGCATTAAAATCAAGTACGAGGAATATGAAAGTCCTGAAGAAATGTATACCAAATACAAAGCCGGCTCCATTGACTATGACATTATCTGCTCTTCAGAATACATGGTGGAACGCCTGATTAAGGAAGGTGAAGTGCTGCAGATGGATTTTGAGGCAATGGATAATTATAAAAATCTGGATTCTTCCATTATTGACATGAGTTCCTCTTATGACAGCAGCCATAATTACACAGTACCATATTTCTATGGCACCCTTGGACTGCTGTATAAAAAAGATACCATACAGCAGGACGTGGTTTCCTCCTGGGAATGTCTCTGGGATCCGACTTACGAGGATGAAATCATCATGGAAAATTCTGTACGGGACAGCTTTACACCTGCACTCATTTCTCTTGGATATTCCCTGAATGAAACGGATGAAGGGCATTTAAAAGAGGCGCTGGAGCGACTGAAAAAACAAAAACAGGACGGCATTGTATATGCGTATTATGTGGATGAAACTTCAGATTCCATGATTAGTGAAGAAGCAAGCATAGCCCTCTGCTATTCAGGTGAAGCAGCTCTTGCCATGCTGGAAAATGACAACCTTGGATATTCCGTTCCGAAAGAAGGCTCCAACCTCTGGATTGATTCATGGTTTGTCCCAAAATCCTGCAATGACCAGAAAGCAGCCCTGCAGTTTCTGAATTTTCTCTGCCGTGAAGACATTGCAGATAAGAATTTTGAATATGTACAATATGCTTCTCCCATTACAGCTGTTGTAGAAAAACAAAATGAGGCCGTTAAGAACAATGAAGCGATTAATCCAAGCGCAGATACCATCAGACGCTGTGAAATATTCACCGCTCTTTCTGACGAAGAATCGGCCCTTTACAGTAAACTCTGGCAGGAGCTTCTGGCAGACTAGTACCAAAGTCCTATTGTTTTTCGATTTAAAAATGTGTTAAAGTAAGACCACGGCGTAAAACCATACGTCGTGGTCTTCTTTATCAGAAAATCTTCCCGAATAAATATTTAACAGTCTGTAGTTATCTTACAGAATGGGTATTCCATGCTTAAAAGGAGAAGCATGAACTATCAGGAATTTTTAACAACAATTAAAACCCAGCTTACACGCCGCATCAGTGCAGATGTGAAACTGGAAATTCATCCAGTTATGAAAAACAATGGCAGGCGCTGCGATGGACTGGTTATTATGCAGCCGGATTTAAACGTGTCGCCAACCATCTATCTTCAGCCCTATTATCACCGTTATCTTGAGGGCGTGTGCCTGGAAGATATTTATGATGATATTCTTTCTGCCTATTTCAGCCATCTTCCAGCAGAAGATTTCGACACCAGTGCCTTTACCGATTACCAGAGGGCATCTTCCCGAATTGTCATGCGTCTGGTTAATTATAAAAAAAACGAAGAGCTTTTAGAGGATGTTCCTTACTACCGGTTTCAGGATCTTGCTGTTATTTTCTACTGCATGCTTCATGCAGACAAAAACAACCAGGCAAATATTCTGGTTCACAATCACCATCTTTCCATGTGGAATGTAACAACTGACGAACTTCGCCGGGTGGCAGGAAAAAATACCCCACTTCTTCTTCCACCGGAATTTCTGCCGATGCAGACACTGTTAAAAGAACACCATGACATCTGTAAACTCCCGATGTATGTCATGTCAAACCAGTACCGTACCAATGGGGCTTCTGTAATCCTCTACGAACAGATGCTGCAGCAGACTGCAGACCTTTTTCACAAAAACCTTGTGATTCTTCCAAGCAGTATCCACGAGGTAATTCTGATTCCGGTCGATTCTGCTGACTCCGTTACCCTTGAAAAATACACACAAATGGTAAGGGAGGTCAACGAATCACAGCTTGCTGATGATGAAATTCTTTCTGACCATGCATATTACTTTAACCGCAGAACACAGATAATCACTTCCTGAATCAGACATATGCCGCGGCAGTCTGACACCAGACTGCATATAACTAATAGAAATTACATTTCTGTCAGTCTGTCATAAAGTTCCTCATATTTGCGTGCCGATGTATTCCATGAAAAATTCTGTGCCATGGCGCGCTCTATCATCGCATACCACTCTGATTTATGGTCTGTAAAAATGCTGTAGGCATAACGGATGATATTCATCATCTCATGTGCGTTATAATTACGGAACGAAAAACCTGTACCGGTATGTTCATATTCATTATACGGTTGCACCGTATCTTTAAGCCCTCCTGTTTCCCGCACAATCGGCAGTGTACCGTAGCGCATGGAAATCATCTGGCTTAAACCGCACGGTTCAAAAAGCGAAGGCATCAAAAAGGCATCACAAGAAGCATAAATCTGGTGCGCCTGTCCTTCGGAATATCCAATCAGTGCGCGAAGTTTATTTGGATAGCGTTCCTGAAAATTCCGCAGGGTATTTTCATACCTCTCATCCCCCGTTCCGAGTATTACAAACTGTATTTCCATTGATGATAACAGCTCGTCCAGTGCATAATCAACCAGATCAAATCCCTTCTGGTTTGTCATGCGTGAAACCATACCTATCATCAGCGCATCCTCATTTACCGGAAGCCCGAGTTTTTTCTGCAGGGTCGCTTTGTTTCTTTTTTTGCCTACCAGTGCATCTTTCTTTGTAAAGTTTGCATGGATGTGCGGGTCGGTCTGTGGATTATACTCCTCATAATCGATTCCATTTAAAATGCCATACAGACTGCCCCGCTTTGCAGCCATCAGTCCGTCTAATCCTTCACCGCCTTCCACTGTGGCAATTTCCCCGGCATAGCTTGGACTTACCGTTGTCACAAAATCCGAATAAACAACACCGCCCTTTAAGTAGTTTGCCTCTCCGTATGACTCCAGCTGGCCTGCATTAAAAATATGCTCCGGAAGTCCTGTAATGTCCATGACCTCCCGAATTTTCCAGCGTCCCTGAAACTGCAGATTATGAATAGAATAAACAGTTTTTATTCCGGCATAAAAACTGTCATCACCAAATGAAGTCCTTAAAAATACCGGTAACAGTCCGGTCTGCCAGTCATGACAGTGAATAATATCCGGTGCAAAATCTATATATGGCAGACTTCTTAGTGCCGCCTTGGAGAAATAGGCAAATTTCTCCACATCTTCATAGATATTGTTATATGGAGATGACCCTGCAAAATAGAACTCATTATCCACAAAATAATAATGGATTCCTTTATATTCCGTTTCCAGAATTCCAACATACTGTTTACGCCAGTTTAAGTTGACATAAAAGTGGCAGACAAAATGGAGCTTCGGCAAAAATGCCGGATCCATGCAGGCATATTTGGGAATCATTACCCGCACATCATACTTCTCCTTGTCAAAATACTTTGGCAGGGAACCCGCAACGTCTGCCAGCCCTCCTGTTTTAATATACGGAACTGCCTCTGATGAGACGAACAGAATCTTCTTCATATAATTATCTCCTATTTATTCTTCATCTGTAAACGTATCTTGTCTGTTATTAAAGCGATAAACTCTGAATTGGTTGGTTTTCCTTTGCCATTACTTATGGTATAGCCAAACAAATCATCCAGTGTATCCATCTTGCCCCTGCTCCATGCCACTTCAATCGCATGGCGAATGGCTCGTTCCACCCTGCTTGGCGTTGTCTGGAATTTTTTGGCAATCCCCGGATACAGTATCTTTGTTATGGAATTTAACATATCCATATTATTCACCGACATAATAATCGCTTCCCGTAAGTACTGGTATCCCTTAATATGGGCAGGAACCCCCACTTCATGAATGATCTCTGTAACATCCTCTTCCAGCGTTTTCAGAGAGTCCGGTTCACTACGGTCAATTTCAAATACTTTTCTTATTTCCTTTGTATTTTTGCGTTTTAATACGGTTTTGATGCGGTCCAGTATAATACTGTTGTCGAACGGCTTC
>CANOLA010000029.1 GCA_947566705.1 uncultured Lachnospiraceae bacterium | reverse complement strand
CTGTAACGGAGGCATTATTTACTTTAATGTGTTCGGTAAGGAAACACGTCCGTCAGACCGGGAGATTTCCTTTGAAAGTGAAGTATTGTCCAGCAAAGACCCTAAGGTGGAATTTACAACAGACGCAGGCCTTGCGCTTGGTTCTGTCAGTGTGACACAAAAAGGTGATGTTGCGCGGACGGCGCAGCTGTGGAAAATTGTAAAGGAAGGCGGTAAAGTACAGAGCCGTGAGGTCTTTAACAGAAGCAGCTACCAGGGACAGGTACGCATGATTACCATTGGAACAAGGGGGGCGTCAAAAGAAAGCCTTGCAGCGCTGAAAGCAGCCATTGCAACGGGTGATGAGGCAACTGTCAAAGCTGCCGCTGCTGCCATGAAATCCGCGGATGAAGAAGAACCGGATGATGACAAGGACAAAGATAAAGACAAGGACAAAGATAAGGATAAAGACAAAGATAAGGACAAAGACAAGGACAAAGACAAGGATAAAGATAAAGACAAGGACAAAGATAAGGACAAAGACAAGGATAAGGACAAAGACAATAATACCGGAAACGAGGATGATAAGCCATCCCCTGACGATGAGGATTCCGGAGATGAGTCCGAATAAATAAAGCGTATGAAAGCAGGAAAATTACCGGAGTCCGTACTGAAACGCTCCGTACTGAACCAACTTCATATGATGACGGATGCACAGTCCGTCAGACCGGCTGTGGGGGCGGATTTTGGTGCAGTATGCCTGGAATCGGGAGAAACCATTGTTACCGCAGTAGAAACAAGGCTCCTTGGATGCGGTGTTTTAAAAGGTGCGTCATTGTATGCTGCACTGAATAACCTGGCATGCAGCGGGGCGCGTTTCCTTGGCGTGACAGTAAATCTTCTTATGCCGACGGCTGCAAACGAGCAGCAGCTCAGGGAGTGTGTTCAGGAAATCGATGAGATTTGCATGAGGGAGCAGGTTCCGGTGCTTGCCGGACACACGGAGGTAGTACGCAGTCTGACAGAGCCGGTGCTGACAGTGACAGCAGTTGGCGTAAGAGGGCAGGTGCCGGTTACAAATTCGCAGATAAAACCCGGAATGGATATACTGGTGACAAAATGGATTGCACTGGAGGGAACCGCCATTCTGGCAGCAGCGCAGGAAGCAGAACTGCAGAAACGCTTTGCACAGCCGTTTATTGACAGGGCAAAAGAATTTTCCGGCTGTCTGTCCATACTGCCGGAGGCCGCAGTCGCCGCGCAGTCTGGCGCTGCGGCACTGCATGATATCTCCGAGGGCGGTATTTATGGTGCGCTCTGGGAAATGGGACAGTGTTCCGGCGTCGGACTTACGATTGACCTGAAAAAAATACCTGTCCGTCAGGAAACCATCGAAATCTGTGAATATTTTGATTTGAATCCCTATAAGCTGTTATCAGGCGGAAGTCTGCTTGCGGCGGCAGCGGATGGAAACGGCGTTGTTCGTAAACTGGAGCAGGCGGGGATTTCTGCTGTTATCATTGGAAAGGCGACAGACAGGAATGACCGCGTTCTGGTAAACGGTGAGGAATGCAGGTATCTTGAGACGGCGCAGACAGACGAATTATGGAAAATGAAGCACGGCATGTAACACCGGGAGGAGATTATGAGAGAAAAAATCTTAACTTTTATAGAAAAAAACAGCCGGATTGACCTTAAGGATCTGGCAGTGATGCTTGGAGTGGATGAAACAGCAGTTATGAATGAGCTGGAAAGCATGGAAAAAGAAGGAATCATCTGCGGATACCATACCCTGATTAACTGGGATAAGGCAGGCGTGGAAAAAGTAACGGCAATGATTGAAGTCCGGGTAACACCGCAGCGTGGAATGGGCTTTGACAAGGTTGCAGAACGCATTTACAACTATCCGGAAGTAACTTCCGTCTATCTGATTTCCGGAGGATTTGATTTAATGGTAACACTTGAGGGAAAAACCCTCCGGGAAATTTCCCAGTTCGTATCAGATAAGCTTTCCGCACTGGATCAGGTGCTCAGTACCAAGACAAATTTTATTTTAAAGAAATACAAAGACCACGGCACTGTTATGGCTGCACGCGCAAAAGATGAAAGGATTATGATGGCATAATGAGAGACCCGTTATCGAAAGTAATTACAACAATAGAGCCGTCGGGTATCCGGAAATTTTTTGATATCGTCAGTGAAATGGAGGACGCTATTTCACTTGGTGTCGGTGAGCCGGATTTCGATACCCCGTGGCATATCAGGGATGAAGGCATTTATTCCCTGGAAAAAGGAAGAACCTTTTATACTTCAAATGCAGGACTGAAGGAACTGAAAATAGAAATAGCCGGATACATGAACCGGAAATATTCTCTTACATACGATTACAATAAAGAAATTCTGGTAACAGTCGGAGGCAGCGAGGCAATTGATATTGCCATGCGTGCCATGCTCGATCCGGGCGATGAGGTGCTGATTCCGCAGCCGAGCTATGTGTCCTATGAGCCGTGCTGCGTACTTGCAAACGGAACTCCGGTTATCATCGAGCTTCAGGACAAAAATGAATTCCGGCTGACCGCAGAAGAGCTGGAGGCGGCGGTTACTCCGAAAACAAAGCTTCTGGTGCTGCCGTATCCAAACAATCCGACAGGCGCCATTATGGAAAAAAAGGATCTGGAGGCAGTTGCGGAGGTTGTTAAAAAGCATGACCTGTTTGTGTTAAGCGATGAGATTTATTCGGAGCTTACCTACCAGACAGACCATGTTTCCATTGCATCACTGCCGGGCATGCGGGAGCGAACCATAGTCATCAATGGATTTTCCAAATCCCATGCAATGACAGGATGGCGGCTCGGCTATGCCTGCGGACCGAAGGTGATTCTGGAGCAGATGTTAAAAATCCACCAGTTTGCCATAATGTGCGCCCCGACTACAAGCCAGTATGCGGCAGTGGAGGCACTGAAAAACGGCGACGGGGATGTTGCCATGATGCGTGAGGAATACAATGGAAGAAGACGTTATGTCCTGAAACGGTTTCGTGACATGGGACTTTCCTGTTTTGAACCGTTCGGTGCATTTTATGCGTTTCCGTGTATCAGTGAGTTTGGGATGCCGTCGGATGATTTTGCCAGTAAACTGTTAAATGCAAAGAAAGTGGCGGTCGTACCGGGTACGGCATTTGGTAAATCCGGGGAGGGATTTATCCGCATTTCCTATGCATATTCACTGGAAGACTTAAAAGAAGCGCTTGACCGGGTACAGGAGTTTGTGGAAGAACTGAGGGAGAAACATTGAATATTATTTTGCATGAGCCGGAAATTCCGGCGAATACCGGAAATATCGGAAGAACCTGTGCTGCGACAGGAACCGGTCTCCACCTGATTGAACCGCTCGGCTTTTCCCTTTCCGAAAAGCATTTAAAGCGGGCCGGCATGGATTACTGGGACAGGCTGGATGTTACCACCTATGTCAACTGGGAGGAGTTCTGCAGAAAGCACCCGGATGCAAAAATTTATTATGCCACGACCAAGGCAGAGCAGGTTTATTCGGAGGTTCACTACGAAGAGGACTGTTACATAATGTTTGGAAAAGAGAGTGCGGGAATTCCGGAGGAAATACTTAAAGAGCACAGAAAGTCCTGTGTGCGGATTCCCATGGCGGAAGAAATGCGTTCCCTGAATTTGTCAAATTCTGTGGCAGTTGTACTTTATGAGGCGCTCAGGCAGAACGATTTTGGTCAGTTAAAACGGCAGGGACAGCTGCACAGATTAAGCTGGGACGGGTAAAATGGGTATAATTAAAGCAAAAAATGTCGTGCACGAGTTTTTCCGGAGGGATGAAGAGGGAAACGTTGAAGCAATTACAACGGCACTTGACAACGTAAACCTTGACATACAGGAAGGGCAGTTTATTGCCATATTAGGACACAACGGTTCCGGTAAATCGACACTTGCAAAGCATATCAATGCGCTTCTGGTGCCGGGGGAGGGAACCCTCTGGGTGGACGGCATGGCAACAAATGAAGAAGAAAATACAATCCCGGTCCGTAAAACCGCCGGCATGGTGTTCCAGAATCCTGACAACCAGATTATTGCCAGTGTTGTGGAGGAAGACGTCGGTTTCGGCCCGGAAAACTTAGGTGTGCCGACAGAGGAAATCCGTAAACGTGTCATAAACAGTCTGCAGTCTGTCGGTATGGCAGAATACAAAAGCCATTCACCGAACCGGCTTTCCGGAGGACAGAAACAGCGCGTGGCGATTGCAGGGGTTCTTGCCATGGAGCCGAAGTGCATTGTTTTTGATGAGCCGACGGCAATGCTCGACCCTGGCGGGCGGAAAGAAGTGATAGACGCCGCGCATGAACTGAACCGCCAAAAAGGTGTTACCATTATTCTGATTACCCATTATATGGAAGAGGTCACCGGGGCGGATTATGTATATGTCATGGAACAGGGGAGCATTATTATGCAGGGGACACCGCGGGAGATTTTTTCAAGGGTGGACGAGCTTAAGGAACACCGGCTAAACGTGCCGCAGGTGACACTGGTTGCGGACGAGCTGCGCCGGGCGGGAATTTTAATTCCGGCAGGCATACTGACAAGGGAGGAGCTTGTGGAAGCCGTGATTGATGCATACGGTCAGGCGGAAATGAGCACCGGCGGAGAATTATCAGATGGCATCAATTATTCTGGATAAAATCGATTTTACATACAGCAGCGGTACGGTACATGAAATGCAGGCACTGAAGAATATAAACCTGCAGATCGGGGAAGGGGAATTTATCGGGATTATCGGGCGGACCGGCTCCGGTAAATCCACCCTTGTCCAGCTTTTCAACGGGCTTTTAAAGGCAGGAAATGGTCATATTTATGTGGACGGAGAGGACATTTATGATGATGACTATGATATGAAAAAGCTCAGATGTAAAGTGGGGCTTGTGTTCCAGTACCCCGACCACCAGCTTTTTGCAGCGACTAATTTTGAAGATGTCTGTTTTGGGCCGAAAAACCAGGGACTGGGGAAAAAGGAAGCTGAGCTTCGTGCGTTTGAAGCGCTGCGGAACGTCGGATTTCCGGAAGAACTGTTTTACCAGCCGCCGTTTGAGCTTTCCGGAGGACAAAAGCGGAGGGTTGCAATAGCCGGAGTGCTTGCGATGAAACCGGAGGTGCTGATTCTGGACGAGCCGACAGCGGGGCTGGACCCGGCAGGAAGGGATGAAATTCTGGGGCTGCTTTCGCGGATGCGGAGCGAACTTGGAATTACGGTTATTCTGGTATCACACAGTATGGAGGATGTGGCAGAATACGTGGAGCGTATGATAGTTCTGGACAATGGGGAAATTTTATTTGATGCACCGCCGCGTGAGGTATTTAGTCACCACCGCAGTCTGGAGGAAATCGGGCTGGCAGCCCCGGAGGTTGCTTATCTTATGGAGGAGCTTGCAAAATCCGGAATGCCGGTGAAGCCCGGAGCAGTTACCGTGCAGGAGGCAGCGCAGGAAATTATTTCAGCAATATGTAAAATTCCGTAGCCTGCGCAAATAGGAGAACTTATGATACGAGACATGACACTGGGGCAGTACTATCCGGTGGATTCTGTCATACATAAACTGGATCCCCGTGTAAAGCTGTCTGCGACATTCATATATATAACTGCACTGTTTCTTTTCCGGGGACTGGCAGGATTTGCACTGGTTACGGCAGTGCTTTTTTACGTGATTCACCTTTCCAAAATTCCGTTTGGATATATTGTAAAAGGTTTAAAAACTGTAGTTACACTGTTACTTATTACAGTGGTATTTAACCTTCTGTTTACATCCACTGGAACTGAGTACTGGCACTGGGGGCCGTTTCATCTGACAAGTACCGGGATTATAAATGCAGTGCTTATGTCTGTCCGTCTGGGTTACCTGGTTATCGGCACTTCGGTCATGACACTTACAACGACACCGAATGCACTGACCGACGGACTGGAAAAATCGCTCTCCTGTCTGAACCGGATCCATGTACCGGTACATGAGCTGGCAATGATGATGTCAGTTGCGCTGCGTTTTATACCGATTCTTATTGAGGAGACGGACCGTATTATGAAAGCACAGACGGCGCGCGGGGCAGACTTTGAAAAGGGAAACATCGTCCGCAGGGCAAAAAACATGATTCCCGTTCTGGTTCCTTTGTTTGTATCGGCATTCCGGCGTGCAGATGACCTGGCGCTCGCCATGGAATCCCGCTGTTACACCGGCGGGGAGGGGCGGACGAAGATGAAGCCGTTAAAATACGGGAAAAATGACAGAAAGGCGTATCTGGCGGTAATCGTATTTTTTATACTGGTGATTGTATTCCGGATCATGCTTTAAAGGGAAACGGATAAAAATGGAGCGGAAATTATGCAGGTGAAACTGGTTGTGGCATATGACGGGACAAACTACAGCGGCTGGCAGGTCCAGCCAAACGGTGTTACAATTTCACAGAAATTAAATGAAGCCCTGACATCTTTGCTGGGTGAAAAAATCCAGGTAACGGGGGCGAGCAGGACAGACGCGGGGGTGCATTCCCTTGGAAATGTGTGCGTATTTCAGACGAATACCCGTATGCCGGCGGAAAAAATCAGCTATGCATTAAACCAGCGGCTGCCGGAGGACATCGTGGTGCAGGATTCCTGCGAGGTGCCGGAAAGTTTTCATCCGAGGTTTTCAAAAAGCCGGAAAACATACGAGTACCGGATATTAAACCGTGTTTTCCGCATGCCGACAAGAAGGCTGGATACGTACTTTTACTATTATCCGCTGGATGTGGAAAAAATGCAGATGGCGGCGCAGTTTTTAGAGGGGGAGCATGATTTTAAAAGTTTCAGCTCCGTGCATTCCCAGTCCCGGACTTCTGTGCGCACCATTTATGAATGTGCGGTGGAAAAAACGGATGATATCATTACCATCCGTGTGACGGGAAACGGGTTTTTATACAACATGGTGCGGATTATTGCAGGCACACTTATCAAAGTCGGAGCGGGAGAATTAAAGCCAGAGCAGATACCGAAAATCCTTGCAGCGGCAGACAGAAGTGCGGCAGGTCCCACAGCTCCCGCGCACGGACTGACAATGATGGGAATCCGGTATGAGGATGGAGAAAATTAGAAAAATCTGCTTGACACGCTTTTTGATGCGTAATATAATATCAAAGTATGCATGTGTTTTGCATCAGACAGCAGATAAATGCGAGCCAAAGCCCCGGTGAGCATTTATATAGAAATGAACAGCAGATAAGCAGCGTCCGGACATACGAGGCTTTGTAGCTGTTTTAGTTTGCATTTGATTTATCAAGGAGGAAAAACCATGAACACATTTATGGCAAGTCCTGCTACAATCGAAAGAAAATGGTATGTAGTGGACGCTGATGGTAAGACATTAGGACGTTTGGCATCCGAGATTGCCAAGGTATTAAGAGGAAAGAATAAACCGATTTTTACTCCTCACATGGACACTGGTGACTATGTGATCGTTGTCAATGCTGAGAAGGTTAAGGTTACCGGAAAGAAATTAGACCAGAAGATTTATTACCGTCATTCCGGTTATGTTGGAGGATTAAAAGAGACAACATTAAGGGAGATGCTTGCAAAGCATCCGGAGCGCGTGGTTGAGCATGCAGTTAAGGGAATGCTTCCGAAGGGACCGCTGGGACGCCAGATGTACAGAAAGTTATTTGTATATGTTGGACCGGAGCATAAGCACGCAGCACAGAAGCCAGAGGCTTTAACATTCTAAGAGGAGGTAAACGACATTGGCTAATGCAAGATATTACGGAACAGGCAGAAGAAAATCATCTGTTGCAAGAGTATATTTAGTACCGGGGACAGGTAAGATTACAATCAATAAAAGAGATATTGATGACTATTTAGGTCTTGAGACACTTAAGGTTGTTGTTCGTCAGCCATTAGTAGCTACAGAAACCCTTGATAAGTTTGATGTAAAGGTAAACGTAAAGGGCGGCGGATATTCAGGACAGGCAGGTGCAATCCGCCACGGTATTGCACGCGCACTCCTTCAGGCAGACGGAGATTACAGACCTACACTTAAGTCCGCTGGATTCTTAACCAGGGATCCTCGTATGAAAGAGCGTAAGAAGTACGGTCTGAAAGCCGCACGTCGGGCTCCGCAGTTTAGTAAGAGATAGACAGAATTATTTACAAATTCGAGAATATATGGAAAACCCACAGACAGTTTTTGTTTGTGGGTTTTTTCATGGGAAAGATTGTGATATACTTATAATGAACTCGAAAAGAATGGAGGAATAAGAAATGCCGGAAATTTCACTGTTTTATGGAATACGAGTAACAATGTATTATGATGACCATAATCCTCCTCATTTTCACGCTGAATATAATGGGAATAAAGCAATTATCAGGATTGATGAGGCAAGAGTGATTAAGGGAGCGTTACCATCAAGGCAGTTAAAATTGATTCTGGCATGGTGTGTTCTGCACCAGGATGAATTGATGCAGAATTGGGAATTATCAAAGGATGGAAAACCATTGAACAGAATTAATCCTTTAGTGTAATGGAGGTGAGGGTATGTTTCCAAAGGTGGTTCAGGTTGTACCAATGAGAGATTATTCGGTGTATGTATACTTTGAAGATGGAAAGATTGTGCATTATGATATGTCGCAGATGATTGAGAAAGAGGCTTTTTGCTGCTTAAAAGAAGTTGAAATATTTATGGACAGATGTACCGTGATGAATGATACACTTGCGTGGGATATCAGTGGAAACTGGGATAGTACAACATGCCTGGATATTGACCCGGATACATTATACGCTTTACCGTATGCTAAGGAGGCTATTGCGTAGTGCAAGGGGTATTTAACGAAATTCCTCTTTTGTTTTCCTGCAAAGAATAATCCGCATAAGCAGAACAGGCAATCAGTCTAAGCTGCGGAACAAGGAAAAGAGAAGTCACAGTCTCCTGATAAAAGTATGTTAAACTTTTAAAGACCTCAGATAGTTTTTCTGTTCCGGCGTGATGCGGCGGCTTTCCACTGCTTTCTGTATGGCTTTGTTATGTGTCCATTCAGGCAGCCGCTTCTGCTCCAGAAAGGGAAGCACCGTTTCATACTGTCTGGCAAGAGCAGTCGCAAAATACCATGCCACCATCATATTAACATAATATTCTTCACAGCACTGCTTTGCAACGAGGTCTAAATAGTCTGGCATAAAGTGTTCGTCCAGATAATAGCGCATCAGCATACCGATTCCATAGCGCACAGTATAGGTATGGTCAGAGGAAAGCCATTCATTTACTGCAGAAAGAAGCCTTGCCAAATCTGTGCCAAGGATTTTCGGGGACATCATGTCGCAGGTTGCCCAGTTGTCAACAAAAGGCAGGAAACAGTTCAGTGCTGCAAGGCAGGCATCATAATCCTTAATCCCTTCAATCAGAAAACCATGCAGGTTATTTTCATCATAATAAGTATGGGGTAAAGCTGCCATAAATGAATCAACGGCTGTCTGTACGCAAAGGTCTTTTTTTGCTTCACGCAGAAGTTTTTTTGCATAGCTGCGGAGCGCAGGCGTGCGTACTCCGATGATATGTTCTGGATTAACATTCGGGATAAGTTTACTGTGAAATTCCCTGTATGTTTCATCCTTAAGTTCCCATAAATCCTTTTGTATATTTATTTCCATAATGTTATCCTTTCCTGTCTGCAACGGGCATATCACTGTCGGACGGCTATATTCTATATCATATCATAAAACCCAGAACCTTCCAGATTTTTTTTCATAATTGTGATAGATTTTCCTGCATAAATCCGTAATAATAGATGTAATTACACAACAAACCGTGCACGGAATGCGCCGGCCCATTTGTTATATGGCAGATTTGACATGGCTGGTGTTCAAAAGAAATGAAAGAGGAATCACCATGAGGATAGGAGAGCACAATTTTATTCGGCAGTTACAACTGCATAATGAAAAAGCTCTGGTTTATGTGATTGATGCGTACGGCGGTCTGCTGAAATCCATTATACGAAAACAGCTTTACTGTCTGCCGGAAAGGCAGGAGGAATGCATGGATGATGTGCTGTTAAACATCTGGCAGAATATTTCCGACTTCGATGAAACCAGAAACTCCTTTAAAAACTGGGCCGCCGCCATTGCAAGATACCGGGCAGTAGACTATCTGCGGCAGTATCAGCGTGAACTTCTGACCGTTGATATTGAAGGTACTGCGGTTGCAAAAGAGGATAAAAGGCTCGCGGCTGTGATGGAACAGGAAATTTCAGAGGAAGTGGAAAAAATGCTGGACTGCCTGAAACCCATGGACAGGGAATTGTTTTTGCGGCTGTATGTGGAGGAACAGCCCATGGAACAAATCATCCGGGAAACCGGAATGAAAAAAGAGGTCATTTATAACCGCCTGTCCAGAAGTAAAAAAAGGCTCCGCAGGCAGTTTTGTTTAAATGATGTCCAGAGAGGGGTGTAAGGATGAAAAAAACAATCTATCAGCTGTTAAACGACGTGGAAACGGATTTTAGCAAATATGAACAGGATGAATTATCTGTTCTGGAAAAGAACCGGCATAAGCAGACGGTTTTAAGGGAGGTAAAAAGAATGAAAAATAAAAAGATGAAAGCATGGAAGATAGCTGCAGGAGCGGCGGCAGCATGTGCAGTTACGGTTGGAACAGTAAGTCTTGCAAATCCTGTTTTTGCAAATGAGATTTTCAGCAGCGTGTTTGGAAGCCTTGTTGAAAATGCAAGGGGAAGCAAGTACGAGAAAGAGGATACCGATTTGTACACAAAAATCGGAAAAAACGCTGAGGCTGTGCAGGAAAAGACTGGTAAAGACGAAGGGGATAACTATGTAACCACGATGGAAAATAACGGGGTCACCATTTCCGTGTCTGATGTTTACTGCGACGGCTATGTCCTGTACTTTACCACCACACTGAAAACAGAGGATGAAGGACTGAATAAGGCAGACGGAATCCTTGCCAGAATCATGGATGACGGGAATAAAGGAAACGGTCCAGCAATTTCCATAGACGGGACACAGCTTGCAGGCTACAGCGAAAGATCATTTGAAAAAACAAAGGACGGCAGCTTTGTGGCAATGAACCAGATAGACCTGATGTCCCCGGCGGACAGCAGTGAAAAAGAGATCGACCTCGGGCTTGATGAGAAAGGAACCTTAGTTGTAAACTGGGATTTATCAGAGTTTAGCGGATATCTCTGGGACCAGTGGGATGATTCCGGGGAATACATGAAAACGGGAGAAACAAAGGGACAGTGGAATCTGCGTTTTCCGGTAACCATTGACAGGTCCCATAACCAGACATATGCCGTCAATAAAGAAGATAACGGGGTTCAGGTAAAGAACGCCGTAAAAACAAAAGCGGGACTGGTTCTGGAAGTGGAACTTCCGGACTTTACGAAAGCGCCTTACAATGACCCGTATAATGATCCGGATCTGGCAGTTAAGGACAGCAGCGGAAAGTGTTTACAGTGGATAAACCAGAAAACCATGCAGCATGATGATGGTACTGCCACCATGCAGATTATGGTGCTGTATGACGGTGAAAAGGACCTGTCGTTTGAGGTAACGACAAAGGACGAAGACCAGATTAAGCTCGCGGATATCAGCTTTCAGATTCAGTAACATGTAATCTGCCGCACAAATTTAAAGAGGGTTCTGCCTGGGAAATAACCGGCGGAACCCTTTTTTTCTTCCTGATATACAATTTAAAGGCAATTAGAAAGAACGCAGTCCGGCAGTTGACAAAGGTATTTTCGTTCTATTATAATGATAATATTGGATAAAAAGCGGGAAATGAAATATCTGCCAACAGCAGCAGAGTCATACGATTTCAGGAGGAAATTACCATGTACCATTGTCATATACGCTTTTATTTTCTGGGAAATCAGCAGAAACTGTTTCATATAATAAAAGAAATATCTCCACTGGAGCATTTTACACACGAATTTTGCGAAAGCAGCCATGCAGATGAGAAAATGGCAAAAGCGGCTGATGTAATTATAGCAGATGTGCATGAACTGGATGCTGTAAAGACAGTTCAGATGCTTGTTTCATGTAAACAGAAGGAAGCAGAACTGATTGTTCTTGCAGGCCAGGGGCAGACTGCGTTATTTGCTGACTGTCTTTCCCGGATTCAGGATGTATGGGTTTTACCCATGACGGAAGAAGAGATAAAATTCCGTTTCACAAGATGGCAGCAGACATGCAAAATGAGCAGGGACTACTGGCAGACCAGCCAGTATCTGGAGGCCGCAATTAACAGCATTCCAAATCTGGTCTGGTACAAAACAAAGGATGGTATTCACAAAAAAGTAAATGACAGCTTCTGTAAAACTGTAAATAAAACAAAGGAGCAGGTGCAGGGACGGGGACATGCCTATATCTGGGATGTGGAGCATGATGACCCTGCCTGCATTGAATCCGAACGTGAAGTCATGCAGAGCAGAAAAACCTGTGTTTCTGAGGAAACCGTTGAAACCAGCTCAGGTGTAAGACTGCTTACGACATACAAATCCCCGCTGTACGACCTGGATGGAAGCGTGATGGGAACTGTGGGAGTCGGAATTGATATCACGCAGGAGCAGGCGTACAGGGAAGAACTGATTCGCAAGACACAGACACTGGAAACTCTTTTTATGACTATGGACTGCGGTATCATCTGCCACAGTGTGGACGGTGCGCGTGTCATCAGTATCAATAATGCAGCCTTAAGGATTCTGGGGTATGAATCCTATGAGGAAATGGTGGATGATGGATTTGACATGGTTGCGATGACAGTCCTGGATGAAGATAAGCCGGTACTGCGTGAAAGTATCAGGTCACTGGAAAAAGAAGGGGACAGCGCTAATGTTGAGTACCGTGTGAAGCATGAAAACGGGGATCTGCTGTATGTAATGGGAAATATTAAGCTTGTGCGTGAAAACGGCGAGTTGTTTTACCAGCGGTTCCTGCTGGACTGTACAGCGCAGAAGCTCCGTGAACACATGATGCAGGAGGAAAATGAACGGCAGCGTACCGAACTGATACAGGCACTCAGCATAGATTACAGCCTTGTATGTTTTTTCGACCTGGATACAAGGGAAGGAAATGCCCTGCGAATCAACGACTGCAAATATCATGTACTGGATTCGCTTTTCATGGGGGATCTGGAACTGGAAGAGTGTATGACGCAGTACATAGACCGGTGTGTTCATCCTGAAGACAAGGAAATGGTCCGGGAAATGTTATCGCAGGACGGACTGAAAAAGGAATTGTTCCACAAAAAAATACAGTACGTGAATTACCGTACCGTCTGCGGGGATAAGACAAGATATTTCCAGATGAAGGCGGTGCGCATGGGGGAATGGGATAAGAACCGGAGTGTTGTCCTTGGTTTCCGTTGTGTGGATGAAGAAACCAGAAACGAAATGGAACAGAAAAACCTGCTGCAGGATGCACTGCTGCAGGCAAATCGTGCCAGCAAGGCGAAAAGTGTATTTTTATCAAATATGTCGCACGACATTCGTACCCCGATGAATGCAATTATTGGTTTTACAACACTTGCAATTCGTCACATTGACTGCAGGGAGCAGGTGGAAGAATACCTGAAAAAAATAATGACATCAGGGAACCATCTGCTCAGCCTGATTAATGACGTTCTGGATATGAGCCGTATTGAAAGCGGAAAAATGAATCTGACAGAGCAGCTGTGCAGTCTGCCGGATATTCTGCACGGACTGCGGAATATCGTACAGGCAGATATTCATGCAAAACAGCTTGAGCTGTACATGGATGCGATTGATGTCGTAAACGAGGATATCTACTGTGATAGGCTGCGGCTGAACCAGGTACTGTTAAATCTGCTCAGCAATTCCATCAAGTATACGGGGGCAGGAGGCATTGTCAGCCTGAAGGTGGTGGAAAAGGGAAATGCGCCGGTGGGCTTTGCAAATTATGAATTCCATATCCGGGATACCGGTATAGGAATGAGCGAGGAATTTATCTCCCGCATTTTCGAGCCGTTTGAGAGGGAGCGGAATTCCACAATCAGCGGGATTCAGGGAACCGGTCTTGGAATGGCAATCACAAAAAATATCGTGGACATGATGAACGGCACGATTAGAGTAGAAAGCGAGCAGGGGGCAGGAACGGAATTTATCGTTTCCTTTATGTTCCGGCTGAGTGAGGAATCGAAAGAATCCCCGGATATTCCGGAACTCAAAAACTGCAGGGCGCTTGTAGTGGATGATGATTTTAACACCTGTGACAGCGTATCCTGCATGCTTCAGCAGATTGGAATGCGTGCAGAGTGGACATTGTCCGGAAAAGAAGCGGTTCTCAGGACACGCCAGGCAGTTATGCGCCATGACAATTATTTTGTCTATGTCATTGACTGGATGCTGCCGGATGTTAACGGTGTTGAGGTGGCGCGAAGAATCCGCAAGGAAACCGGGGAGGATGTACCGATAATTGTAATGACGGCATATGACTGGGCAGACATTGAGGAAGAGGCAAAGGAAGCCGGAATTACGGCGTTCTGCAGCAAGCCGCTGTTTTTGTCAGAGCTCAGGGGCTGCCTGCATTCCATTGTAAATGAGGATGACGGGCAGGATGCAGGCGCTTCCCGCAAACCGGAACAGTCCCACAGCGGACGGATTCTGCTGGTGGAAGACAACGTACTGAACCAGGAAATTGCTCAGGCGATTCTGGAAGAGTCCGGATTTACCACGGAAATTGCGGACAACGGTAAAATTGCCGTGGATATGCTGGGCGGTTCCAGACCGGGATATTACCAGCTTGTTTTAATGGATATCCAGATGCCGGTAATGAACGGCCATGAGGCGGCCCGTGCCATCCGAAGCTTGGAAAATAAAGAACTGGCGTCCATTCCGATTCTTGCAATGACAGCAAATGCATTTGAAGAAGATAAGCAGGAAGCATTAAAGAGCGGAATGAACGGGCATATTGCAAAACCAATCAATATTGATGCCCTTTTAAAGGCACTGGACGGTCTGATGTAAATTCTTTATTCATTTCACGGGAATCCCCGTTTATTATCATATAACAGTTAATTTTGAATATGATGTTGACAAACAGGGATTCCCATGTTATATTTACTACGTCAAACGTAGTACGCCTGACGTAACAACGACAGGCGTAATAACGACAAATGCCGTATCTCTTTGAGGTATGGCTGCAGTCCAGGGAGGAGGGTATATCAAATGAGTATCAGCAGTGATGTAATCCGGGGATACAATGATACTATGATTCTTTACCTGCTGTGGGAAAAGCCGTCCTATGGTTATGAAATATCCAAACAGATCAAGCTTCTGTCAAAGGAGAAATATATAATCAAGGAAACAACACTTTATTCCGCGTTTACACGCATGGAGAAGAACGGGTATATTGCATCATTTCCGGACCAGAACAATGCTACCGGCAAAAGGCGCACCTATTACCGGATTACCGACAGCGGGCGCGCATATTACCGGGAAAAATGTGCAGAATGGAATCTGACACAGGAGGTAGTTGGAAAATTTATTATGAAAGGGGAAAGAATGAATGGAGACAATTAGAAACTATCTGGAAACCATGTTTATGAATCTTCCCAGCTCGCCGGAGATTTACAGGGCAAAAAACGAACTCTGGCAGATGATGGAGGACAAATACACAGAGCTTTTAGAAAACGGAAAGTCCGAAAACGAGGCTGTGGGTACGGTAATTGCAGAGTTTGGAAATCTGGATGAGCTGGCGGAGGACCTGGGAATCGCACAGTTTTTACAGCAGGAATCAAAGGTGCCGCAGGGAAAGCCGTTTCCGCTGGAAACTGTCAAGGAGTATCTGGCGGACAAGGCAAAGAATGCATTTTATACGGCACTGGGAGTTTTCTTCTGTATTATTTCTGTCTGCGGACCAATCTTTTTTGGAGCGCTGGCAGAGTATTTTGACGCGGATGGAATCCTTGGTGCGACAGGCGGCTGCAGCCTGTTTGTACTGGCGGCGGTCGGAGTCGGGATACTTGTTTATTCCGGTGTCCGGATCAGCAAATGGAAGAATATCGGCCAGGAGCATTATGTGACGGATTTTTCCACAACAGAATATATTCACCAGGAAATGGAAAAGTACAAGGGAACACATGCACTGCTTCTGACAGTCGGGATTGTGCTGTGTATCTTAAGCGTGATTCCGCCGATGATCATGGATGAATTTTCGGCTTACAGTGAAATCTGGGATTACTGTTCCGGTGCATTTTTGTTTCTGATGGTCGGAATCGGTGTATTTTTAATCGTTATGAGCAGCATGAAGCTGGACAGCTATAATACACTGCTGCGTCTGAACCAGAAGGATACCATCGGCGGGAATTATGTACCGAACCAGCAGAATGCGCCGCAGTACATTAGTGAAGGTGTGGCGGTTGTGATGTCAGTATTCTGGCCGACCGTTACCTGCCTTTATTTAATCTGGAGCTTTTTGACATTTGACTGGTGGAAAACCTGGATTATCTGGCCTCTGGCGGGAATCATTCATTCCGTAATTAAAAATACACTTAAAAAGCAGGGGTAGGCCATGGACCAGCAGAAAAGAATTATTTCACTCAACCGTAACCAGTTAAAATACCTTGTGATTATTGCCATGCTGATTGACCACCTGGCATGGGCGTTTGTACCGACAGACTCCATGCAGGGGCAGGTGATGCATTTTATCGGGCGGCTGACCGGACCCGTGATGGCATTTTTCCTGGTGGAAGGATACATGCATACGAGGAACCTAAAAAAATATGCACTGCGTCTTGGTCTGTTTGCACTGGTATCCTGGCCGGCATTTGTATACTTTGAGGCGGGTATCTGGCCGGTGTTTTTAACAAAGGGAAGCGAGGCTTCATGGAGCAACGCCCTGAATATTTACCTTTCGCCGCTTGACAGTATGCTTACCATCATACCGGCGTTTGGTGTTATTTATACCCTGTTTCTTGCACTGGCTGCACTGTGGGTTTATGACAAAGCACCGTGGGACGGATGGATGAAGGGCGTGGTTATCGCCATCTTATGTCTGCTTTCCCTGTACGGCGACTGGCCGATATTTGACATCATGTTTGCACTGGTGCTGTTCCGGTTTCATGATGAGCCGAAAAAGAAGTGGACCATTTTTTACATCGTTTCCATTGTACTGATGATGGTGATGTTTGGGATGATATCAGGGGAACTGATAGCAGCAAACCTGTTCCAGACCGGCGTATTTCTTGTACCGCCTCTTCTGCAGTTTGCATACAACGGGGAAGGAGGAAGTAAAAAACCGTTTCACAAATGGTTTTTCTATCTCTTTTATCCGCTGCACCTGCTGCTTCTGGGATATATAAAGTATGGGATGAAACTTGGATGAAAACAGCATAAAAGGAGAGATTTATTTATGAAGAAAAATGCATATCTGATAACACTTGTAACAGTAACGGTCTGTTGTGTAATAGCAGGGAGCTGCTGGCACATATTTAAATGGGGTTTTTCCTTTATGGAAAGTTTTATGCCGTTTGTTTTTTCAGAAAGTGAAAAAGAGCAGCCGGGCAGTCTTTCCAGCAAGGATACGCTGCTGGATGAATTTACTTCCATTTCTGCGGATGTGTCCATGATGGATATAGACATCGTATCGGGAGATGAATATTCATTGTCTTATTCTGCGCACGAAAAACTGGCGCCGAAATTTGAGGTAAAGAATTCCTGCCTGGAAATCACGCAGAAACCAGCCAAAAATTTCTGGGGCCGTAAAACGTGCAGCGTGACCATCACCGTGCCCGGAGAGCTTTCCAGTGTGTACCTGGATATGTCGGCAGGGGACATTGACCTTAATGGAATCACGGCTGACCGTCTGGATATTGATGTAAGTGCGGGAGATCTGGATATTTCGGACTGTAAGCTTGGGGATGCTTCTGTGGACGCAAGTACCGGGGACATAGACTTTCTGAATACAGAATTTGACAAACTGGAAATTGATGCATCTATTGGGGATATCCAGGTGGATGCTGCCGAGGATCTTTCTGATTATAAAATTAAGCTGGATACAAGCCTTGGGGATGTAGATGTCAATGGAAGGGATTATAAGGACTGCTTTTTCCAGAATGCAGGAGAGGATGGAAGAAAGTCCTTAACGATTGATACCTCCACCGGTGATATCGAACTGAATTATTAAAAACACAGTGAGAGAGTTTCGCTTGCGGAACTCTCTTTTTTCCGGCTAAAATTTGGTGAATTTACCATTGATTTTTTGTTTTCTCTGCGTATAATGTCTTATTATAGAATATGACGTGCAGCAACCTGCAGAAAGAAGGTATGAAAAAGTGAGTAAGCAGACCGAAGAAGAAAACAGTTTTATGGTTAAGGTTTCGACATTTATCGTGGATAAACGAAACCTTTTTTTCCTGCTGTTTGCACTGATGATTGTGTTTTCCGTCTTTGCAATGAACTGGGTAAAGGTGGAAAATGCATTGTCCGCATATCTGCCGGATACAACGGAAACCAGACGGGGACTGGACCGCATGGAGGAGGAATTTACTACTTATGGCACGGCGTCGGTTATGGTTTCCAACATTAATTATGAGGATGCCCGTGAAATCGCGGATGAAATCGAGGCGAGAAAGGATGTTTCCATGCTGGTGTTTGACAACCAGAAAGAACATTACAATAATTTCTCTGCATTATACGAAATTACATTTGCGTATCCGCAGGAGGATGAACGCTGTCTGACGGCGCTGGATGAAATTAGACAGCGGCTGAAAGAATATGATTTATATGTATCCACGGACCTGGGAAACCAGCAGGCCGAGCAGATTGAAAGCGAGATGCAGGTAGTCAGTATTCTGGTTGCGATTATTGTTGTGACTGTGTTAATTCTGACCTCCCAGACCTATGCGGAGGTACCGGTGCTGCTGCTGACATTTGTTGCCGCGGCGTTAATCACCAAGGGCACCAATTACCTGCTTGGAACGATTTCCTTTGTGTCAAATTCTGTAACGGTTGTGCTGCAGCTTGCACTGTCGATTGACTATGCGGTTATTTTCTGTAACCGCTTTAAAGAGGAGCACGAAAAATACGATATAAGGGAAGCGGATATTCTGGCGTTAAGCAAGGCGATTCCGGAAATCTGTTCCAGTTCGCTTACTACGGTCGGCGGACTGATAGCCATGATGTTTATGCAGTTTGGTATTGGGCGTGATATGGCGATCTGCCTGATTAAGGCAATCGTCTTAAGTCTGATGGCAGTATTTTTACTGATGCCGGGGCTTCTGATGCTCTTTGGTCCTCTGATGGATAAGACAGTACATAAAAGCTTTGTTCCCAAAATTCCGTTTGTGGGAAAATTTGCATACAGAACCAGACATATCATTCCGCCGCTGTTTCTGGTGGTAATCATTGCTGCTTACATAATGCAGACAGGATGTCCGTTTGTTTACGGGTACAGCCAGTTAAAAACGCCTGTGCAGAATGAGTCGCAGATTGCAGACCAGATGATTGCGGAGAGTTTTGGGGAAAGCAACATGGTGGCGCTGGTGGTGCCGCAGGGGAATTATGCCAAGGAGGCAAAGCTTCTGAAAAAACTGGAGTCATGTCCGGAAGTGGCTTCGACCCAGGGACTTGCAAATACAGAGGCAATGGACGGCTATATGCTGACGGATAAGCTCAATGCAAGGGAATTTTCCGAGCTGCTGGAACTGGATTACGAGGTGGCGGAGCTTTTGTATACGGCATATGCAGTCAATGATGAAAATTATGCAAAGATTATAAACGGCTTTTCCAATTACGGCGTTCCGTTAATTGACATGCTTAATTTTGTCTATGACGAGGTAGAAGAAGGCTATGTAACGCTGGAAGATGATATGATGGATACCCTGACGGAAGCGCACGATAAAATGAAGCTTGCCACAGACCAGCTCCAGGGGGAAAAGTACAGTCGTATGCTGGTATTTTTAAACCTTCCGGAAGAGGGGGACGAAACCTTTGCATTTATTGATAAAATGCATGAGATTGCGGGTGAATACTATAATCCTGACAAAATCCTGGTAGCCGGTGAAACCACGAGCCAGTACGACCTGTTCCATACCTTCCAGGTGGACAACAAAGTGGTAAATGTGGTTTCCATTCTTGCCGTGCTTGCCGTACTTTTATTTACCTTTAAATCAGCGGGAATGCCGGTGCTGTTAATTATGGTTATCCAGGGAGCCATCTGGATTAATTTTGCTTTCCCGGCAATGGCAGAAAGTAACCTGTTTTTTATGAGTTACCTGATTGTAAGTTCCATCCAGATGGGTGCAAATATTGATTATGCAATTGTTATTTCAGGAAGATTTATGGAGCTGAAAAATGAAATGCCGAAAAAACAGGCAATTATTGAAACGATGAATTTTGCATTTCCAACGATTATTACTTCCGGCTCCATGATGGCGCTCGCAGGTATTTTAATCGGACAGATGTCCTCGGACGGAGCGATTTGCGGAATCGGACAGTGCCTTGGCAGGGGAACCATTATTTCCATTATCATTGTTATGTTTATCCTGCCGCAGATCCTGCTTCTGGGTGAGCGTATTATTGAAAAAACATCCTTTACCATGACAAGTCCGATTCAGCTGCAGCGGGAGAACGGTCTGGTGCGTGTGGACGGACGCATTAACGGACAGATTAACGGTATTGTGATGGGTGAATTCCATGGCGTGGTAAGAGGAGACGTCAACGCAGTTATGCTGACAGGAAGCATGGATGCGAAAAAGGCACAGAAAATGATCGAGCATGCCGCCGAGGAAGACAGACGGCAGGAAGAGGAAGAAATTGTTGTGGACGAGGAGGCAGGAAATGAAAAATAAAGTTATAAGAAGCTGTGTGTCAGCTGCACTTGCAGTTTTATTATTTTTTTCCAGTATACCGGTGAATACTGCGTCTGCTGCAAATAAAAACATTCAGATTTCCACGGCAGAAGATTTGATCGAGCTTGCAAAAAACTGCCATGTGGACAAATGGTCAAAAGGAAAAACCGTGACACTTACAGCGGATGTGGACCTTTCAGACAGCGAGTTTGAAACAATTCCGGTTTTTGCGGGAACTTTTGACGGAAAGGGCCATACCATAAAAGGGCTGCAGTATGAAAACGGAAAATACGTGGCAGGATTTTTCCGCTTTATTACAAAGGACGGCACAGTGAAAAACCTGACGCTTGAAGCGGCTGTTTCCAGTGACAGTGAGCAGCAGTGCGTTGGCGGAATCTGCGGTGAAAACTCCGGTCTGATTGAAGACTGTACCTTTTACGGGACGGTAGATGGAAGATCGGAAACCGGGGGGATTGCAGGAAGCAATACGGCGTCCGGCACCATCAGAAGCTGCGTTTCCAGGGGAGTTATGACCGGACTGTATGACACAGGCGGCATTGTCGGAAAAAACCACGGACTTGTGACGCGCTGCACAAACCGTGCGGGTGTTAATAACAGTAAGGAGTGGGTGAGCCAGGAAGACGAAAGCGGACTGGACTGGCTGAAAACGCTCCGGAATGAGGAGGAAAGCGCCAGTATCCAGAGCGGCGTGGATACGGGCGGAATTGCCGGTTATTCGGACGGAGTCATTAGTTTTTGTGAAAACAGGGCAATCATCGGTTACGAACATACCGGTTATAATATCGGCGGAATTGCAGGACGTCAGGCAGGCGTTTTAACTCTCTGCGAAAATAAGGGAGAGGTATATGGCCGCAAGGATGTGGGCGGCGTGGTCGGACAGATGGAGCCGTATATTGAAATGAATGAAGCAGACCGGATTGAAGAAGAGATAAAAAAGCTTCATGATTTAATTGAAAGGCTGCTCGATGATGTTGACGCATCAGGCGATACCATCAGTGCGGATTACCGCGCACTTAAGGAGTCTGCAGATACTGCGCTTGGCACAACCCATACCCTTGCCGGACAGGTGACGGATTTCGTGGATGACAATATTGACGCAGTCAATGAAATTGCCGCCCGTGTGGAATACATTGTGGATGCGCTTCCTGAAATCCAGGAAAATGTTTCCGGTGCAATTGACTATATGTCTGTGGTAAATGAAGATCTGGCAAAAATCAACGAGGACCTTGCAGTTATTGACCAGATGAAGGACACCCCTTATACAGGAACAAGCTATGACCGCCTGACACTGGTGTCCTCCGTCGGGGGAAAGGTCAGTGCAGATAACAGTTCCCCGGCAAAAGGGGTTACGGTGACACTTACCGCAAAAGCGGAAGACGGCTATAAAACTGACGCTGTTACTGTATATGATTCCAGCGGGACTTCCATACCGGTTACAAGTAAAGCAAACGGAACTTATACATTTACCATGCCAGAAAATAATGCGGTTGTTTCAGCCTCCTTTTCCTATGCCGGAAAATATATGGCAGGCTCAAATGCAGGCGGAAAAATCAGTCTGACGGAAACGGATACGCAGCTTACCATACGTGTACAGACGGATGATGACTATATACTGGAAGCGCTGACAGTCGGTAATAAAAGCGTACCGCAGGGGCAGCTTTCAGGCAGCAGCATTACGTTACCTAAAGCCGATTATACGCATCCGGATAAAAACGTGGTGGTGGTACAGGGAACATTCAAAAATACGGCTGCTGTTTCGCAGCAGCCGCCGGAACTGCAGAACGGGGAGTATGAGGTAAAGACCTGTGCATCCGCAGGGGGAAGCATTTATGCGGACAGGACCAAGGCAAAGGAAGGGGAAACAGTTACGGTATCGGCTGCCCCGCGAAGCGGCTACCACCTAAAACAGCTCATGGTGAACAACGAAGAGTGTCAAAAGGATGAGAATGACAGATATACATTTATCATGCCGGCGGAGGATGTGGTGGTAACAGCCTCCTACATGTATGACGACGCAGAAAAAAAGGACCATGATATTTACTGCGAATCATCGGCAGGCGGGGAGGTTCTTGCAGTGGCAGTGCCGGGGTCCAGTAAAAACAGGTATACCATTACGATTACGCCTGACAGCGACCATAGGCTTCCGGAGCAGGGGGACTGCCTGCGGGTGTATGCAGACGGAGATATGACAAAAGAGGCCTTGCTTTCGGTACCGCGTTCACAGATGAACCATGTTTCCGGAGAAAATTACAGCTATACACTGAATCTGGAAAACCAGATTCCGGGATACCAGACAAAGAAACCGCTTCTTGTTTATGTAAGCTTTGAATCCGGCGAGCCGAGGCATAAGATTACGTCCCTTTCCGCAACCGGTGGACTTGTGACGGCGGATACAGCAGGCGCGGGAAAAAATACCAGCGTGCGAGTCATTCCTGTTGCAGCAAAAGAGTACCAGCTGGATAAGGTTTCCGTTATCGGAAAACAAAGCGGAAGGGTAATTTACGAGACGTCGCAAAAGCAGGATACGTATGAATTTTTAATGCCGGATGAAGAGGTGGCTCTTGCAGCAGTATTTAGTCCTGCACCGTTTGCGGTTGTATCAAATGTGGGCGGAAGCGCGGATTATACGATGGATGGAAACAAAGTGACATTTACGGTTCATCCGTCGGCAGGATATTCCCTTTCCGGCGAGCCGGCAGTGCGTGATACGGCAGGAAAAACTTATGCAGTGGCAAAGCAGAAATCCAATGCATATGAATATATGGTGGATATTTCCGGAGCCTCCGGTCTGGTTACGGCAAATGTGACATTCGGCGCACAGAACCAGTATGATGCCTTAAAATCTGCAATAGAGGCAATGGAAAGCAGTTCGGCGCAGATGCAGGATGCGATGAATACATGTGGGCGGCTGGTGGATGAAATGAGCGGCATTCTTCTGGATTCATCGGGAAATCCGAAAGACTGGGACAGCATCAGTAAAAATGACAAGGATACCCTTGCAAAGGATATTGTGGAGCTTGCCAGACAGCTTGCGGCAGCAGGCAGCGCGGCTGCGCGTATGGCAGGCAGCATCAGCGTTGTTGCAGATATTACAAATGAGTACGTGGTAAATACTGTAGAAGCGCTGAATAAAGATATAAAAATATTAAACGGCCATATGCAGGATATGATAAACTGCCTGGATGCCGCGTCATCTGCCGTGACCTCGGTTACGGATTATCTTGCCATGCAGAGCAGTATCCAGTTTACACAGCTTGGGGATGAGTTTGATCAAAACGTTGACACCCTTTATGAAAATCTTTTAGATATTTCAGACCGGATGGAGCGGCTGGAACAGGATATGGATGCAGCGGCAAAAACCGTTACAAGGGATTTCCGTGCCATTAATAACCAGTTAAATACGGTGCTTCTGTTATTTGTGGACCGGATTGACCAGATGCAGAATCCGGACACATCAGATTATTACAAGGATGTGTCAGATGAGGACATTCAGGGAACGAAAACCGGAAAGGTAAAAAGCTGCAAAAACTTCGGAGTGGTCGAAGGGGATATTAATGTCGGCGGTGTGGCAGGTTCCATGGCAGTTGACGAGGAGGACCCGGAGGACAGTGCGGCCGGAACCGCGCGGTTGTCCGTTGGCGCAGTGTACCAGACCAAATGTATTTTGCAGTCTTCCAAAAACTACGGATACGTAAAGGCAAAAAAAGACGGGGCAGGCGGAGTGGCTGGCTATATGAAGCTTGGCGTGGTTACTTCATGTGAGGGCTACGGCGAAGTAAGGAGCACCGAAGGCGATTATGCCGGCGGTATCTGCGGCGACTCCTCCGGAATTATCAGAAAGAGTTTTGCCCTTTGTATGGTGGAGGGCGGTTCCTATGTCGGCGGCATCACCGGATACGGGGAAGGCATTTACAACTGTTATGCCATGGCGGATACGTACGGCGGGGGCAGCAGAATCGGTGCCATCGCCGGACAGGTGGGGGAACGCAATGCAGACGGTTCCCGAAACCAGGCGGATTATGCAAAGGATAACTATTATGTCGGGGATGATGTTTATGGAATTGACGGCATCAGTTATGTTGGGGTTGCAGAACCGGTATCGTACAAAAAACTTCTTACCACCGAGGGACTTCCAAAAGACTACAGCCATCTGCAGGTATCATATGTGATTGACGGCGAATGTGTGGAGAAAGAGGAAGTGGAGTACGGTGCAAAACTGGATACATTAAAGATGCCGGAAATTCCTGACAAAGACGGACGAAACGGCATCTGGCCGGATGTATCAGGGGAAGTGATGACCAGTAACCGTGTGCTGGAAGCAGAATATGTGGATGACGTTACGGTACTGGGAAGTGAAGAAACTGCGGAAGCTGCCGCACCGGAACCAGAGGAGGAAACCGAGGAAAGCGAGGCGGTAGAACCAAAAGCGGCAAAACGCCCGTGTGCTTTTGTGGAAGGCAGATTTACAGGGAAAGCAAGGCTGAACGCGCAGCTTCTGCCGGAGGGCAGCCTGAAAGAGCTTCCGGTGAGCGGAAGTGCACAGATGTATGAAGTAAAGCTGACAGGAACAGGACTTGGCGATTCAGATGAATCTTCCCTGCGTCTTTTAAATTCCTATGGGGACAATGCCGCCGTGTACCAGTATGCAGACGGAAGCTGGAAGCTGTTAAAGTCCAAATCCAGGGGCGCATACCAGCAGGTAAAAATGAGCGGGACAGAGTGTGTGTTTGCAGTTGTGGACGCCCGTGCGTCAAAGATTTATATTTATATTATTGCAGGAGCTGCAGCGCTTGCAGTGGTTCTGGCATTTGCAGTGCGTAAACATGCAAACAAAGCGAAGGGCAGGAGGAAAAAACGCAGGTAAAGGAGGGAAACACCCTGGAGCGCAGAATTACTTACCAGATAGACAGTATCCATAATAAACAGAAAGTAAGCACGTTCTTAAAGTCATGCGGTTATTCTGAACAGAACCTTGTAAACCTGAAAAAGGATGCAGAAAGTATTTATGTGCAGGGAAACTGTGTGCACCAGAATTATGTACTTTCCGAAGGGGATGAGCTTCTTGTCCGGATTAGGGAATGGGAATCTTCAAAGCAGGTGGTTCCGGTAAAACTTCCCATTGATATTGTCTATGAGGACGAAGATCTTCTGGTAATTAACAAGGCGGCAGAAATGCCGGTCCATCCGTCGCGGAATAATTTTGACAACTCACTTGGAAATGCACTTGCCTGGTATTTCAGGGAAAAAGGGCAGCCGTTTGTATTCCGCTGTATCAACCGTCTGGACAGGGACACATCAGGACTTACTGTTGTGGCAAAACATATGGTCAGTGCAGCAGTCTTAAGCCGCATGGTGGCACAGAAGACAGATAAAGAAGCAAAAAACAAAATGACGCGGGAATACCTTGCAATTGTAGACGGAATACTTGAGCCGTACGAGGGGATTGTATCTGCACCGATTGCCCGAAAAGAAGACCGCTGCCTGATGCGTGCCGTGGATTTTGAAAAAGGGGAACGGGCCATTACCCATTATAGGGTGAAAGAAGTGAAAGAAAACATGAGCCTTGTCACCTTATGGCTTGAGACGGGGCGGACACACCAGATACGGGTGCATATGCAGTATCTTGGACATCCGCTTTTAGGTGATTTTCTTTATCATCCTCTATACGCTGCAAACCAGACGGACCGTACTGACGGCTGCCAAAAGAAAGACGCTGGAAAGCTTCCGATTGGAAGACAGGCGCTGCATGCATACCGGCTTTCCTTTCCGCATCCCGTGACCGGAAAATACATGGAATTTCATGCGCCGGTGCCGGAAGATATGAGAGAATTATGGAGGAAATAAGTTTGGAAAATAAAAATCATATTCATACCATGCGCCTGCTTCTGCGCCCGTTAGATATTTCAGATCTGGAAACTGCATATCCGTACAGCTGTGATGCAGAGGTGACAAGATACATGATGTTTTATCCGAAAAGAAAAAAAGAAACGGAGGAGTTTCTTAAAAATGTGACAGCTGACTGGCAGAGGGAAAAACCGGAAGGGTACGAGTTTGCCGTGATGCTGAAAGAAAAACATATCGGAAGCGTATCCATTTATGTTCTGGATGAAGAGCGGAAAACCGGGGAACTGGCATGGATGCTTGCAAAGCCGTACCAGGGGCAGGGATATGCCACGGAAGCTGCGCGCGCGCTGCTGGAATATGCCGCGAAGAATCTGGGCATGACAAAAATTATCGCGCAGTGCGATGCGAGAAATACAGCTTCTGAGCGCGTTATGCAGAAACTTGGTATGAAACTTCTGGATGCGGACGGAAAACGCGTATATCCGAAGACGGGGGAGGAGGCAGGAGAGCTGACTTATGGATATACGGTCTGATCTTGTTTTCTGTTTTTCCCAGAATTTTTTTGTGGAAACAGCAAACAAACTGTGATATCATAGATACTATCTGCTTGATGAAAGAAATACATATGAGGAGGATAAAAATGCTTAAGAAAAAATTATTTTCCGGGGCACTGGCAGCGGTGATAAGCTTTACGTTTGCGCTGACTCCGGTTGAAGCACTGACAGTGGAAAACGGGCTGCAGGGCGACCCGCAGGAGGCCTGGGTGGAAGGACTTTACGGTGAAAGCGAAACGCCTGATACCGCAGAGGCGCCGGAAGTTCCGATATCAGACGAAACGGGAATCGAAATACCGGACACACCGGCACCGGAACCGTCAGAGCCAGGCACGGAAGAGCCGGGACCGGAAAATCCCGCAGAACCGCATCCGGAGCATGAGGTATCACTGCAGCAGTCTTCCATTTCCATGAACCTTGCCAGGGGATATAAAAGCGAATGGGAAGATTTGAAAGATTTTTATGTCTGTGACAATAATGAAATATATATTAATGGACTGGAAAAGGACTGTGAGGTTTTTGTCAGGATTTTAAATTCGGATGGAAACAGAACCAAGAAGGTAGTTGCACAGCTTGGTTATGATTCCATTGTGGTTTACCCGAAATCAACCGGAAGCTACACCGTCGAAGTAACGGTGGACAAAAAGGTACTGACCTGCCGGCTTAAGGTATTTAAGTATTATTTTAAGCGGGATAAAAAGACTGTTGCGGATAACAAGAGTAAGACGTGGGTGGAAAACGAAAGCATGATTGCCCTGTATCCGAAGGAGACTGTAACGCTTACAACGAAAGCGACCGGACTGGACGGTAAAGTAAAATGGAAGAGCAGCGATAAAAGTGTTGCAACCGTTTCTTCCAAAGGAAAAGTAAGGGCAAAACGCGCAGGCTATACCACCATCAGCGCCACCTGCGGCGGGGAAATTATTACATACGAAGTGGGCGTGGCTTCAAAAACGGCGGTAAAGGCGCTGAGAAACTGTTACAGCTGGTATGGAAAGCTTTCCTACAGCCAGCCGAGACGTATGCAGAAAAAATATGCCGACTGCAGTTCTTTTGTATGGCGCGGATATAAAAAAGCCGGAAAAATAATCGGAAACCGTTATATCGCATTTACAGCAGCGGGTGAGTCTGACTGGTGCAAACAGCAGGGGTACCGTATTTTTGAAGGTAAGGCGGATATTTCGAAGCTGCTGCCGGGTGATCTGATTTTCTGGTGCGGGGCAAAAAACGGTCGTTCCAACGGAATCTACCATGTGGACATTTACCAGGGAAATAACCGTACCCTTACCGTCGAGCGCGAAAAAACACTTTACGGTACCCTGTCAAAGGTAATTATCGCAAGACCATGCATGAGCACTGTTTCCGGTGTAAAGGCAAAATCAACAAAAGACCACAGGATCAGCCTTTCCTGGACGAAGCAGTATGGTGTCAGCGGATATACCATTTATCGCAGCACAAAGAAAAATGGAAAATACACCAAAGTCGAAAATGTAAAAGGCGACGCTGCCACTACATGGACAAGTAAAAAGCTCAAAAAGGGAAAGACGTATTATTACAAAGTCAGGCCGTACTGGAGGGAAAACAAAAAGACCTTCCGGGGAAATTATTCCGGGGCTGTGCATAAAAAAGTAAAGTGATTTTTGAAGAGGATGAATTATGAAAAAAAGAATTCTGGATTACCGCATGAAAATAGACAGTCTGCTGGAAAAAAATGAGCCGGGGACGGACTGGGAGGATATTTTAAACGAGCATCTGGTACAGATTTCTTTTTTTCAGCATGAAAGACTGGTGCATTTAATCGTTACTGTTATTTTTGCAGTTCTTACGGTCGCTACAATTTTTGTGACGATGTGCATGACTTCCCTGTGGATGCTGCTCCTTACCCTTTTGTTTCTGTCACTTCTGGTTCCGTATATCATGCATTATTATCTGCTGGAAAACGAAACGCAGAAAATGTATGTGCAGTATGACCGGATGCTTGAAATTATCAGGGCGGGCGGCAGCCGTACAATAAAAAAATAAATTTTACATATTTTAGCATCCTTTCAGACATAATACACCTGAAGCATTACCAAAATATTATGAAAGAGGTGCAATATGGTATTAACAGAAAAAGAACAGACTACTATCGAGGATCTTCGTACACAGGAGCAGTCCTGCATCGAAAAGTATAAAAGATACGGGCAGGAAGCAAAAGACCCGATTCTCAGGGATTTATTCGATGAACTTCAGCGGGAGGAAGAAAAACATTACAATTCCCTTGGGCAGGTGCTGACCGGAAAGGTTCCGTCCTGCAACTGCAATGACAGGGACGGTGCGCAGTATCAGCCAAAGGCAACCTATGACAGCATGACAAATTCCGAGGACAAGAAGAATGACTGTTTCCTTGCCACCGACTGTATTGGGACAGAAAAAATGGTTTCCGGCGAGTACAACACGAAAGTATTCAACTTTGGGGACAGCGGAGTACGCAAACTGCTTGCAGATATCCAGATTGAAGAGCAGAATCATGCAGAGATGCTCTACAAATACAAGACAGTTAATGGTATGTCATAACTGAATCAGAAAAAATCACTACAGTCCCTGCCATGGACAGCGTTTGTTTGCGGCGGGACTGTTTTTGTTTTGGAATTTCTGTTGTCTGACATGATGTTCTCCCTGCTCAGAAAAGAAAAGAGTCTTGAAATAAAAAAGTTGAAGTGATAAGCTTGATATACAGGTGAAATATAACATAAGCAAAATTATCAGACGGGAGCTATATAAGCCCGCTGTAAAGAATTTTTGGAGATGAAGACTATGTTTTTTAATCAGGCAGGTAAGAAAAAGAAGAAAAAAGAAACCAGTCATATGCGGGAATCTGAAACGAAGGAGACGAAACTGTCATCTTCGGAGGAAAATAAGCAGGAGAAAATTATGTTCCTCTCACCGGAAGAGCAGTACATTTCCAAGATAAAGGACGGGCATGGCGCCGGAGAGGAACAGGAAGAGGAGGATGATTCCGTTGAGGGAATCATTCAGGGTGATCCGATTATTATAAATGGCGCGGATTATCTTCTGCATATCAATGAAACACGCATGGAGGCGCTGCTTACATTATACCGCCGTTTTTCTGAGGAGGAGCTTCACGGAATTTTAAAGGAGAACGGGATTATTTTTGGTGTCAGAAAAAAAACACTGGAAGAGCTTGCACAGGGAAATCAGAATTATGAGGAAACAACAGTTGCATCCGGGACTCCCGCCAAAAATGGACGTGACGGTTTTTTTGAATATCATTTTAATACACGGCCTGCAGTAAAACCGATTATTCTGCCGGATGGTTCGGTGGATTATAATGTACTGGGAAAGATTGAGCTTGTGACAAAAGGACAGCTTCTTGTCACCTATCATCCGGCTACGCCTGCTGTAATGGGAAAGGATATCCTGGGGAATATTATCGAAGCCTATGAGGGAAAAGACCAGCAGCCACTGCAGTGCAAGCACTGCGAGCCGGATGAAACCGGCGGAAAATATTATGCCGGTACGGAAGGAAATGTCACGGTGGAAGGAAAATGCCTGACGGTTACGCCGATGTATGTAGTAGATGGTGATCTGGACGCCGCTACCGGGGATGTGAATTTCCATGGGGATGTGCTGGTGCAGGGTAACGTATTTGCCGGCGTTACCGTGAAAACGACCGGTAACATTACCGTAAACGGACATGTGGAAACAGCGAACCTCTGCGCGGGAAAGGATGTTATTTTAAAAAACGGAATGCAGGGTTCGGGAAAAGGCATCATTCGTGCAGGCGGCAATGTTATGGCGCGTTTTCTGGAGCAGACGCAGGTTTATGCTGCAAAAGAAATTAACACGGGAGCATTATTAAACTGTGAAGTGGAATCGGGACAGAATGTGGTGGTTGCCGGGAACCGGGGTACTATCATTGGAGGTTCGGTTACGGCAGTGGAACAGATTCTGGCGGCTTCCGCCGGAAACCGCGCCGGAGTAACCACGCAGCTGGTTATTGGACTGGATAAGGAGTTTAAGCAGAAGATGGAGGAAATCGACCGTCTGACGGAAGAATACCAGAACAATGTGTCGGATGCAGTGCATGCGCTGGACCGGCTTACTTACCAGCTGCAGACCCAGCCTGCCACCCCTGAACTTAACCAGCAGAAAGCAGAGCAGATGCGCAGAAAAGTCAATTACCAGTTAAAATTAAAAGAAATTTCCATGAAACGGGAGAGGCTGATTGATATCAACCGGCGTTCCGTGGATGGAAAAATTGTGATTAGCGGACTTGCCAATATAGGATGTGTCATTATCATAAATGGTGTGCGGGAAACGCTTCATTCGGAGTACAGGGACGTTACCTTTAAAAAGAAAAGACAGGAGATAAAGATTATATCAAATAAGCACTAAACGCAAAACATGAATAAACAGAATTTACTGAAAGCGGAAATTATATATACTGAGTTTGTCCTTGCCTCTTTTACGGGCTGGGTTTACGAAATTATTGCAACATATATTGTATGTGGCGGTTATTATGACCGGGGAATCCTGCATCTGCCGATGTGTCCGATTTATGGCTTTGGAATGCTTATTTTATCATACATACTTGTAAATATAAAAAATCCGCTGGCTTTATTTGTATTAAGCGGCGGTATTGCAACAGGCTTCGAACTTTTTTGTTCCTATGTGCTGGAGCATATTTTTCGCATGCAGTTATGGACCTATGAGCCATGGCCGCTTAACTTTCAGGGCAGAATATCCCTGGTAAGCAGTGTGGTATTTGGTCTGCTTGCACTTATCTTTATAAAAGGCGTGGCACCATTTACAGAAAAAATGTGCCATGCTGTAAGGTCTTTAGTTCTTCATATCTCGCTTATTATTTTTACGGCAGTATGTATTGTCATACAGGTGAGTGCCATAGTGTGCTGACTGGTTCGTCCGTAGTCCGTATGGAAATATTGAATTTTCCTCTTGACATTCCCGGTTCATATGGTATAATACAAACAATATATGAATAATTGTTCACATGTTGTTAGAACTTGTAATGACAATACGCATGTATTACTGAATGAAAGGATGGAATGAATTATGAAGAAAACGTACAAAATTGAAGTAGACTGTGCAAACTGCGCAAATAAAATGGAGGAAGCTGCAAAGGCTACTGCCGGAGTAAAGGATGCCACGGTGAATTTTATGACACTGAAAATGAACGTGGAATTTGAAGACGGGGCAGAGGTGAAAGCCGTTATGCAGGAGGTACTGAAAAACTGTAAAAAGGTGGAGGACGACTGCGAAATTTTTTTATAGAAACGGGGGATGGCGATGAATAAAAAGCAGAAAAAGGTTTTTATAAGAATAATCATATCGGCAGTACTAGTCGTTGGTCTGTCGGTTTTCACAGAGCAGGTAAAGCTGAATGGCTGGCTGGAACTTGTGCTGTTTTTAATACCGTACCTTGTGATTGGATATGATATTTTAAAAAAGGCGGGGAAGGGAATATTAAACAGGCAGGTTTTTGATGAAAACTTTCTGATGGCTGTTGCAACCATTGGGGCAATGGCGCTTTCCGATTATAAAGAAGGCGTTGCTGTCATGCTGTTTTACCAGATTGGCGAGCTGTTCCAGAGCTACGCGGTTGGAAAGAGCCGCCGCAACATCAGTGATCTGATGGATATCCGGCCGGATTATGCCAATATAGAAAAAAACGGACAGCTTGAAAAGGTGGACCCGGATGAAGTAGAGCCGGGTACGGTTATTGTAGTAAATCCGGGAGAAAAAGTGCCGATTGACGGTGTGGTTGTGGAAGGAACCTCCACATTAAACACCAGTGCGCTGACCGGGGAAAGTGTTCCAAGGGATATTGCAGAAGGCGGTGAAATCATCAGCGGCTGCATTAATCTATCCGGGGTTTTAAAGATAAAAACCAGCAGGGAATTTGGGGAATCCACAGTTTCAAAAATTCTGGATTTAGTGGAAAATGCAAGCTCAAAAAAATCCCGTTCCGAAAATTTTATTTCAAGGTTTGCCCATTATTACACACCGGCAGTATGTTACAGTGCGCTTGCACTTGCTGTTGTGCCGCCCCTGGTGAGACTGCTTTTTATGGGGGCTGCAGCAGAATGGGGAACATGGATTTACCGTGCCCTTACGTTTCTTGTCATCAGCTGTCCGTGTGCACTGGTAATCAGTATTCCGCTCGGCTTCTTTGCAGGAATCGGCGGGGCGGGCGCGGCGGGAGTGCTTGTGAAAGGATCTAATTATCTGGAAGCGCTTGCAAAGACAAAGGCAGTTGTATTTGACAAGACAGGAACCATTACCCAGGGGGTATTTGAGGTTTGCGGAATCCACAGGGGAATCTGCGGGAAGACGGACGGCGGTTATACCGCAGAGGAAGCTAAGATGCTTGAATATGCCGCACTGGCGGAGTGTCACAGCACACACCCGATCAGTACCAGCCTGAGAAATGCTTACAATGGAAAACTGGATATAAGCCGTGTGACGGATATAAAGGAAATCAGCGGTCATGGTGTGACAGCAGTGGTGGACGGACACCAGGTGGCAGCCGGAAATGACAAACTGATGGAACAGCTTGGCGTTAAAAGCCATGCATGTACCGGTACGGGAACAATTGTGCATGTTGCAGTTGATAACGAATATGCAGGACATATCCTGATAGCGGATGTTGTTAAGCCGCATGCAAAAGAGGCAGTACAGGCACTTAAGGCTGCCGGAATAAAACGGCTTGTCATGCTGACGGGCGATGACAGACAGGTAGCGGAAAATGTAGCGGCGTCTGTTGGAATCACAGAGGTAAAAAGCCAGCTTCTTCCGGCTGACAAGGTAACGGCAGTGGAAAAAATGCTCTCTGAAAAAGCACCGAAAGAAACGCTTGCCTTTGTCGGGGACGGAATTAATGACGCGCCTGTACTTTCCCGTGCAGATGTTGGAATTGCCATGGGTGCGCTTGGCTCGGATGCTGCAATTGAAGCGGCTGATATTGTACTGATGGATGATGACCCTCTTAAAATTGCAAAAGCAGTCCGTATTGCAAAAAAATGTATCCGTATTGTGTATGAAAACATTTATTTTGCTCTGGGTGTAAAACTTGTCTGTCTGCTTCTGGGGGCGCTGGGGATAGCCAATATGTGGGTTGCAATTTTTGCAGATGTGGGCGTTATGGTTATTGCCGTGCTGAATGCAGTACGTGCATTGTTTGTGAAGAAACTATAGGAGGCTGGACCAATGAACAACCGGGAAATCGAATGCTGCGGGGAAACGCATGTACATGAGGACCTGCTGGAACTTGTAAATAAAACCATGCCGGAGGAAACGAAACTGTATGACCTGGCAGAGCTGTTTAAAGTATTTGGTGATTCCACAAGAATCCGGATTCTGTATGTGCTGTTTGAAGCAGAGGTGTGCGTATGCGACCTGGCGGAGGCGCTGCATATGACGCAGTCCGCCATTTCCCACCAGCTGCGCATACTCAAGCAGAACAAACTGGTAAAAAGCCGGAGGGAGGGGAAGTCCATATTTTATTCCCTTGCTGACAGCCATGTGCGTACCATTATCGACCAGGGGCGCGAGCATATTGAAGAGGACCGGATATAAATTCCATCATTTTTGTATCATGAAGTTTCCTTTAAAAATCTTTAAGGTTTTTTTAAATCCTACATTTTTTCCGGTCTTCCTGCTATAATTAACCAGGGAAGAAACAGACTGTTCACACATATCTGAAAGAAAGAGGGAAGAGAACCATGGAAACAAATGAGACAGAAACAAGGGGAATATTTACCGAAGAGACACAGCAGAAAAAGGTAAGAAGAAAAAGAAAAAAAGAGAAAAGGCAGTCAAATGTATGAAGGCTGTGATCGCAAGGAGCAATGGCCAGCCGG